>JBDSDB010000021.1:0-12272 GCA_039920785.1 Gemmatimonadaceae bacterium
CCCTCGACCATGAAGCCCTGGAACTTTCCGCCGTTGCGGATGTCGGTCGTGGGGAAGTTCTCGTAGCGCTGTCGCACGAACTCCAGCTTGGTGAGCACGTTCGGCGTGACGAACCAGCCGCCGCCGATCTGCGAGCGCTTCACCGTGATGTCGTTCGGAATTCCCGCGAGCTCGCCCTTCACGGTGTTGTAGCGGCCGCCGAGGTAGAGCTTGTCGTTGGCGAAGCGGTAGAGACCTTCACCGACGAGCTGGCGCAGCGTGCGGCGCTGCGGCTCGGTGAGGGCCGCGCCCGTCATCGTCTCCACGTTGCCGAAGAATTCGGCGCCGCCGACCTTGACGAACGGGTTGATGGCGAAGGCGGTGACCATGTTCCTCATCCCGCTCTGAATCGCGCCGGACCACGCGTTCGCCGACTCGGTGGAGCCGACCGGCTCGATCACGTCGTAGTAGCGCGAGCCGGCGCGGTCGCCGCTGGTCAGCGTGCCGTTCTGCGAGCGGTCCTTCTTGTACATCGAACCCGTCAGGCGGACGCGGATGTCGCTCGTGAGCTTCCTGTCGACGCCGAGCTTGGCGAGGTAGCTGGGTCCGCGCTGTCCTGGCGACGTCACCGAGCCCTTCACTTCGCCACCCGTCATGCCGACCATCGCGAGCAGGCCGTTCTTCCGCAGATACGCCTCGGCGCCGACCTCGGTCGTGAAGGCGTCGATGACGAAGTTGCCGACGAACGGGTTGTAGAGCGCCTGCGCGTTGTCGGAACGGCGGAAGTGCTGGTCGCCGTAGTTGACCTCGAAGTGGCCGACCTTGAGCGTGGCGAATTCCATGATCTTGTCGAGCAGCTTGTTCTCGATCGGCGAGCCGTCGACCAGGAAGTAGCCGTCCTTGACCCAGAACTCGTTGTGGTGGCGCGTCGAGGCGTACGTCTCGACCGCGACGCGGATGCCGCGCGCGAGCTGGACGTTCAGGTAGAGGTTGGCGTTGGCGTTGTTGAAGCCGGAGCCGATCGGAATCAGCGCGTTCTGGTTCACGCCGGCGACCAGCTTGGGAGCAGCGGAGTTCTGGTGCGTGAGGTTCTGGAACTGCTGCACGAACGCGCCGCCCCAGGAGATCTTCATCCCCGTGTAGCCGGCTCCCGCGTCCTTCGGCGACTCGAACACGTTGATGCCGCGCTGGTCGGCGGCGCGTATGTGCTGGATCTCGATGGCGGGGACGAAGTATCGGGCCGCCTTGGCGGGCGGCGTCTTCGCCGTGGGCTGGGTGTCCGTCGGGGCGGCAGCCGCCGTCGTGGCGGCAGCCGCCGTCGTGGCGGGCGTGGTCGCGGTGGGCTTGGAGATGGTGTCGCGCGGCGCGATGGCGACCGTGGTCGTCGCCTCCTGCGCGAAGGCCGGAGCGGCCGCCACGAGGGCCGCGAAGAGCGCGAGTCGAGACGTGTTGGTCATGGTCGGATCCTCGAGTGAGCGCTGATGACAGCGCTCGGGTTAGGTGGTCAGCTCTTGAGGAGCAGGTCGAACTTCACGGTGACCGTCTCGCCGACCTTGATGCTGCCGAACATCAGCTTGGGCGGCTTGAGGTCATACTCGGTCATGTTGAGCGGATAGGAACCGGTGACGCGGAGCGCGGTGCCTTCGCGCTTGCCGACCGCCGGGATGGCGATCTGCTTCTCGACGCCGCCGAGGGTGAGCGCTCCCTTGAGCGTGCCCGTGACGCCGTCGGCGCCGCGGTTCACATCATAGCCGGACATCCTGAACTCGATGGTCTTGTACTCGCCGACCTTGAGCGCTTTCAGCATGTGCTCGTTCATCGTGCCGTTGCCGCACTCCATCTTGCCGGCGGGCACCGTGACGCGAACGGTGCGCACGCCCTTCTCGCCGAGCGCGACCTCGGCGATGCCGTTGGGCGTGGCGTCGACCACGGCGTTGACCTCGCCGGCCTTGCAGCTCCAGCTCTTGAGGCTCGAGGTGCCGTCGACCCAGAGCTTGCTCTCGGCCTGCAGCGCCAGGATCTCGCTGGTGGACGTCCACGCCAGGACGGGCAGCGCGAGCGACAGCGCCAGCGTCGGGAGAACGATTCGAAGAGACAGCCGTGAGAGGACTCGCATTGTTCGACCTCCAGTCGATCGAGCACGGTCATCGCGCTCGTGTGACATGAAGGTCGCCGAAACACGCGTCCGCGAACGTCGGGTGAAGTGTGGAACCTCTTACGCGTCTGACGGACAGGCGACGGGGGAATCTCCCGACATGAGCGCGACGACGCGCGCGACAACGAGTGCGACAACGAGTGCGACAACAAGTGCGACAACGAGTGCGACGGCGAGTGCGACGACGCGCGCGACGGCGAGCGCGTGTCCCCACAAAGCCGCGGGAGTCTCCCTACAGAAGCCGTACGCTGCGCGGACGAAGTTCCTTGTATGCGCACATCTCTTCGTCGCCACGCTCTCGGATTCGTCCTCGCGATGACATCGCTCGCGGGCACCGCCGCCGCGCAGCACTCGTCCGACCTTCCCTTCGCGCCCGGCGAACGAATGACGTACACGGGCCGAGTGCGCGCCGGCGTTTCGGGAAGCGGAACGATCTCGGTGGATGCGCCCAGCGAGCTCCGTGGCACGAGCACGTGGGTGCTCCATTCCGACATGCAGGGAAGGGTGGGGCCGATCAAGGGCTCGGAGCGGAACGCCTCGTGGCTCGACCCGGTGCGCATGGCCACGCTCCGCTACACGTCGAACGCGCGTCAGCTCTTCAAGCGCAACGACGACGCGGTGAACGTCTTCGCCGAGGAGCGCCGCTGGAAGTCGGAGAAGGGACTCGAGGGTGAGACGTCCACGACGGCGCCGCTGGACGAGCTGTCCTTCCTGTTCTATCTCCGCACGCTGCCGTTGACGGGGGACACGACGCTCACGCTCTCCCGCCACTTCGACGTGGCGCGCAACCCGACGATCGTACGCGTCGTCGGGCGAGAGGAGGTGGAGGTCGGCGCGGGCCACTTCCGCGCGATCGTCGTCGAGATGACAGTCCGCGACGCCCGCCGGTATCACGGCGAGGGGACGATCCGCATCCATCTCTCCGACGACCGGTGCCGCCTGATCCTGCGCCTCGAGAGCGACGTGCCGGACGCAGGCAAGGCGACGCTCTCGCTCGTGTCGTACGAAGGCGCGCGCTGGAGCTGCTCGGCGCGACTGACCGAACCTGGCGACACGCGGCTGTCGCGGAACTGAGGCCGGCGGCGCGGCGCGGTTCCTGGGCTTTAACACGCGAAGCCTCCCGAACGCCCCGCCTCTGGTCGCCACGCCCGGCGAACCACACCATTCAGAATTCCGCTCCGCCTCCGACGCAACCCTTTCGGGGATCGTCGTGTCTTTGAGGCGCCACCAAACGTGGTCAACGAACTGGACGAACGGGCAGTCGATCGGCGTCACGCCGATGCATCCTGGGACCTGGACGGCGAATGGACGGCTGTTAGTGGAGGAGCGCGAGCTGGTCGCACGCGCACGACAGGGTGACGAGGCCGCCGAGCGCGCGCTGTACGACGCGCACGTCGACCGCGTGTACTGGCTCGCCTATCGGATGAGCGGGCGACACGATCTCGCGCAGGACTTCACGCAGGACACGTTCATCCGCGCGTTCGAGCGTATCGGCGACTTCCGTGAAGAGGCAGCGTTCGGTTCGTGGCTGCGCACCATCGCGATGTCGGTGGTACTGAACGGGCTACGCAAGGTGAAGCGGTTCGACCAGCGAGAAGCGGTGCTCGACGAGGCGTCGATGGTGGCAGTGGCGACGCGACACGCCGACCCGGATCTGAAGGAACGGCTCGCGACGGCCATCGACGCGCTGCCGGAAGGGTGTCGGGTCACCTTCGTGATGCACGACGTGGAAGGCTTCACGCACGAGGAGATCGGATCAGCGTTGGGCACGACCGCAGGGACGTCGAAGGCACAACTGTCGCGCGCACGCGCCAAGCTGCGCATCGCGCTCGCGGACTTCGCAGGAGAATGACGACCATGGATGACGAGGGAACGATGGACGAGCCGATGGACGAACCGCTGCGGGATCTCGCCGCGACGGGGTACAACACGCCGGACGGCCGCGTGCCACGCGAGGAGATGTGGGCCAACATCGCCGCGGCCCGGCGCGCGGCGCGTGTCGCTCCCACTTCGCGCGTGGACGAGACCACCCACGCTGGCACCCCGGTGATCCCGCTCCATCGCCGGCCGCGCACGATCCGGCGCTGGGCCGCGGCGCTCGCCGCCGGCCTCGTCCTCGGCGTCGCCGTGGATCGCGTGTTCACAATCGCGCCGCCGCCTTCGTCCGTTGCCGCAATCCCCGATCGCGTCGCACCGCCCACGCGGAACGACGCGCGCATCGACCCGATGCGCGAACGCCCGGGGACGGAGTCACCCACCGATCCGAACGACATGTACCGCGCCGCCGCCGTCCAGACGCTCATTCGCGCCGAGGCGCTCCTCACGGCATACCGCAGCGGCGATGCCGCACCCGATCCGCTCGCCGTGCAGCAGGCCGCGCGCTGGGCGCGCGACGTCCTGTCGAGCACCCGGCTGCTCATGGATTCCCCGGCCGCACGCGATCCACAGATGCGCGTCCTCTTCTCCGATCTGGAGCTCGTGCTCGCACAGATCGTTCAGCTCTCTGGCGCTCCGCTCCAGGCGCCCGAGCGCGAGCTCATCGATCGTGCGCTGCGCGACCGCGACCTCCTCCCTCGTCTGCGATCGGCCGTTCCGGCCGGCCTCGCCACCTCATGAACGCGCCATCTCCTCTGATCGATACACTCTCATGACGCTCACGCAGCTTCTCATCGGTACCGCGCTCGCGGCCACGGCTCTTTCCGCCGTCGGTACCTCCGCCCAGGTCGCCCAGGTCGCCCAGGTCGCGACCGCCGCCGAGCTCGCGGACGTCGCCGAGCGCGCAGAGTCCATCGACCTCGACGCCATCTCGGACCGCGCCATGCTCTCGACGCGCCCGCCCGCATCCTGGCAGACCGACGATCCGGCCGACTCGCTCTACCGCCGCGCACGCGAGCAGCTGAATCGCGGCGACTACGAGACGGCCGCCAAGTCGTTCGCCCGCATTCCCGCGGAGTTCCCACGCTCGGTGTACGCCGGCGACGCACTCTACTGGGAAGGGTACGCGCATTACAGCATCGGCGGCTCGGCGCACCTCCGCTCGGCGCTTCGCGCGCTCGACGCGCAGCGATCGCGCTACGCGCGTGCCTCCACGCGCGGTGACGCCGACGCGCTGGCCGTGCGAGTGCGCGGCGCGCTCGCGCAGCTCGGCGACGGAGCCGCGGCGCAGTCCGTGACGGCGGCCGCTTCGGCCGACGCCAGGCCGTGTGCGAACGGTCGTCGCGACGACGATGACGACGACGAGCGCATCGCGGCGATGAACGCGCTGCTCCAGATGAACGCGGAGAACGCCATGCCCATACTCCGCACCGTGCTGGCTCGGCGCGATGCGTGTTCGGTCTCGCTCCGCAAGAAGGCAGTTTTCCTCGTGTCACAGAAGCGCACCGCCGAGACGGAAGACATCCTGCTCGACGTCGTGCGGAGCGATCCCGTCGCCGACATCCGGAAGACAGGCGTGTTCTGGCTCGGCCAGGTGCGCAGCGAGCGGGCGGCGCTCGCGCTGGAGCAGCTGCTCAAGGGCTCCCCGAGCGACGAGCTACGCGAGGCGGCAGTGCAAGCGCTCATGCAGCAGAACTCATCGCGCGGTAACGCCGCGGTGCGGGCCATCGCCGAAGACGATCGCGCACCCGAGCACCTCCGCGAGCAGGCGGTGTTCTGGCTGGGGCAGAAGCAGTCCAGCGAGAATGCTACCTTCCTTCGCGAGCTGTTCGACAAGCTGGGCACGAAGTCCGGCGGCGCGTCCGATGGAGTGCGCCAGAAGATCCTCTTCTCGCTCTCGCAGATGCGCGGCCAGGGCAACGACAAGTGGCTGATGCAGATCGCGGCCGATCCGAAGCATTCGGTGGAGACGCGCAAGCAGGCGATCTTCAGCGCTGGCCAGACTCGTGTCGAGACCGCGGAGCTGATCGCGCTTTATTCCAAGCTCACCGATCGTGAGCTCAAGGGGCAACTCATCTGGGTGCTCTCCGAGAAACGCGATCCGGCGGCGGTCGACCGGTTGCTCGAGATCGCGAAGCGCGATCCCGATCCGGCGATGCGCAAGAAGGCGATCTTCTGGCTGGGCCAGAGCCGCGATCCGCGCGTCAAGCAGTTCCTCGTCGACATCATCAACGGGTGAGCGTCATGATGCACGACCGACAGCACCGACGCGCCCGCCTCGCGCTCGCATCACTCTCGGCGTTCGCCACGCTCGCGGGCGGCTCAGTGGCGGGCGCGCAGGCGGGCAGCACGATCGGGCGCCGCGTCGCCGCCATCGCCAACGGCGAGTTGCGCATGACCTACGCGTCGCGCCCCGACGCGTGTGGCGACGGACGAGACGTGGTGGGAATGGGTTCCTCTCTCAACGTGTACTCGTCCATCGAGTCGTATGGACGATGGTCGGGTGTGACGTGCGTGCACGGTCCCGCACGGGTGAGCGTGACGGTGCGCGACCGCCAGGTGGTCACCATCCGCCCGCACATCGGTGGATCGTGGCCGGCGACGAGCGACGCCGCGATCGATCTGGGCCACGTGCCCGCGGCCGAGGCAGCGGCGTACTTCCTGTCGCTCGCTCCGCAGGTGGGTTCCAACTCGCGGCTCAACCCATTGCTCGCCGCTGCGATCGCCGACAGCGTGAACGTCGTGCCGGACATGCTCCGCCTCGCGCGAAGCTCGTCGGTGCCGCGCGAGACGCGCCGCCGCGCCCTGCACTGGACCGGAGCGCTCGGCGACGCGTCCGTCGTGGCGCCGCTCGTGGAGATCGCGCGCGCCGACGCCGAAGGTTCGCGCGACAACCCCGACGACGTCGGCCCGGGAGACAAGCTCCAGGGCGCCGCCGTCGGCGCCCTGTCGATGATCAGAGACGGCGCGGGCCTACCCGCGCTGATGGACCTGGCGCGGCGCGGATCGGCCAGCGTGCGGAAGGCCGCCGTGTTCTGGCTCGGTCAGCGCGAGGAGCGTGAGTCGCGCGCGCTCGTGCGATCCCTCGCCGGTGACGAGCACGAGTCCGAGTCGTTGCGCGGTGCGGCCATCTTCGCGCTGGGCCAGGGCAGTGCGGCCACCGCCGACGAGCGCGCATTCCTGCGCGGCCTGTTCGCCAAGCTGTCGAGCCAGCGCCTTCAGGACCGCATCCTCATGGCGCTGGCGCAGGGCGAGAGCGCCGACGACGTGCGCTGGATGCTGGCGCAGGCGCGCGATGAAGAACTGGCGCTCGAGGTGCGGCGGAAGGCGGTGTTCTGGGCAGGGCAGGGCAAGGTCCCGATCGTGGATCTCGTGGCGCTCTATCGCCACGTGCGCGAGCCGCGGCTCCGCGAGCATGTCATCTTCGTGCTCTCGCAGCGCGAGGAGGAGCGCGCCGTGCAGGCGCTGTTCGACATCGCGCGGAGCGACGACGATCACGAGATGCGCAAGAAGGCGCTGTTCTGGCTCGCGCAGAAGGACGACCCTCGGGTGACGAAGCTCATCACCGACATCATCGGCCGCTGAGAGGAAAGCTCATGCGTTCGCGCATTCACCTGCTCGCCGTCATCACGTTCGTCCTCGTCGCGCCCGCCGGCGCGCAGGCACAGTCGCTCGCGCAACGGGTCCGCAACGCCCCCGATGGAGCGGTCGAGCTGCGCTACGCGGTCCGCCCCGGCGTGTGCGGCGACGGAAGAAACTACTTCTCCATCGGCGGCTCGATGCGCATCGGTCAATTCACGACGCACAACGGCAAGCTGTCCACCGAGCCGTGCCTCCCCGGTCCGGTGCGCGTGCGTCTGCTGAAGGAGGGCGGAGCGGTGCGCGTCACGCGCGTCGACGTCGGCACCTCGACCGCTTCGGCGTTGCGTGACGCGGAGTATCTCGGCGTCGTGTCCGCTCCCGCGGCCGCGGAGTACTTCCTCGACCTCGCCTCCGGCGACGCGGGCGGGTCGGGCGCGAAAGCCGTCACCGCCGCCGTGCTCGCCGACAGCACGAGCGTCTGGCGACGGCTGCTCGTCATCGCGCGCGACGCAGACACGCGCCCCAAGTCCACGCGGCGCGAAGCATCGTTCTGGCTCGCCCAGTTCGTCGCGGCCAAGCTCGACGGCCGCGACGAGTCGCTCGCCTCCTTCGATGACGACGATGATGCGCGCGACGACGCGAAGAGCTCGGCCATCTTCGCGCTGTCGCAGCTCCACGACCGCGAGGGGATCGACCCGCTGCTCCAGATCGCGCGCACCAACCGTGAGTCGCGACTCCGGAGGAAGGCGCTCTTCTGGCTCGGCCAGAGCGACGATCCGCGCGCGCTGGCGCTGTTCGGCGAGATCCTCAGCCGGAGCTGACCGTCACCGTCACCGTCACCGTCACCGACGTCGCTCGCCCGTCTCACCGATCGGCCGGCGGATGATGATCTCGTCGCGTCCACCCTCGCCGCGCTTCAGCACCACGATGTCGTCACGCTCGACCGGCACGCGGATCTCTCCCTCGTGCGCCCGGAGTTCGCTCCGCGCGTCCGTGTCCCGCTCCACCAAAGCCCCCTTGGCCGCCGAGCGCCGGCGCGCCGCGAAGAAACGTCGGTCGTCGTACGCGTCGTGATCGTAGAATTCGCGCCCCCCACCCGCTGCGCCAGCGGCCGCGCCGGCCGCCTCCGCGGCCGCCTCGCCGAGTGAGAAGTGACGCCGCACCTCGAGCTCGTGCGCTCGCGTCAGGCGCATGTTGCTCCATGGCGGAAGCAGCCCGACACGCTCGGCCGTGAGCGGCACGCGGATGACATCTCCATTCTCACGCATGTCGGCCACGCCGACCGGGATCAGCACGTCGCGGTCGGCCGGGCAGGCCGCGAGCGCCAACGTGAGCCGCACGTCCAGATAGCGCGTGCGCATGTTGTCGATGTCGACGAGCAGGTCGTGTACCTTCCCGACCTCCTGGCCATCGGCGGCTTCCACGCTCCAGCCACGAATGTCGGGATACCCATCGGCCACCTCGAAATCACGTAGGGTGCTGAGTGGTGCGATGCGCACCCCCTCGTCGGTCTCGTAATTCCTGGCCATGTCGGCCTCCGCGGGCGTTGGAGTGCATAAGGTGTGGCAATGCTCGTTCCAACATCGGGGTCGGAGACCACGGCGATTCGGCTGGACCACCCAGCGGCAAATTGCAGCTGCCTGCATCAGTACGCTTCCTTGCCGCAAGTGCTGCGACCGCGCCCGCGCGAACCGTCGAGTGGGGTTCGATGACGAAGTCGGCTGGCCATCCAGAGTCAGTCGCGCGCTCTGCCTGACTCGCGGTCGCGCATGCACATTGTAGGTTCCGAGTCAGTCGTTCACTCGGACGCGAGCGTCGCCGCTCGCGTGTGGAGCACCCGCGCACCGTCGTCCATGAGCGCGCCTTCGTCTAGTATCGTCCCGCACCGCCTGGTCCTCACGATATGAGCGGCACTCCGCTCGTCGAGGATTCCGCCGCGACGCTGTTCGCCGGTCGCGGCGAGATGCATGCGCGCTGTCGCGCCATGGATTGGGCGGCCACGCCGCTGGGGCCGGTGAGCGGGTGGTCGCTGAGCCTGCGCACCATCGCCGGCACCGTGCTCGCATCACGCAATCCGATGTTCCTGTTCTGGGGTCCGCAATTGGTGCAGATCTACAACGACGCCTTCCGTCCCAGCCTCGGCGAAGGCGGCCGCCACCCACGGGCGCTTGGCATGCGCGGACGCGAGTCCTGGACAGAGATCTGGCCGACCATCGGCCCGCAGATCGAGCAGGTGATGACCACCGGTGAGGCCACCTGGCACGAGGATCAGTACCTGCCGATCGAGCGCAACGGACGGCTCGACGACGTGTGGTGGACGTACAGCTACAGTCCCGTGCGCGACGACGACGGCAGCATCAACGGCACGCTCGTCGTCTGCCAGGAGACGACGCTGCGCATCCTCGGCGAGCGTGAGCGCGACCGGCTGCGGTGGGAGACGTTGCGCGCCGAGGAGCACGCCGCGCAGGTCCTCGAGCAGGTCGCGGACGCCTATGTCGCCATGGACGAGCACTTCGTCATCCTCGCCGCGAACGCGGCCACCGAGCGGGCACTCGGCGTATCGCGCCACACATTGATCGGACGCTCGCACTGGGAGGCGTTCCCCGCGTTCGCCGGCACTGAGGTCGAGCGCCAGTACCGGCGCGTGCAGGAGGAGCGCATCCACGTGCACTTCACGCATCACTTCGTACAGGGGGAGCACGACATTCATCTCGCGATCGATGCGTATCCCACCGACGATCGCGGCGTGGTACTCTTCTGGCGCGACGTCAGCGAAGCGCGCGCCGCTGCCGCCGAGAGGGAGCGGTTGCTGCGCGCGCTCGAAGTGGAGCGGTCCCGACTCGCCTACGTGTTTCAGCACGCGCCGGCGTTCCTCGCCGTCCTTCGCGGACCGCAGCTCGTCTTCGAGTTGGCGAACGATGCGTACTACCAGCTCATCGGGCACCGCGAGCTCGTTGGAAAGCCACTGTTCGAGGCCCTTCCCGAGTTGCGCGGCCAGGGATTCGAGGATCTGCTGCGCCACGTCGTCGAGAGCGGCGAGCCGTTCGTCGGCCGCGAGCTGGCGATTCTCGTCGCCCGCACGCCCGACGCGCCGCCAGAAGCGCGCTTCCTCGACTTCGCGTACCTGCCGCTCGTCGAAGCGGACGGCACCCGCGCCGGCGTCATCGCGCACGGCATCGACGTGACGGAACAGGTGCACGCGCGCAAGGAGATCGAGCGGCTCTACAACATGGAACAGCAAGCGCGTGCGACGGTCGAGGAGGCGTACCGGATCGCCGAATCGGCCAATCGCGCCAAGGCGGAGTTCCTCGCCGTGATGAGCCACGAGCTCCGCACGCCGCTCAACGCCATCGGCGGCTACGCGGAACTGATGGAGATGGGAATCCGAGGCCCCGTCAGCGCGGAGCAGCGCGTCGATCTGCGACGCATCCAGACTAGCCAGCGCCATCTGCTCGGGTTGATCAATGAGGTGCTCAACTACGCGAAGCTCGAGACGGGCATGGTCCGCTACTACATCGCGGACGTCTCGCTCCGCGAATCAGTCGGTGCCGCCGAGTCGCTCGTCGCGCCGCAGGCGCAGACGAACGGGCTCGCCCTCACCGTCGCGCTCTGCTCCCCCACGCTCGCCGCGCGCGCCGACGCGGAGAAGCTGCGGCAGATTCTCGTGAACCTGCTGTCCAACGCGGTGAAGTTCACGCCGGCCGGCGGTCGGATCGAGGTGACTTGCGCCGCCGCCGACGACATGGTCAGCGTGCGCGTCTCCGACACGGGGATCGGGATCCCCGCGGACAAGCTCGAGGCGATCTTCGATCCGTTCGTCCAGGTGCGCGCCGATCTCACGCGGCCGCACGAGGGTACGGGACTGGGCCTGGCCATCAGTCGCGATCTCGCTCGCGGCATGGACGGCGACCTGACCGTGGAGAGTCGCGTCGGCGAAGGGAGTACCTTCTCGCTCACGCTCCCGCGCGTGGCAGATCTCCTGCCCGAGGTCGCGTGACGCGAGCAGCCGTCGCCCTGAGCTGGAGCGGAGGCAAGGACAGCGCACTCGCCCTGCAGCGGCTGCGCGCGAGCACGGAGTATGAAGTCACCGCGCTCCTCACGAGCGTGACGCGGGAGTACGATCGCATCAGCATTCACGGCGTTCGGCGCTCGCTCCTCGAGGAACAGGCCGCGGCGCTCGTGCTGCCACTCTTCGAGGTCGCGCTCGAGCCAAAATCGTCCGACGATGCGTACCAGCGTGCGTTCCGCGCCGCGCTCGACGAGCTGGCCGCCTCGCAGCCCGCCGTGCACTCCATCGCCTTCGGTGACCTCTACCTGCGCGACGTGCGCGCCTATCGCGACAACCTGCTCGCCGACACGGCGTTTCGCGGCCTCTATCCCCTATGGGAGCGGCCGACGCGCGAGCTCGCCGAGTCGTTCATCGCCGACGGTTTCGTGGCGACGCTCGTGTGCGTGGATGGAACGCAGATCGATCCGAGCTTCGCCGGACGCCGCTTCGATCGCGCGCTGTTGGCAGACCTGCCTCCCACGGCGGATCCATGCGGCGAGAACGGAGAGTTCCACACCTTCGTGCACGACGGGCCGATCTACGCCAGGCCGATCGGCGTCGTGACCGGCGAGATCGTGCTCCGTGAGGAACGCTTCACCTACTGCGATCTGCTCCCTGCGTGACAGGCAGCCA
>JBDSDB010000022.1:0-14963 GCA_039920785.1 Gemmatimonadaceae bacterium
ACCATCGCGCGATGCTCGGGCCGAACGAATCGCTCGGCGACGGCGTGATCGAGGAAGGTCATCAACGGCGTGTAGTAGCCCGCCACGTTCAGGAGACCGTACGGCTTCCGGTGCAGGCCGAGCTGGCCCCACGTCCAGATCTCGGTGAACTCCTCGAGCGTCCCCAGCCCTCCAGGCAGCGCGACGAACGCGTCAGCCATCTCCGCCAGTCGCGCCTTTCGCTCGTGCATCGATGCGACGATATCGAGGCGGGTGAGATTCGAGTGAGCCACCTCGCGATCGACCAGGTGCCGAGGCATCACGCCGATCACCTCCCCGCCAGCGGCGAGCGCCGCATCGGCGAGCGAGCCCATCAACCCCGTGTTTCCGCCTCCGTACACGATGCGCCGCCCCGAGCGCGCTAGCAACTCGCCGAACGACTGCGCGGCGGCGAGGTAGCGTGGGTCGGCGCCAGGACTGGACGCGCAGAAGACGCACATCGTCTCGAGCATCACTCGAAGCTGACAGGCGCGCTGGCCGCGCTGGCCGAGCTCACGTGCGGCCCGCTCGCTCAGAGCGACGACGTCGCATCGATCGCCTCGCGGAGCTCGGCCAACAGCTTCGGAATCTCCTTGAACGTGTCGTAGTCCGCGCGGCCCATGCGCAGCGTCTCGATCGGCAGGTATCCTTGGTATCCCGACTTTCGAATGACCGTTACCAGCCGCTTCATGTCGATGCGCGGAGAATCGAGCCTGCTTCGCGTCGTCTCCTTGACCTGCCAGTTCACAGCGCGCGGCGCCATGAGCGCGATGTCGATGTACGGATCGGCGGTGAAGTATTCGCCCGTGTCCACCATGGCGGCACACCACCGATGGTTCACGCGCTCGAGCAGGCTGAGGTGCTCCGCGCCGCTCCTGATGAAGTCCCCGTGATTCTGCACGGCGACGATCACGCCGAACTTCTCACCGTGTTCGGCGCACTCCCGCAGCGCATCGGCAATCCATGCTTCCACAGCGCCGCGCGGAGCGTTTCCCGACGCCTCCTGCCAGCTCTTGAACGGAGCCTGTGAGTCCGCGAACGCGCGGACCGTTGGTGCGCCGAGCTTGGCGGCCACCTCGATCCACGTCTTGACGCGCTGAACTCCCTCGGCACGTACCGCGCGGTTGGCGGTGGTGAAGTCGTTCCGCACGCCGGTGCCGCTCAGTCCGAGCCCCAGGTCGAACGCATGGCGCTTCAGCTTCATGAGGTAGGCGTCGGCGGGCGCGGCCGGATAGCCGGGGAAGAAATAGCCCGTGACGTCCACGCCGTCGAAGCCGTGTTGCGCGCAGAAGTCGCAGACGCGGAACAGGTCCAGGCCCTTGCTCGCATCCTTCGCGTTTTCCTGGAGTGCTTCGACGAACGAGTAGGCGTTGAGGCTCGGCTTCAAGCGCGTTCTTGCCGCGCGCGCTACGGGCTCGGCGGATTCGAGCAGCTCGGGCCGGGCGAGGTCGAGACCCACGACGGCGACGCCGGTGACCGCAGCGGCGGAGGCGAGAAATTGGCGGCGAGAGAGGGGAGAGTGTGTCATCAACGTTCCAGTCCCGCGCTGGTCACCCTGATGCTCGTCACCGGCACACCGAGGAGCTTTTCCAGCCCTTGCCTTGCCATCTGGTGCGCTTGCTCGACAGCCTGGTCGCTGCCCGCGTCGATCGCGCGCATGTACGCCGCGTAGTTCACGCCGAACATGATCGCCATCTGCTCGGCGGTTTCCTGCTTTTGCACGTCTGTCATGCGTCCGACCTCTGGGTTTGCGCCGAGCGACGCGCGGAACTGCTCGTAGATCGCGCGCTCCTGCGGCATGGTGATCTGGAGCAGCTTCTTCTCGTTCATGATGCGGATGCGATCAAACCCGTCGACGCCACGTTTCGCGCGCGGGTCCTTGCCGTAGGGCACCGACATCAGGTCGTGGTAGATGTGGTAGTTGTTCACCACGAAATACTCGAACGCGTAGGCGAGATCGTTCGACGGAAAGCCATCCGTCTCTGCCGTCTGCTTGTAGAGGGCGACGTAGGAGTCGAGCAGCCGCCGTGTCTCGTCCCGCTGCTCGACGCTGCCGCGCGTTCGAACGGCGAGCGTCCGCGCCATCGACGCGCTCGCTGCCTCGCGGAACTGTGTGGGGTCGGCGGCCGCAGGGGCGTTCGGGGCGGATGCCTTGGCGCGCGTGCCCGTGCGGCCCGTGATCATCGAGTTCGCGACCATGTCGGTGAACACGCGGGTCGAGTACATCTGCGTGTCGATGTACCACTGCGTCGGGTTCGATAGGATCTGCGCGCGGGCGGGTTCGGCGACGAGCGCGGCAAGGGCGAGCCCAAGCATTGCGGTACCCGGCTGCATCTAGTCTCCGGAGTCGAATGATGCGGCAAACTTCGGCACGTCCCGCGCCACGCGGAAGCCCCCGCCGAGAGTCGCGCCGCTCGTCGGCCACGGTCGCTTGCCGCGTCCACCGGCTGGCCGCATGTTGGTCGAACGCACTCACGATCACTGGGAGGATGCAGCCATGCCGACGACAGATCTGCGTGGCCGCTGGCATCGGGTCGCCGGCGGCGAATGTGCCAGCGCGTATCCCGCGCGGCTCGAGCTCCAGGACGCGCGCTACGCAGGGACCAAGGACGCCACGCAGGGCTTCATCATCTGGGACGCCGGAAGCTATCGCGTGGAGTCCGACGGTGTGGTGATGATCCAGACCGCGACAGACTCGCAGGAGCGATACCGGTTTCGGCTCGAGGGCGACCAACTCTCGTTCGTGGATGACGGGGGGTGCGAATTCGCGTACGAGCGAGACGAAGACGTCACAGCTCCGCGCTGACGCGACGAGCACGCCGCAGCGAGAGCCACGGCGTGCTCGATTCCCCATCACGTGCCTATCAGCGTGACTTGCCGCGCGAGCCCTTGCTCGGGCTGCTCGACGCGCGCGGTGCCGCGGCGTGCATCGGACTGCGTCCTCCGACGTCGCTCGAAGAACCGGTTGGCGCCCGCTCGGGTGCGCGCGATGGACGCGACCGGTCGCCCGCCCCCTGCCGCGGCATCTGCAAGCCCTTGAATCCGCGCAGTGCCTTGGGCCGTTCGGCCGTGGCCGTGCCAGTGCGCAGCGCGCCGCTGTCCTCGTCGCCCACCTCTGCGGCGCCCATCACGCGCTCCAGTCTGCGCACCGCCTGGGTGAGATGGTCGGCGCCCCCACCGAGGGCGACGTACTTGCCCACCTCCGGATGCAACAGCTCCGCGGCGGCGTCGTTGTCCACCTGCGTCTGCGGGAAGTTCACCCACGCGTGATGAATCGCCTTCACGCCCACCGGGATGCCGGCGATCGACCAGAGGATGCGGACCCCGACGATGAAGTGCCCGGGCTGCTCGAACGCGAATCCGTTGGAGCCCCAGAACAGGCGCGTCCTCTCCGAGATCGATTCGCCCGGCTCGAGCGCCATCATCGATGCCTGGTCGGTGCGAATCACGAACGACGGCATCTGCCGCACCACGCCCTTCGAGTCCGTGACGTCGACGAACGTGTGCTGCGCCTCGACGGAGACGTCGTTGGGGATGGGAAGCGGAACGTTGGACCGATTCGTGAGCGTCCACGTGAGCAGCAGCGGCTCGCCCAGCTCGATCCGGTTCGACTCGATCTCGAGCGACAGCTCGAGCTCCGACGCCGAGAAGTATGTGCGATCCGCCTGGGGCAAGGTGGACGAATGTCCCGAGCCGAACGTCATGCCGCCCGGACGGACGCCGATGTCCGGGAAGTGTACGAGGTGATGCCGCACGTGTTCGTTGAAGCCGAGATTGATGTTGTCGGGGAAGATGCCGGGCGCGCCAGTCGCCGGTCCACCCAGCACGTTCGCCACGCTCGGCGTCGTCGTCATGATCGAGTTGTCGGCGCCGGCCTCCTGCTCCTGGTGGATCTGGTTGAAGCCGTGCCCCGTCTCGTGACACGCGCTGCGCAGGAACGCGCGTGGCACGTTGCGCTGCCTCTGGTTGGATGCGGTCCCGAAGCTGGCGGATTCGTTGGCGGGGTAGCCGTCGTCGCAGAAGCTGGCGACCCCCTCACGCGGTACGGCGATCGTGTCGTACATCACGCCGCGGCCACACCCCATCGTCGCCGGCACGACGACCAGATGTAGATGCCAGTCGGCGTCGAGGTTCGTCGCCGGGTTGCGAACCGTCGTCATGAGCGCGTGAAGGTTCGCGTTGCTCCAGCACGACGTCGAGCTCACGCCGCCGGGAATCGGGACGTTGGTCTGGTCGTACGTCACCCGCACGTCCCATCCCGCCTTCGCATAGATGGAGCGCAGGCTCTCCGCGCCCACCGCCTGGGGCGCCACTGCGCCGACCACCGTGTCGATCTCGATGGATGCGCGGCGGAAGTACGTGGACACCCAGCCGAGCGTCAGCTGGCCCTTGTCGACGCCGTTCTCGTAGAGGCGCCCCTCGAAGTAGGCGCTCGGATAGCCGAGCGGTGCGGGCGCGGCCGTGAGCACCATCGAGATCGTCCGCGTGCCGGGCGACGCCGGGAAGGTGCCATTGAAGGAGCCGGCGGGCGGCTGCGTGTAGGCGTACTCCTGCATCGTGATCGTGATCGCGCACGTTCCGTAGGAGAAGGTCGGGATGCTGAGCCCCGTGCCCTTCAGGTACGAGTAGTACTTGTTGCGCGGATAGATCGGGATGCCGAGTGACCGAGCGAACAGCGACACGCCGGCGAGCTCCAGCTCCGCGAGTGGACCGACGACTTCCGATGTGATCGACGTCGGACCTCTGTCGCCGAGCACCTTCGTCGCCGTCGTGGCCGTCGTCACTTCGGTCAGTACCGGCGGCAGTAGCAGGAAGCGATACAGGTCGCCGCTGATGACCGGTGCGGCGCCGCTGCGGTCGACGCGCAGCGTGCCGCGATACTCGAGGAAGCTCTTCTGCGGCCTGAATGACAGGCGGTAGCATCCGCCGGGGAGGCTCAGGTTGCAGAACTTCGGAAATACGAGCTGCGGCTGCGGCTGCGCAGTGATCGTACTCTGCGGGATCATACCCTGCGGTACTCCGGTGAATCCGCCGGTGCCCTGCGGAATCGTCGTGAACCCCGACGTGCCTGGCCCGCCGCTGTCCACCGCGATCGGCTCGGCCATCGGGAGGAATCCGGGACCGCCGATGGCTCCTCCATGCAGACCTTCGGCGTGCGAGGAGACGGATCCACTCTCCGGGTTGAGGGGTTCCGCCACTCCCTCGCTGGGACTGCCGTGATCGAACAGCTCGTCGTGTGCCATGGTACGGCCCTCCTTGGGTGATCTCCACCGCGGAGCCACGGGCGCCGTCGCACTTCGTCGTGTAACAGAGCCGCACGCGGCCCGCTTTCTTCACTGCCGCCATCGCCGCCGGGCCGGACCTTCCGTGTCGATTCAGGTCCACCTGCGGGGCGTTGAGCATGCAGCGGCTCGGCGCCCGCTGCAAGAGGCGCCGCGAGCGAAACGATGGTCTCGTGCTAAAGGATCTCTTGGCGAGCGGTGGCTACTTCGTCGTCGCAGCGGCCACCTTCGCCCGCCACTCCGCCGCTTTCGCCGCGTCGCCCGACGTCGTGTACAGCGCGACGATCCAATTGCGCGCGTCCTTCACGACGAGCGCTTCCTCACCGCGCGCGGGGACCTCGTCGACCATCGCGTCATGCCGTCGTGTCGAGTGACTTCAGAAGAATCGCGCGCGCGAATCTCGCGCTTCACGGTGGAGAGAGAGATCCCCAGCGCGTGCGCGGTCTCGTCGATCTCGAGGCCGCCGAAGAAGCGAAGCGCCACGACCTTGGCCTGTTGCGGCGCGGCGGTCTCGAGTTGCCGCAACGCGTCATCGAGAGCGCCGTCGGCGGTCGTGCCACACCGGTCACGCAGTGCGGGCGCCCAGCCCGGCGGGGGCCCGCGTAAAGGTGGCGCCCCACCGCGCTTGCTTGCGGTAGCGGCCTTCGCCCCGTACTGTAGGAGCCATTCAGAGGGAGTCACTCAGAGGCCGTGAACCCCGGCGCGCTCGACGGGATCGCCCTTGCGCCGGGCGGAGCCAATCGCGAACCCGGCTGAGCTTAGCACTCCGCGTGGCCGGGTCTTCCGCGTCCGGCCGGATCGGCGCACCCCGCCGGAGGCACCCACCACCGGCCACTGCTCCCCGGCACGCGGGGCGTCGGCGGGGGCGACCACCCACGTTGCGGGAGGGAGGCGGCATGGCGCCGCCGAGGGCGAGGAGCAGTGGCCCGCGTTGGCGTCACTCCACCATGCACCCCACAGGGGGTTCCCATGGATCACCTCCCGGCGCGCTCCACCGCGCCCGTATCGCCCGCCGCACCCGCGCCGCCGGTCGAAGCGCGCAGCACGTTGACCCGCGTGGCGCCGCTGGTGGCGCTCCTCGCCGCCCTCTCGATCGCCGGCTGCGGCGCCGACGTGGCCGCGCCCACGGCCCCAACCTCCGCGCCACGACGCAGCGTGGGAACGGAGGCAGTCGACCTCTCCGGCACGTGGGCATGGAGCGAGACGGTGGCCGCGCTCTTCCCGCCGTTCATCGCTCAGATCGTCGGGATCGAGCCGGAGGGACCCGTCACCCACGCGACGTGCTACGACTGGGGCGTCCTCACGCTGGTGCAGACCGGCGACACGTTCACCGGGACGGCGACGCAGTCGTCGATCTGCACGACGAAGGGCGGCCAGGAGTACGTGCCGCCGTCGTTCCCGCCGCTGCTCGACGTGCTGAACGGCCAGATCCGGGGACGGAGCTTCTCGTTCGACTTCAGCGTGGGCTGTCCGTACTCCGGCACGGTGTCGCTCGACGGCGGCGTCGCCACGCGGATCGGCGGCACGGGCAGGTGCGAGGTCTTCCTCCACCCCGCGCTGCTGAAGACGGTGAGCTGGCAGGCAACGCGTCTCTGAGGGACGGCGCGGGCGCGCCGCCTGGTTCCGACGTCGCGTGCGAGTCTCGGCCCAGGCGGCCGCATCCTGCGAAATCTCCGGCGCTTCACGTATTGACGCGTAACGCTAGAACGAATCAGAAGTTCGGGCCAGCTCCGGCATAGCCGTGCCGCGGCCGCCGCCGGTATTCCGGTGCCCTGTCTTGGTCCGAACTAGCGAGACGCCGAACCGTACCTCAACGCTCGTGCGTGCCAGCGCCGGCGCACCCATCCCGCGACCCGTCACGGCGCGCATACGACACGGCCCCGATCGTTTCCGATCGAGGCCGTGCGTTCACTAGTGCTCAGTGATCAATCTTCCACGTCGCTCGGACCGCGGCAGTTCGAGTGATACTGCATGTTGCCCTGGTCGATGGTCTGACCGGCAGCGGCGAGGATGTTGATGCCGTTGATCTTCAGCGCCACGATGTCGGTGCCCTTGCCGGGCTCGCCGCCATCATACAAGCGCACTTCGATCGTGGCGCCGTTCGTGGCCACACCCGAGGCGAAGCGGGAGTTCGTCAGGGTGGAGAGCGCACCGGCTGCGATCGGGCCGTAGCCGGTGATCGGCTTGACGTTGTACTTGTTGTCACCCACCTGGATGTTGATGTGGCCGAGGAATCCGCCACCGGGAGCGTTGCCGCCCGCGTTACCGCTGATCACGACCTTGGTGCCGTCCGCCGTGTACGTCACGAGGCGACCGAACGTGATGAAGTCGCAGGCCTCGGGCGGATGCTCCACCACGGTGTTGTTGTAGGTGAGGACGTAGCCGTGGAAGGCGTTGACGAAGTAGGTGCTGTTGTCGGTCAACGCGGTCGGGCCGGTGACGCCGCCCTCGTTGACGAAGAGGACGCTACCGTCGACGAAGCCCGCCGAGGTCTCGTCGACCGTCACGTTGGAGCCGTTACCGGGGGCTGTGGTGGTCAGGTCCTCCGCGACCACGCGGCAGGTGCCTGGGGCGATCGTCGCCGTGGCGGAGAAGGTGCCGGCTCCGCCGACGTTCGCGAGGCTGACGGCGAAGATGCCGCTTGCATTGCTGCCGGCGGACTTGCAGACCTTGACCTGTCCGAGGACCGGGGTGGCGTTTGTCGGACCGAGCGCGAGCAGCCCCGAGCTCGGGGCGCGCAGAGAGGTGGGGGCGGACGTCTCGCTGGCACAGCCGGCGAGACCGACTACGGCAGCAACAGCAAACATCGTGAGCCTTGGAGCCAACGTCTTGGACATGTGTCACCTGCCTTTGAGTAAACCGGGGACGGGGGTCGTAGCCGGTCCACACAGGCGTTCGCAATGGATATACCGTCGTGCCTGATTTGTAATGCTTTGTATTATATAGGCTTATGCCATGGTGAACGTTTGTTTTGTAGTAGCCTCACCACGAGGTGTCGAAATAAAGCTACAGATCATTGTGTTACGTTTTCCAGAATCGCTCCGCGCGAGCTTTCCGTTGCGCGGCCGCAACGCCGGACGCGGTACTTCGAAACGTCGGCGTTCTTTTAATAAGCGTGTGGGCACGCTGAATTGACTAGAATGGGGACTGTGGCTTCTGCGCAACATATTCGAAGTCTGCCGTGTCCGCGCCGTTCGTCGCTTCTGCTGTTCACCAGGTCAGTATCCCACGGCCATGCCGTCCTTGCGAGGGTCGCTCCCAGCCGCCCACCCCTTCGGCAACCGCACGATCGCCTGCGCGCCACCGAACGAGATGGTGCGCTCGTTCACCAGCGCATGCCCCATGGCCTCGAGCGTGGTGCGTACCGCATCACCCACCGGCGCCTCGATCGCCACGCGCTGCCCGTCGAGATGACGGAAGCGAGGCGCATCGATCGCCTGCTGCAGGTCCATGCCGAAGACGAGGTGGTTCAGCACGAACTGCACGTGTCCCTGCGCCTGCATGCCGCCTCCCATGAGACCGAAGCTCATGTACGGCACTTCGCGCGCGCCTTCCGTTCGCGTCATGAACGCGGGGATGAGCGTGTGGAAGGGCCGCTTACCCGGAGCGACAGTGTTCGGTAGTCCCGGGGTGACCGCGAAGCTCGCTCCGCGATTGTGCAGCGCGAACCCGGTGCCCGGCACCACGATCCCCGAGCCGAAGGCGTCGAAGTTGGAGTTGATCAGCGAGACCATGTTCCCCTCGGCATCGGCGGTCGTGAGATAGATCGTCTCGCTCGCGGTGCGGAACGGGCCGGGATCGACGCGCGCCTGCGCCTTCCTTGCGTTCAGGTGGCCGCGCCGTTCGGCGATGAATGCATCGCTCAGCATGCGCTCCGCCGGCATGTCGAGATGGTCGGCGTCGCCGACGAACCGCTCGAGATCCGCGTAGGCGAGCTTCTTGGCCTCGATCAGGTGATGCAGGTAAGCCGCCGAGTTGTGCCCCATCGCCTTCAGGTCGTACGGCTCGAGGATGCGCAGCATCTCCAGCGCGGCGACGCCCTGATTGTTGGGCGGCAGCTCCCACACACGATAGCCATGGAACGGCACCGAGATCGGCGTCACCCAATTGGGAGCGTTCTTGCGAAGGTCATCGATGGTGACGAAGCCTCGTAGCGCTGCGAGCCGCGCGACGATGCGTTCGCCGAGCGCGCCGCCGTAGAACGTGCCGATGCCGCCAGTGGCGATCGTCTCCAGCGTGCGCGCGTAGTCGGGATTACGAAACCATTCGCCGGCGTTGGGCGCGCGCCCACCGGGCAGAAAGGTGGCGGTGGCCGCCGAGTCCTTCTGGAGCAGCGCAGTCTCGGCCGCCCATTGCGAGGCGATGATGGGCGTGACCGGAAACCCATCGCGCGCATAGCGAATGGCTGGCTGCAGCGCGTCTGCAAGGGTGCGCTTGCCGTGGGTGCGCACGAGCAGCTCCCACCCCGCCAGCGCGCCCGGCACCGTCACCGACAGCACGCCCTGCTCCACCCCGGGCCGAAAGCCGCGAGCCTGGAGCGCCTCGCGCGTCATCAGCGAGCCGGCGCGGCCGCTCGCGTTGAGCGCGACCAGCTTCTGCTCCTTCGCCAGCCAGACGATGGCGAACATGTCGCCGCCGATCCCGGTCATGTGCGGCTCGGTCACGCTCAGCACCGCCGCGGCGGCGACGGCCGCGTCGATGGCGTTGCCACCGAGTCGGAGCACTTCGAGGCCCGTCGCGGACGCAAGTGGCTGACTGGTCGCGACCATGCCGGTCGGCGCGTACACCACGGAGCGACCGGCCAACGTGGTGGGGCGCTGGGCCGAGAGCGGCGCCGACGCCGTGACGACAAACAGGGCGGCTGTTGCGGCGAGCGAGACGTGGCGGGACATGTTACTCCTGGAGATACGTCGGCGAGATCTCTTTGCTTCTAGTGGCGTACCAACGGCACGGGAACGGATGACACGGATGCAACGGATTCCATCAGGTACTGGGAACTGCCAACCGATTGGGGTCACGGTGCCTGAGAACGTCGTCTCCCGATATAGCCCCCCCCCGCGCTCCCCGCGCCTCTGCGAGAAACACCAAGTCGCTGTGTATTGCTCGCGGGGGCGCGGAGGTCGCGGAGAACGGCGATGACAACAGCCAATCAATTCAAGGCTGCGGGTCCGAGGCTCTGCGCCGCAGCTCAAAAGACTCGCCGAGCTGGCTGAACGAGATACTTGGGTAGCAGCAGTGGCCTCCCGATGGAGCCGTATCCGATCAAATCCGTTGACATCCGCTCCTCAGCTGTTCTGACGCCTCGAGACGTGTCCCGTGCGTGTGATCAGCGATAGAGCCGGTACGCCGCGCTGCTCTCCTTGAACGCAGCGGCCTCCCGGTCCCAATCCTCGAGGAGCGAGGGGAGCGTGCCGCCCTCGATCGCCTTCTTCGCCCTGTCCGAGCCAGTCAGCCGATCGATCGTCCCCGTCCAGCCGAAGTCCTGCGGATGCTGGCGGCGAATCTCGTCGATGAGCAGGAGCGACGTGCGCACTGGCCGATACGCCTGGCGGTCGGTGACCACGAAGCGGATCGCTGGAATGGTCTTTCCCGGATGCTTCCCCGCCGTCGGCAGAACCGGCATCGTGATCGCCTCGAACCGGATGCCGGGGAGCCGCCGCTCGTTCATCACGCGGGCCACCTCCGATGCCTTCAGCCACGGGGCGCCGATCTGCTCGAACGGACGGTCCGTGCCGCGCCCCTCGGTGAGCGTCGTACCCTCGAAGTACACTGTTCCCGGATAGCTGGTCAGCGCGGCGAGTGAACGCAGGTTCGGCGACGGGTTCACCCACGGAAGCCCGGCGTCGTCCATCCACTGCGAGCGCTTCCAGTTCTGCACGCGGGCGACGATGAGGTCCGCGCCGATGCCGTACTTCGTGTTGAACAGCGTCGCCAGCTCACCGACGGTGAGGCCGTGCCGCGCCGGAATGGGATACATGCCGACGAACGACTTGAACTTCGGATCGAGGAGCGCGCCCTCGACGATCTCTCCGCCAATCGGATTCGGGCGATCGAGGACGACGAACGGGATTCCCTTCCTCTTCGCCGCCTGCATCGACAACGCCATCGTCGACACATACGTCCATGTGCGCCCGCCGACTTCCTGGAGGTCGTAGACGAGGACGTCCACGTTCGCGAGCATCGCCGGCGTGGGGCCACGATCCTCGGACATGTACAGAGAGTAGATCGGGACGCCCGTCTTCGGGTCGGTCTCGTCCTCGATCTGTACGCCATCCATCGCTGTGCCCCGGATGCCGTGCTCCGGCGCGAGGAGGGCGACGAGCTTCAGATCCTTGTGCTGCGCGATGAGATCGATGACCGAGCGCTTCGACCGGTCGATCGCCGAGCTGTTGGTGATGAGGCCGACTCGCTTGCCGCGAAGTGCCGCGGGAACATCGGCGAGGAAGGTCTCGACGCCGAGTCGCACGGTCGCTCTCGAATCTGGGGCGGTCGTCATCGCGCCGGTCGCGCCTACCGGAGATGGCGCGGGAGCGCGAGGCGATGTAGACGCGCAGGCCGCGAGCAGGAGCAGGGTCGCACTTCCAAGTCTCATCGTCTCTCTCGTGGCCGTGAGGATTGCACGAGAGATGATACATCCCGTGTTGGACGGGCACGAGAGCGCACGGAACGCCCGATTCCGACACCGAGGAGCGCGAGTGTCAGCGCGAAAGAATCACGGTCCGCTCGCGGCGCCTCGCCTTGGCCGACGGACGGCCCTCACCGTTCCGCTCCCGCCTCCTCCGCAGTAGAACCGATCGCCGCCATCGGACTCGAGCCCGGAAACCTTCACACCGGCCGGCAGCTCGAGCCTCTCGAGGACCTCTCCCGAGCGAGGATCGACGCGCCGCAGATCGCACTCGTCGTCTTCCCAGGTGGCGTGCCAGAGCTCCCCATCGACCCACGTGACCCCGGTGACGAAGCGGTTGGACTCGATGGTGCGAAGAATTGCCCCCGTGTCGGGATCGATCTGATGGATCTTCCGCTCGTGATGCTTCCCCACCCAGAGCGTCCCCTCGGCCCACGCGAGCCCCGAGTCACCGCCGCCGCCGGGCGTGGGGATGCTGGCGAGCACTCGGCCGCTCTTCGGATCGATCTTGTGGATGCGATCTCCGGCGATCTGAAACAGGTGCTCGCCGTCGAAGGTCGTCCCCGCGTGCGCGGCGACATCGATCGAGCGGAGCGTGTCGCCACTCAAGGGATCGAAGGAGTTCAGCTTGTCGCCGGAAGCGAACCAGACGCTCTGGCCGTCGAAGGTGACGCCAGCCACGTTGGCGACGCCCGGGAAGGGACCATACTCGCGGACGATCTCGGCGGTCTCGGCGACTGGTGGGGTCATGCTGCAAGACTAGTCGGTCGGCAACGGAGCGGGGAGTAACAAGATCGTCGTGAATCCCGGCATGGGCGGGGTGATCCAGCGACGCGCGCGCCCGCGGCCGAACGACTGCACCTTTCCGGCGTCCGCGAGCGAGTCGAGCGCTCGCTGCACGGTACGCTGGCTCGTTCCCAGCGCGAGTGCCAGCGCGGAGCTGGACCAGGCTTCACCGTCGGCGAGGAAGGCGAGCGTCGACGCATGCTCATCCTCGACGGGCCGCGCCAGCACGACGACGTCGCGCGCGCGACGCGGCGCCAGCGCGAACCCTCGCTTCGTCGCGCCCACGTCGGCAAGCGTTGCGAGCGCCGTGCGCAGGCGCGCCACCTCGACGCGCAGCCGCGCGCGATGCGACTCGTCGGTGAATCTCGACCCGAAGGCGCGCGCGATGAGCACGTCCCGCGGCACGTCGTTCGGCCACGCTTCGCCCAGCGCGCGCGCGATGGCGAACAACACCGGACGCGTCGCGAGCGAGACGACCTTGCCGTCGTCACGCACGAGATTCCGGCACGCGTCGACGACGAACACTCCCGACGCCAGGACCGCCTCGACCTCCTCGAGCAGAAGGACTCGCTCCGCGCCGTGCGCGATCAGGCGCGCGGCAGGCGAGGTCAGAACGAGCGATGCGTGCTCGACCTCCGCCGTCAGCGCGGGAATTCGTGCGTCGCGTGCGGCGCGCTCAGCCCGTACGAGCGCGGCGCGCGCCGGCGTGGTGCGCAGTCGTCGCGTGGCGATTCCCGCGACGACGAGCTCGTACGCGGTCCTCAGCGCTGGAGGAAGCGACGTGGGATCCAGCTCGGCGAGCGCGCACTCGGCCTCGTCGACGCGCCCGATCAGGAGCAGCCGCCGGGCCTCGAGATACCTCGCGTGCGCAGCGTTCACCGCGTCTCCGTGCGCGTCGAGCGTCGAGCGCGCCGAGTCGAGCGCGTTCGCGGACCAGCTCAGGTCACGCGAGGCGAGGGCGATTTCTGCCTCGGCGACGACGCACCTCGCGCGCGCCACGATCTCCCTCGGGCCGAAGGCGCGAGCAGCACGTCGGAGGAGCGCCTTCGCTCGCGCGAAATCGCCGAGCTGCGCCATCGCGATGCCTCGCAGCGCGAGTGCGGGCGCATCGTCGCGCAGCGCGACCCGCTTCAAGGCGCCGATCGGATCGCCCGCGGCGAGCGCGCGCGCCGCGGCCGTGATCAATGCGTCCATCAGAATCCCGCCACACTTGTAACTCTCATCGTGTCGAGGTGCGCTGCTAAGTCTATCTCGTGACCGACGACCATCGAGTCGAATCGAGAAACGACACTCGCACTGAGGAGACACGCGCAATGACGACGCACATCACCGGGACACGCGAGGACTGGCTCACCGCGCGGCTCGAGCTGCTCGACGAGGAGAAGGAGCTCACGCGCCGCAGCGACGCGCTGGCGCAGCGGCGGCAGGAGCTGCCGTGGGTTCGGATCGACAAGAAGTATCGATTCGAGACCGAGGAGGGAAGCGTCTCGCTCCCGGACCTCTTTCAGGGGCGCTCGCAGCTCCTCCTCTACCACTTCATGTTCGGTCCCGACTACAAGGCTGGATGTCCCTCCTGCTCGTCGATCGCCGACGGCTTCAACGGGATCGCCGTGCACCTGGCGAATCACGACGTCGCGTTCGGCGCCGTGTCGCGCGCGCCGCTCGAGAAGCTGCTGGCGTTCAGGCAGCGGATGGGATGGAGCTTTCCGTGGGCGTCCTCGTCCAGCAGCGACTTCAACTCCGAGTTCGCCGTCGGGTTCAGCAAGGAGCAGCAGCGCGGGGAAGGTATCTACTACAACTTCCGGCGCGAGGCGCCGGTCCTCCAGGCGGAGCATGGCTCGCCGCCCGCCGGCCAGACCGTGCAGGAGTGGAAGCTGCGCGGTAGCGAGAGCCCCGTCGCGCAGATCGCAGCGACGACGGGCACCGACGTGGCCACGTACACGCGCGAGCGGCCGGGCGTGAGTGCATTCGTGCTCGAGGACGGCGTGGTCTACCACACCTATTCCACCTATGCGCGCGGACTGGACGCGGTCTGGGGCATGTACCAGTGGCTGGATCGCGCTCCCAAAGGACGCAACGAGACCGGTGTCTGGTGGCGCCGCCACGACGAATACACGGGCTGAGCCTCTTCGTCGCCGCCGCGATACATCCGCCGCATGGGAGGTTCACTCATGGCTTCGGAACGAGCCTCTCGGCATGCATTCATCGGTGTGTCGGCGTTGGTGTTCGCCGCGTGCGCGGCGGTGACGATC
>JBDSDB010000023.1:0-5558 GCA_039920785.1 Gemmatimonadaceae bacterium
CCGATGAGCGCGTCGAAGCTCGCGGCGATCTCGGGATGCGCGTCGAGATCTTCCCAGAAGGGGCGGTTGAACAGCTCGTGATACACCGGCCGGCCGGTGCGCACGTAGGCGAGCAGCGTGCCCCACGCGCCCGCCATGCGCCCACCGATCCCGTCGAGATCGAGCCCGATCCGCTGCCGGGGATCGCGCAGCTCGGCCGCCAGCGAGTTGAGCGCGAACTGGCCGGGCGACGTCTCCACGAACACGCCCCGCGTCGCGAGATGCGACATCACGCGATGCAGCGCCTCGGCGTCGCACTCCGTCCACTCGGCCAGCGCGACGACGTCGGTCGTCCCCGCGGCAACGTGATCGGCGATGCGCAGCGTCGCCACGACGTGGAGACACCACGGCGTGCGCAGATCGCTCAGCGTCTCGAGACTCGGCGTGTCAGCCATGTGTGGAGTGAAGTCGAGGTGGCGACGGCCACCTCATGCGTGCGACCTACGTGCCGGTGCCGTCCAGATTGCGCGCCAGGCGAAGCAGCTCCTGCTCCGGCTCGTGCGCCAGCATCGCGAGCTCACCCGCGTCGAGCCACACGCCATGGCAGCTGCCGCAGGCGTCGAGCGTGACGCCCCGGAATGGGCGATGCGCCATGACGGCTCCACAGCGAGGGCAGATCATCTCCTGTGCCTTCGCCGCCCGCTGTGCGTCGAGCAGGGCACGCTGCTCCTTCAGCCACTCGGCGTCACGCCGCGCGAAGTATTCGTTCTCGTTCTGGCTCGGCTTGTCGGGTTGCCACATGTCGTCCTCCGTCGGCGGATGTGCGATGTCGAGCGAGGAAGCTACAAGGGGGTAGTGATCTTCAAAAGCCGAAGCGTCGCGCGATGACGTGTCACGTCACCGCGCGCCCGGCGGCGGATACGCGGTCGTCGATCGGTCGAGCACGAGGACCCAGTCGTGTCCGCGCCCCTCATCCCCGGGCGGGTCGAAAGCGCGCGTGCCCGCCGCCTGAAACTCGCCGATGCGCGACGAGGTGCCGGCGCGCGGATCGAACCACCAGGCGCGCACCAGCGGGCCGCGAAGCGCATCGAGCCGAATCGTGAGCGGACGTCCGAGCGGCGTGTAGGCGACCGCGTAGTCGCCGCCGCGCGCGCGCGCGGCGCGCTGATGGCTGGCACCGGTGTCCAACGGCGACTCCAGCAGCGACTGGTCGGGCGCGAGCTCCAGGAAGGGGCGCGACATGAACAGCCTGCGCAGGTGGCCCATCTGCGCCGAGCCGGGATGGTTGAGCGCGACCCGCCACGGCGTGCGCGCGGAGGAAATCGGAGCGCGGCCCGGCTGAAACATCTGCCAGATGTCGTGATCGCCGTAGGTGTGGCCGGCCGCGCCGGCGAGGACCGCCCAGTACGCCGCCTGCCGTACATCGAAGTCGTCGAACCAGCCCTTCTCCGGTTTCCAGTCGATCGGATGATCCTCGTAGCGTGACTCTCCGTCGAGAACGGGTTTCACGGGGACGAGCTTGCGGTCGGCCTGTACGTACCGGTCGTTGGCGGAGTTCGGCGCGCTGTGTCCCGACTGGAACATGTTCAGTGCGAGCCAGTCGTCGGCATGGAAGTAGCGCGACGACGACTGCCCGCCCATCGGATGGTAGGTCATCAGGTGCGCGCCTCCATCGCCGGCGCGCAGTCCCTCGGCCATGGACCGCACGATGGCCGAGTGTTCGGGCCGCTCGGGCGAACGGTCGCCGCCGAGGATCCAGATGATCGGCTTCGCCCGGTACCGCCGGCCGAGGAGCTCGCCGTAGGCGCGCGCGTTTGCAGGAGTGAAGATCTCCGGGCCGACGCCCCACCTCTTGTTGAACTTGTCGCCCCAGGTAGGAAGCATCCCGGTGAACATGCCGCGCCGCGCTGCCGCGTCCACGACGTAGTCCACGTGACGGAAGTAGGCCTCGTTCATCTTCGTCGGGTCGTTGTCGACGAGCGGGACGTCGCCGTTCGCGTTGGGCGCGGTCAGCCCGTCGAGCTCCGCGAGCACCACCGCCTGGATGACGGTGAACCCTTTCCGCCGACGGTCGTCGAGGTAGAGGTCCGCCTCCTCGCGCGTGAGCCTGTGGAACAGCTCCCAGGCTGTGTCGCCGAGCCAGAAGAAGGGCGTGCCGTCGGCGTGCACGAGATGCCGGCCGTCGCGTGACACGCGGAGCGGGCCGCGGCGCAGGTCGACCGACGGCGCTCCCGTCGCAGGAGCCTGCGCGCTCAGCGGGCATGGCGGGAGCGAGGCTCCTGAGACGACGAGAACAACGGCGAGGGCGACGAATTTAGGTCGCGACATCATGCGTGGAGTCATTGCGGGATGATACGACGGTTTGCCGCTGGGGGCAGGGGAGACTCTGCGTTCGGGAAGCGTGGCGGCACGCGCGGTTCAAGGGGCATCCTCCGCTACCGATGCTTCAACTGCCGTAGTAGGTACTCGGTTTCTGAGTACCCGGACTGGCATTCTGGCCACCCGAATTTGGGGCCGGGATTGAACTCCAGTACTGGGTACTCGAGACAGGTAGTTGGACGTAGGCAACGGCGTTCGCCGTCGATGCCACTCCGTTCGCCCAGTCGGAGGCATTCCCCGCGGACAGCGCTGCTCGAAATTCGGGGAGGCCATATGCCAATCCCGGTACCCGGATACCGAGTACCCACTACGGGTCTTGTAGTCGAAGCAGCCACTACCCGCTCCGCAGCTCACCCGAACCCAACTCCCGAAAAAAGAAAGTCGTCGCACACCAATCCCCGTTCGGCATCAGCGCGAAGCGCGGCACCACACCCACGCGCGACCATCCGTGGCGCTCGTACAGCCGTTCGGCATCGCCGCCGGTGACGGCGTCGAGCATCAGGAGCGACTTGCGACAGTCGAGCGCCATCTCCTCGGCCGAGCGCAGCAGCGTCGCGGCCAGTCCCTGACGGCGGGCGCGGCGATGGACGAGCATCTTGGCCAGTTCGGCGCGGTGCGGCTGATTCTCCGGCATGTCGAGGATCAGCTGCACCGTGCCGCAGATGCCGAGCGCGTCCTCGGCGACGAGCAGCGCCCGCTCGCCCGCGGCCACAGCGTTCGCCACGCGTCGCCAGAAGGCGACGGCGCGTTCGCGGGCGAGCGGCAGCATGAAGCTCACCGACGCCCCGCCTTCCACGCAGTCGATCAACACGTCGGCGAGCTGCTCGACCATCGCTTCGTCCACAGCGTGGAGGCGGCGGATCGACCAGGAGGGTGACGTCATCGTCTCGGCGCGGTTTCGGAGGCGATCACCACCGCATAGCGCGCCGGCTTTCGCTTCGGGTTGTGGAACATGACCGGTTGGTCGAGCTGCATGGCGAGGCAGTCGCCCTCGCGGAGCCGGTGGGCGTCCGTCCCAACGGTGACGTCCATCGTGCCTTCGAGCACCCAGAGCTGCTGATGCACGTGGACATCGCGCGCGCCGGTCTCGAAGGCGACGCGCGCACGCGGCGGAAAGTGCACCTCGACGATCTGCATGGGCTGCGGCACGCCGGCCGGCGATACGTTGCGGCGCACGTAGCCGGACGCAGGGTCTCTCCACTGCGGCTGGTCGCGCCGACGCGCCACCGGGCCGCTCGACTCGAGCGCGGCCGTGGGTGGCGCATCGAAGAGCGTGGCGAGGGGCACGCCGAGGGCGGTGGCGAGCTTCTCGAGCACGACGGCGGTGGGGCTGGACTCTCCGCGCTCGATGAGGGAGATCATCGAGCGGCTGACCGCGCTCTTGCCGGCCAGCGCCTCGAGTGAGAGGCCCTGCACGGCGCGCAGCTCGCCGACGCGGGCGGCGATGCGCAGGGTGAGATCGGACGGTTCGTCTTGCATGATGGAAGCAATGTCCATCATACTGGATGACGCGTCAAGCTCTTCTGCTGGAAGCGAGGGTCAGGGCAGCGCCCCCACCCGCGGCCACCCGTCCTGCCAGATGATCGTCGAGATCTGCAGCGCCGAGCCACGTCCCAATCCGGCTCCGGGGTAGGCGTGGAAGAACAGGTAGTCCTGCTCGCCGTCGCGCAGCACGGCCTGGTGTCCGGGCCCGCGCCACGTCGGCGTCGTCGCGGCGATGACGAGCGAACCGCCGCCCTGCGTCATCGGCATTCCGGTCCTGTCGACGTAGGGGCCCGTGACCTCGCGCGACCGGCCGACGACGACGTTGTACGAGCTCTCCGCGCCGCGGCAGCAGCGGTCGAACGAGACGAACAGATACCACCAGCCGTCGCGCCGCACGATGGTGGGCGCCTCGACGGAGCCGTCGATCGGCGGTACGCGAGGCCGGCTGCTCAGCGAATGGAGGACCGTGTCCGTGGCGGAGAGCATACCGGTGGCCGGATCGAGTCGGCGCATCTTGATCCCGCCCCAGAAGCTGCCCCACGCGAGCCAGACGCTGCGCTCGTTCTCGATCACCAGGTTCGGATCGATGGCGTTCCAGTCGTCGCGCTCCTGGCGAGAGCGCAGCACCATCCCCTCGTCCACCCACCCATACCCCGGGCTCGCAGGATCGAGCGTGCGCGTCGTGGCCAGTCCGATCGCCGAGTTCCGGCTGCCGAAAGAGGAGACGGAGTAGTAGACGTGGAACCTGTCGTTGAAGAAGGAGATGTCAGGCGCCCAGGCGTTGCGCGCCTGCGGGATCTCGCGCGTCGCCCACTCGGGCAGCGCGCTGAAGACGAACCCCGCGCTGGTCCAACTTTGCAGGTTCGTCGAGGTCCGGATCGGGAGCACGCCCTGGCCGGGACGACCACCCGTGGCGAAGACGTAGTAGCGTTCGCCCTCCCTGATCACCGCTGGATCGTGGACTGGGCTCACGTCGCCGGTCAGGGCGAGCACCTGCTGCGCGCGAGCAGTGGTTGGGCCGATGGCGGTCAGCGCCGCGAGCAGCAGCGCGAGTCGGCGAGCCGTGTGAGAACCGACAGTCACGGCAGCGTGGGCTCGAGCGCGGGGAACACCGTGTGCTCGAGGTGATTGCACAGCTCGTGGAGCGTTGCGACGACCCGCCGGCCGCGTCCCGGACCCTCGCTCGCGTAGGCGAGCGAGTAGTCCACGCGCAGGAACATGTCGAGCTTGGGATCGGGTCCCACGATCCGCGTCGCCGCGGAAGCGATCACGGCGCCATCGTCGAATGCGCCTGCCGTGATCGACGGCTCGCCGACGATCGATACGCTGCGCTGGGTGTTCACCCCCATCACGCCGCCGCCGTGCACGCCTCCCGCGGCGAGCCGTACGCTCTCGGCGGCGTCGAGCTGAGCCAGCGTCCAGAGCGCGCCGTTGCGGAAGCCACCGATGGCATGATAAGGCTGCAGCTCCTCCAGGCTCGCTTGAGCCTCGTCTGGCATGCGCGCGATCGCCTTCCGGGCGCGCTGCGCGAACAGCGCGAGCGACTCGAAGATGGGGAACCTGGTCGGGGCGCCGGCGAGATGGCTCGCGAGCTCGTCGAGCGAAGCGCGAAGGCGTCGCACGACGTCATCGGCGTGCTGGACGATCGCGTGCGGCACGGATTGCGCGACGTGCGCGCGGACGAGGTAGCGGCCGCCGCGCATGTCGAACGCGTG
>JBDSDB010000024.1:0-25310 GCA_039920785.1 Gemmatimonadaceae bacterium
ACGCCGCACCGCCGGCCACGCAGATGGCGAACAGCTCGAGCACGCCGTGCGGCGCGACGAAGGCGAGGAGGAGGGAGCCGATGCCCTTGCTGATGAACAGTCCCACGACGCTGCCCATCGAGATGCCGTTCATGACGAGCAGCAGCACCGTGAGCAGGCCTGCGGTGGCGCCGCCCGCGAACGCGGCGAACGTCACCTGTACGTTGTTCGCGATGATCCCGGTGGCCATCACGGGACGAAAGAGTTGCGGGTCGTCGATGTAGCCCCCACCCTCTCGGGCGCGTCGCACGCCATCGTCGGCGCGCTTCAGCATCCCCTCCGGCAGCAGGTCGGTCGCCGTGGCGGGAGAGCGCGCTACGCCAATGCCGGCCACCACCGCGGGGAGGAATAGCAGGAGCGCGGCGAGGGCGATCGGCGCGGCCGAGCGGCGCACCTCGCGTGGCGCATCGGTGAAGAGGAAGCGGATGGCGGCGCGCAGCGGCATGCCCCGGTCCCGATAGAGCAGGTTGTGCGCGCTCGCCACGAGCCGCCCAAGGTAGAACAGCTCGTCCAGCGCGCGTCCCCCCGCGGCGGTGCGCAGCCGCGCGAGGTCCGCCGCCAGCGCGCGATACTCGGCGACGAATTCGCGTACTCCCTCCTCACCGAGTGCACGCAGTCCCTTTCGCTGTGCCAACGTCAGTCGCGAAGCGAACGCGGTCCAGCGCGGCATCCCCGCGGCGATCAGCGCCTGGCGCTCGCGTCCCGCGCCCGTCTCGCCGCGCGACGCCACCCCACCGGCGCGGGCCTGCCGCTCGCGCTCATGCAGCTCGAGCAGGCGCGGCCCAGCAGGACGCCCATCGTCGGGGAGCGCGGCCCCGAACCGCGTCGCGAGCTGCGCGGCGAGGGCGGCACGCCGCAGCGGCTCGAGCGCGGACCACCGCTCGATGAACCGGTGCAGCACGTCGTACTCATCCTCGCTCAACGTCGTCTGGAGCGCGCGCGCAGCGGTGGCGGACGGCGGGGTCGCCGGCAAGGTGGCGCGACGCACCTCCTCCCGCACGACGATCGTTCCCGCAACGAGATCCCCGAGCCGACGGCCCCGTTTGGTGATCAGCAGGCTGACCATGCCGACCAGGTAGAAGATGCCCGGCTGCATGTCCAGCACACGGATGAGATTCCGCACTGCCGACACGCCGAACGTCACGGAGTAGCCGCCCTCTCGCACCACGCGCAGGTGGTGAAGGCGCTTGCCAGGCGTCTGTCCATCCATGAGGCCTTCGAACAGCACGTAGTAGCCCCAGAGCAGCGCGAACTGCACGAGCACGAGGAGCGCGATCGCCCACGTGCCGCTCACGCTCATCATGGCAAGGCCGCCCGCGGCGCCGACGGCGAACATCGCGATGGCCATGAGCAGCAGCGCCGCACCGCAGATCAGCAGATCCGTGATCGCGGCCAGCGCGCGCGATCCGATCCCGGCGACCGAGTAGGTCAGAACGACCAACTCCGGGGTCTCGACGTCGACGGTCTGCTCGTACGTGGGTGTGGTCACGGCTGCCGATGTGGGGATTCGCAAAGGTCGCAGCCGGTGGGCACGGCAACAAGGCGCCGATTAACTTGGGCGCTCGACCCTTGCCCCTCACGTATGCGTGTGCTCCTCCAACGTGTGTCCCGCGCCGAAGTCCGCGTCGGCGACCGGACCACCGGCCGCATCGAGCGCGGTTATCTCCTGCTCGTCGGATTCACTCATGCCGACGAGGCATCAACGCTGGTGTGGATGGCGGACAAGATCGTCGGCCTGCGCCTGTTCGCGGATGCGGACGACAAGATGAATCTCGCGCTGGCCGACGTCGGTGGCGCGCTGCTCGTCGTGTCGCAGTTCACGCTCTACGGCGACGCGGCGAAGGGACGGAGGCCGAGCTTCATCGAGGCGGCGCGTCCGGAGGCCGCCATCCCGCTGTATGAGGGCTTTCTGGCGCTGCTCCGCGCACGCGACGTACGCGTCGAGACAGGCGAGTTCGGCGCCATGATGGACGTCGAGCTGGTGAACGATGGGCCTGTGACCCTCTGGCTGGAACGATGATCTCTCCTCGCGTCATCCTCGCCTCGCAGTCGCCTCGGCGCCGCGAGCTGCTCACGCTGATCGGTATCTCGCACGAGGTGCGCCCCGCCGACATCGATGAGACGTACCGGCCCGGCGAGAAGCCAAGGGCTCACGCCGAGCGACTCGCGCGCGAGAAGGCCGCGGTCATCGCGCGGGTGGCGCCGGATTGCGTCGTCATCGGGAGCGACACGATCGTCGTCGTGGACGGTGACGTGCTCGGCAAACCCTCGGACGAAGCGGAGGCAGCGTCCATGCTGCACCGCCTCGCTGGCCGATCGCATCTCGTGATCACTGCGGTCGCGGTGGTCTGGCGTGGTGAGACGCGCTCGGCGGTCGAGGAGGTGGGTGTCGACTTTCATCCGCTCACCGACGCGGAGATCGCCGCCTACATCGCCACGCGCGAGCCGATGGACAAGGCCGGCGCCTATGGCATCCAGGGCTACGGAGCGGCGATCGTGGCGCGCGTGGATGGTGACTACTTCGCCGTGATGGGGCTCCCGGTGCAGCGGCTCGTACGCATGCTCCGTGAGCTCGGTCTCCGCTACGACTTCGGCCCGCTCGTCGCCGACTCTCCAGCGTAGCTCGCTCGCCAGCGCTCCACGCGCTCGAGCACGTCGCGCACGGTGATGCGCGTCATGCGGCCCGGACGATTCTCCATCGAGATCGGATAGTTCTCGCCCGGATCGCCGTACGCGTCGATGAGCAGGTCGTGAAAGCGGCGATACGGCCCAACGCGCTTGGGATTGGTATAGCCCATCAGCGCGATCGCCGGCCGGTCGAGCGCGACGGCCATGTGCAGCGGCCCCGTGTCGGGGGAGAGCACGAGCGCGGCGCCGTCCAGAATGCCAACGAGGTTGCGCAATCCGCTGCCGAGCGCCGAGGCCACCGGCGCGCTGGCGCGTTGCAGGATGATCGATTGCGCAGCGAGCTCGCGCGCCGAGCGGCCGCCAACGAGCACCGGTTGCAGCCCGAACTCGCTCCAGAGCGCATCGCAGACCTCAGCCCATCGTTCCGGCGCCCAGTCCTTTTCCGGCTTGCTCGTCGCCACGACGATCGGCGCGATCGGACGCTCGAACTTCTCCAGGAAGCCGCGCTGCCATGCGCGCTCGTCGGGCCATGGCCCCAGGTCCCACACGAGCTCTCCGTGCGGCACGCCGAGCGCGTCGAGAAACTCGAGATACTGGTCCTGCACGTGCTGCCCTTCGCGCGCCGGAATACGGTCGGTGGTGAACAACCAGTTCAGGTCGCGCGCCCTTGCCCGGTCGAATCCCAGCTTGACCGGCGCGCGAGCCAACGACGTCACGAGTCCCGCCTTGAAGTACACCTGAAGCGCGAGCACGACGTCGAGCGGGCGTGCGCGCAGCGCGCGACGCACCGCGGGATATGCGCGCCAGCCCTGTGCGCGGTCGAACGGGATGATCTCGTCCACCGCCCAATGGCCGCGCACCAGCGACGCGGCGCCCGGCTGCAGCACCCACGTGACGTGCGACGCCGGCGAATGCTTCTTGAGCGCCGTCAGCAGCGGCAGCACGTGCACCGCATCACCGACGGCGCTCATCATGACGACGCCAACGCGGTCGAGGGAGATGGGTCGCATTCAGGTGGGAGAGGGAAGGCGCGGAGATCGCGCCGAACGGTCAGCGGTCAGCAAGATACTGATCGACCCCGCGCTCACACCAGCGCGCGCCGCTCGCACGGATCTCGGCGAGCAACTGGTCGTTCGCCGCCAGCGCATCGCGTGGTTGCTCGTCGTGCCACAGGTGATAGAGGATGCCGCCGAACTTGAGCTTCCGGCGCCGTACGCCGGCGTTGGTCAGACGCACCACGAACTCGCTGTCCTCGCGCCCCCAGCCAACGAACCGTTCGTCGAAGCCGTTGACCCGCACGACGTCGCTGCGCCAGAGGCCCATGTTGGCGCTTCGCACGCCGCGCAGGGGATTCGACGACGTGGGCACCAGTGGCGACAGCCAGGGCAGGGAGAGCGCGTTCAGCCGGTTGCGCAGGCCACCATCCAGCGCCGACCACCGCGTGCGGCGCGTGGACAAGGCGCGGCGTGTGGTCTCGGCATCGAGCAGGACGCGCGTCCCTTGCACGAAGTGTCCTCGTCGAGCGAAGACGAGATGCGAGCGAACGAAGTCCCGATGCAGCACGCAGTCGCCATCCACGAGGATGATGTACGGCTGCGTCGCCGCGGCGATCGCGCGGTTCCGGATGGCGCCGGCGCGGAAGCCGAGGTCCGGATGCCACACGTGCCTCAGCGGCACGCCTCGCTCGGCGAAGCGTGACACGTATCCCTCGATCACGGACCCCGTCTCCTCGGCGGACCCATCGTCCGCGACGAGAACTTCTGCCGGGAGCACCGACTGGCCGAGTGCGCTCTCGAGCACGAGGTCGAGCGCGCTCGGCCAGTTGAACGTGGTGACGACGAGTGCGCCGCTCGTCGATGGCCCGCTCATCGCGCCGATCCGTCCACGAGCAACTCCCGATACAGCGCGTCGAACTCGGCGACGTAGCGGTCCATCGAGTAGCACTCCCGCGCGTGCAATCGTGCGGCGACGCCGAGCGCGGCCCGGCGCGATGGGTCACGGGCGAGCACGGCGAGGGCCTCCGCCAACGTGTCAGCATCACCGCACGGCGCCAGAAGTCCCCACTCCACACCCCTCGACATCTCTTTGTGCGCCGCGATGTCCGACGCGATCACGGGAACGCCCAGCCACTGCGCCTCGAGCATGCTGAGCGGCAAGGCCTCCTCGCACGCGCTGGTGACGAGCACGTCGCTGCCGCGCTCGAGGATCGCGCCGACGTCGCGTCTGACGCCCATGAAGTGGATGCTGCCGCCGAGGCCGAGCGTTTCAGTGAGCGTGCGAAGCTCGCTCTCTCGCTCGCCGTCCCCGCACAACAGGAGATGGACGTCGAGCCCTCGCTGGCGCGCGATCCCAATCGCGCGGATCGTCACCGCATGCGCCTTGCGGTCGATCAGCGATCCGACCGAGGTGGCGACGAACGCCCCACGCGGGATGCCGAGCTCGGAGCGCACGTCGGCACTGCCGCAGTGCCCGAGCCGCTCGACGTTCACCGCGTTCCGGATCACGCGGACTCGCGCTGCTGTTTCCGGATCGGCGCGCAACGTCGCCACGACGTGCTCTGCCACGCCGACGATCACGTCGGATGCGCGCACGAGCGCCTGATGGCGCGGGCCGAGCGAGTCATACGAAAGATGCAGGTGCGTGACGACGGGAATCGCGAGCTTCCGGCTCGCCGGGATGATCAGCGGCAGCGCCACGGCCATGTTCGCGTGGATGAGTGCCGGCTGGTGCGCACGCAGGATGCCCCGCATCACGTGACGCCACGGCGCGTTGAGGATGCGGCCGCCCCCCCAGTGCGCCACACGTACCGCGCGCACGCCGAGGCGCTCGCTCTCCCGAAGGAGCGCGCGCCCGTTGGCCACGACGAGCAGTCGGTAGCGCGTGCGGTCCAGGCCCGACAACAGATCGAGCACGCACTGCTCGCTGCCGCGAATCCAGTCGTGTCCCTTGTGTGCGAACACCACGAGCGGAGCCGTCACGCGCTGCTCACCGCACGTCGGCCGTGATCGTGTCGAGGTCGGCGATCTCCCGCTCGTCGAATGTGGCACCACGCTCGTCCCGCCACTTGCGCGCCGATCGAAGAAGGCGCGCGGTATTCCCGCGTACAACGTCTGCGGACCCGGGCGTGCCCAGCGTGACGCGATCCACGTCGAGCAGATACGCCGACAGTCCGGCCTCCGGTGCGAGCAGCACGTTCTTGACGTTGAGGTCGTGATGCCGCACGCCCGCGGCGTTCATCGTCCGAACCAGTCGGCGAGTTGCCTCCCAGGCCGCCGCGCGCGCGTCGCTCGACTCATCCATCCCCATGAACGCGGCGAGGTCGCGGCCGTTCTCGAGCTCGCGCGTGACCACGTCGGCCCGTTGAAAGACGAGCATTGCGGGCGTGATCCCGTACATCACGACCTCCGGGGTGGCCACACCGAGCGCGCGAAGCTGCTGCGCGATCGTCAGCTCGCGCGGAGCGCGAGTGGGAGGGAGAAACAGGTCGCGCGTCAGCGGAGCGAAGAGGCCGCCGTGCCGGTTGTGGCGAACCACGACTTTCGCGCCGCTCACCGGCAGCGCGATGGCGTACGCGACCCCGCGACCGCTCAGCGGACGCGCCGCGAGGTAACGCGCTGCCGCCTCGTAGAGCGACCCGTCGGCGAGCAGCACGCGTGCGTCGGCCTCCAACGACTCGAGCACCACGGCTGCGCTGCCGCCGGCCGTGACGCGCACGAATCCGGCCGGCAGCGCCGCAGCACTCATTGGAGGACGACGCGATAGACTGGCACGGATTGACTCCTGCCTCGGAGCTCCATCGCCGGATGCTCCGCGAGCTCGGGCGGCGACGTCAGCGCGCGGCGCATCTCGTCGGAGATCAGGATCTCCCCCGTCCCGGCCGCCGAGCACAGTCGGCTCGCGATATTGACCGTGTCGCCGATCACGGTGAACTCGAGTCGCCGCTCCGATCCGATGTTGCCGGCGAACGCTTCGCATAATTCAGGCCGATGCCGATATCCAATCGTGGGCGCCCGGCGGCCACCCACCGCGAATTGAGCGTCGCGAGCGCGTCCATCATGTCGATCGCGGCGAGCATCGCGTGGTCGGCGTCGTCCGGCGTGCCGAGCGGCGCACCCCACTGCGCCATCACCGCGTCGCCCATGAACTTGTCCAGCGTGCCACCATGCCGGAACACGCACTCCACCATCTCGGTGAAGTACTCCGTGAGCAGCGTGGCCATCTCGTCCGGCTTCATCGATTCCGAGAGCGCGGTGAACCCGCGGATGTCGCTGAACAACACCGCGACCGGACGCTTGTCGCCGCCGAGCTGGATGCCCTCGGGCGAGCTCGCGATGCGCGCCGCGAGCTGCGGGGCGAAGTAGCGCTCGAAGTTGTTCCGCACGAGCGTTTCTCGCCGAATGCGCTCGGCGAACTGCGAGTTCTCGATCGCGACGGCGGCGATCCCGGCGAACGCGACGAGGAACTCGAGGTCTTCGTCGGTGAACCGATGCGTCATGCTCGGGTTGTCCACGTACAGCACGCCCAACACGCGATCCTCGCTGCCGATGAGCGGCGCACAGATGGCCGAACGCACCTGCTGCATCACGATCGAGTCGCCACCGAATCGGTCGTCCTGACCCGCGTTGTCCGAGAGCAGCGCGACTTTTTCCTCAACCGCCTTGAGCGCGATGGATTGCGGCACGGCACGAGGGGTGTCCCCGCCGCGCTTGTCGCGCGAGATCTTGGGCACCAGCTCGCCGCGGTCGTCGAGCAGCAGGATCGCCACGCGGTCCACCTCGAGCGTCTGGTAGGCGTACGCGGCGATCTTGTTGAGGATCGTGTCCACGTCCACCGCGCGCGTGAGGCCCTTCGATACCTCGAGCAGCGTGGCCAGCTTCTGCTGGCTCTTGTCGCTCGGCGGCGCGCTCAGCGGCGAGATCACGGCGCGTGTCAGACCGCCTGGCGCGGTGGCCGGCGCATTCAGCGATTGCAGCGCGGCGCGCGAATCCCGCATCGGCATCTGGCGCACGATCGTCGCGCCCAGTGGCGTCGACGGCACTGCCGACATCGCCAGGGGCGGGGTGGACGGCACGAACGACTCGAGACGGAACGCGACCTTGCCGAAGGCGACGAGGTCGTCGACCTCGAGAATCGTCTCCTTCACCTTGGCGCCGTTGACGAACGTGCCGTTGCTCGAGCCCAGGTCGCGCAGCATCACGCCGTCGTCGCCGCACATGAGTTCGGCATGTCGGCGCGAGATCGTCGGATCGAAGACGGGAAGATCGCAGGTCGGTGCCCGCCCGATGATGAGCGGACTGTACATCTTCAGGTCGTACGACTGGGTGCCGTCAGGGCTGATGAGGCGATAGGACATCGCGTGGAATATGCGCTCGCGTTTGCTGAGGGAATAGTGGAACTGCTGTCAGTGGTTTGTCGGTTTGTTCACCGACTAACGGCGCGTAGCGCCCGCAGCGCCCTCCCGCCCCATCGCCTCCCTCACCCGGCCGATCGCCGTGAGCATCGCGCGCATCTTGCTCTCCGTCTCCGCCCACTCCAACTCTGGTACGGAATCGAGCACGATCCCCGCCGCGGCCTGCACGTGCGCCACGCCGTCCGCGATCACGCAGGTGCGGATCGTGATCGCGAGATCCATCCTCGCGCCGCCGGCGGCGAGGTAGCCCACCGCGCCGCCGTACGCGCCGCGTCGCTCGGGCTCGAGCTCGTCGATGATCTCCATCGCCCGGACCTTCGGCGCGCCCGTGAGCGTGCCGGCAGGAAAGGCGGCACGGAACGCGTCCAGTGCGTCGAGCCCCTGCCGCAGTCGCCCGTCGACCTGGCTCACGAGATGGAACACGTGCGAGTAGCGCTCGATCACCATGTAGTCGCTCACTTCCACGGTGCCGTATTCCGCAATTCGTCCGATGTCGTTGCGGCCGAGATCGACGAGCATCACGTGCTCGGCACGCTCCTTCTCGTCAGTCGTCAGTTCGGCGACCAGCTCGGCGTCCTGCTCTGGAGTCGCGCCGCGCGGACGCGTGCCGGCGATGGGCCGCACCGTCGCGCGGCCACCGCTCACCCGCAGCAGCAGCTCCGGTGAGCTCCCCACCAGCTCGATCCCGTCGAGCACGAGATGGTACATGTAGGGTGACGGATTGAGCGCCCGCAGCGCGCGGTACAGCGCCTCGCCGGGAAAGTCGTGCGGCACCGAGATGCGGCGCGCGAGCTGAACCTGAAAGATGTCGCCCGCGACGATGTACTCGTGGATCCGCTCCACTCCCGCCAGATACCGCTCGCGCGTCGTGTTCGACCGGCCTTCCGCGGGCCTGGCGTCCGCGCGAAGGTCGAGCATGGGAAGCGAGATCGGCGCACGAAGCTTGGCCATCGTGCGTTCGACCTCCGCGAGCGCCCGTTCGTATGCCGCGCGCAGCGTCTCGTCGCTCGTGTCGTCGCCGATCTGCGCGCCGGCGACCACGCGCGCCTGTGCGCGCAGATTGTCGATGATCACGAGCGCGTCGGTGAAGACGAAGAGCGCGTCGGGCAGCTCGATCGCCTTCGCCGGCGGATTGGGGAGCCGCTCGATGAGCCGCACGATGTCGTAGCTGAAGAATCCGACGGCACCGGTCCAGAAGTCGCCGAGCTCCGGCACCTCGACGGGGGCGCTCGCGCGCACGAGTGCATCGAGGTCCGCGAGCGGATCCACCGGACGGCGAGCGCCATGCCAGCCGCGCTCCGGCGTCCAATCGTCGACGGTGCCGTCCTTGAGACGCCACGCCGTGCGGGGCGCACTGCCCAGGAAGGTGTAGCGCGCCCACGTCTCGCCGCCCGCGGGCGCGGACTCGAGCAGGAAGGCGAACGGCCCTTCGCGCAGCTTGGCGAACGCCGTCACCGGCGTGTCGGTGTCGAGGAGGCAGTCGCGCCACACGGGCACGACCGATCGTGCGCGCGCACGCTGGCGGAACGCGTCGAGGCTCATCGTGTGCCGGCGCGCGATCGCGCGTGCTTGTCCGGCGTGCGAACGCCGGCGACCTTTGAAAGATGCATCGCTTGCTTGCCGCGGCCGTTGCCGCCTGCAGTCTGATGGTGATCCTCGCGCCGCGGACGGCGTGCGCGCAGGTGTGGAACGACCCGCGGTCACGCGAGCTCGTCGAGCGCGCGACGGCGCGCCGCCTACAGCAGCTCGCCGACACCGGCCTCAAAGACTACAAGGCCGTCGCGCACGGCTATGTCACCTTCCTCGCCCAGGTCGGGGAGGGACTCGCCGAGCCACCGAAGGTGGTGAAGGCCGACGAGCTGGTGAACGAAGTCTATTGGCGCGCGCCCAACCTGAGCAAGCAGCGCATCCTCGGCAGAAGAGACACCCTCCTGCTGCCGACGGACATCGCCTACCATCGCGACCACCTCGGCATCGTTCAGAACAACTTTCCCGCCATCATCCGCCTCGGCGACGGCGACGAGGTGCGCGACGTCCCACACCCGCTCTCGGCAAACGGGCTTGCCGGCTACGACTTCGCGATCACGGATTCGCTTCCGCTCAACCTGCCCGGACGCACGATCGTGCTGTACGAGGTGAAGGTCCGGCCGAAGAACGACCGCCAGCCGCGCATCATCGGCGCGATGTACATCGATCGCGATGATGCGCAGGTGGTGCGCATGGCATTCAACTTCACGAGATCGGCGTTCCTCGACAACGCGCTGGAAGACCTCTTCGTCGTCATCGAGAACAGTCTCGTGAACGGGCGATTCTGGCTCCCGCGCCAGCAGGAGATCGAGATCAGGCGCGGCGGCACGTGGCTGGATTATCCCATTCGCGGAATCATCCGCGGCCGCTGGATCATCGGCGACTACGCGGTGAACTCCGGACTCTCGCCGTCGATTTTCGGCGGACCCGAGATCGTCATGGCCCCGCAGGCGGCGCGGGACACATTTCACTTCGGCGGCCGCATCCTCGACTCGCTCCCCCCCGACGTCCGCGCCGTCACCAACGCGGACGTGCGGCGGGTGCAGGAAGAGGCGCGCGCCCTCGTGCGCGCACAGGCGCTGCGGCGGCCGCAGGCGCTCACGCTTTCGGCGGTCGGGCTCTCGGACTTCGTGCGCGTGAACCGCGCCGAGGGGTTCGCCGTCGGCGCGGGCGTCGCGTCGCGCTTCGGCGGGGGGTTCGGTGTGCAGGCCCGCGGCCGATACGGGATCGATGATCGCCAGGGGAAGGGAAGCGGGACCGTCGAGTGGCAGTCGCCTCGGTGGGGAGCTCGCCTGTTCGCCATGCGCGACTTCCGAGACGCGAGCGACACGCAGGAGCGCTCGCGGCTCGTCAACTCGATCGCCGCGCAGGAGTTCGGGTCCGACGCCACCGACCCGTACGGCGTACAGGGCGGCGGCGTCGGACTCGATGCGCGCGGACTGGCGGGCTTTCGGCTCCGACTGGACGCATCCCTCGAGCGTCAGCGTCCGCTCGCCGTGCGGGCCACGCCGGCACGCGGCCGCTACACGGCCACCTTACCCGCCACGCCGCTCCGCGCCCTGCGTTTCGCGCTCGCCGCCGATCGTCCCACGTCGCTCTCATTCCTGGGCACGGAGCTTCGCATGAACGGCGAGCTCCGACTGAGCCGCCTCAGCACCGACGACGCGGCATTCCCCCTCGCCGTCAGCACGGTCGGCCGGGCGTTCGCGTCTCTCACGATAGAGCGACCCTTCGCATCCGGACGACTGGCGCTGTTCACCGGCGGCGGCTTCGTGGGCGCCAATGGCCCGGTACCCGCGCAGGAATGGCTCTACTTCGGTGGCCCAGTGAGCGCGCCGGGATACGAGTATCACGAGCTCGCATCCCTGGCCGGAGTGACGCAGCGCATCGAGTGGCGCACGCCCATTCCCGCGCCCAGCATCTCGCTCGGCCGCTTCGGCAGGATACCAGGCCAGGCGACGATCGCGCCATTCGCGCAGGCCACCTTTGCCCGTCGCGCCGCCGCCGCCGACATCGCACACCCTGCCGGGGTGTACCCGAGCGTCGGCGTCGCCCTGCAGCCCCTCTTCGACCTGCTCCGCCTCGAAGTCGCGCGAGGACTGCGGAACGGCAGTTGGACCTTCAACGTCGACGTGTCGCGCGACTTCTGGGGCGTGCTGTAGCTCCGCCCGCCCCCGCACCCGGCGGTCTCGCGCCGCGATCCGCTACTGCTGGCTCGAGGGCGGTACCATGCCGTTCATGCGCATGTACGTGATGACGTTGCCGTAGTGCTCGAAGTTGTGGGTCGCGTTGAGCATCAGCGCGGAGCGTCGCGTTCCCGGACGCCCGAACACGTCCACAATGCCGCCGACCGCCGCGTCGACCTGCGCATACGCACGCGTGCACTTGGCGTTCGACGCCGCCAGCGCCTGCACGAGCGCCGCCTTCGTCGTCGCCGACTTCTCGATCTCATCTTCGGCAGGGAGCGTTTTCTCCCCGAGCGACACCGCGCACAGCAGATTCTGCGTGCCGGCTACGTGGCCGATGAGCTGACCGAACGTGCGTACCGCGGCCGTCGGGCGGAACGAATACAGGGAATCGGGCACGGCGGCGGCGGATCGGGCGAGATATTCGGTGCTCTGCGTCCAGAGCTGGCGGACGTCGCTCATCACCGATGCCGGTGCCGCTTTCTTCGCGGGAGCCTGTGCGCCGACGGTGCCGGCGACAAGCAGTAGACAGAGTGCTCGTGTGATCATTGTGCGAATGGGTGGGCGAGTGGTGGGGGAGACGCACGTGCGTGCAGCAACCCTGCATCGTCGCCCTTGCCGCCGCTAGATGTCCGCGAGATGCGTTTTCGACACGTGACGCCGTCCGGCGATCGGCAGTCCCCTCGTCATGAGCCGAATCGAAACGATCGTACTCCTGGTGGTTGGCGCCATCTGCCTCGTCGTTTCGCGTATCGGCGCGCTGGAGCCCGGCACCTGGCTGCTCGAGGTGTTCCCGATCTTCATCGCCGTTCCACTCCTGCTCGCGACGGCGCAGCGCTTTCCGCTCACGCCGCTCGTGTACCGGCTCGTCTTCGTCCACGCGCTCATCCTCATGCTCGGTGGTCACTACACCTATGCAAAGGTGCCGCTCGGCTTCTGGGTGCAGGATGCCCTGCATCTCGCCCGCAATCACTACGACCGCCTCGGCCACTTCGCCCAGGGGTTCGTGCCGGCGGTCGTCGTGCGCGAGATCCTGCTGCGCCGCTCGCCGCTCACGCGGGGGAAATGGCTTTTCTTTCTCGTCACGTGCGTGTGCCTGAGCGCGAGCGCGTGTTACGAGTTCATCGAGTGGGCAGCTGCATTGCTCGGGGGCTCGTCCGCCGAGTCGTTTCTCGGCACCCAGGGCGACGTGTGGGACACGCAGTGGGACATGTTCGCCGCGTTGATCGGCGCGATCGCCGCGCAGTTGCTGCTCGCCAGGATTCACGATCGCGAGCTCGAACGGATCAGCGACGCCAAATAAGCGGTGCGCGATCGCGCACCGGCGTGAATGATCGTGATGCTGGTCCCGATTCCGTGCCTTTTACCCTGCACGGGTGACCGCATCCCACAGCCTCGCTCCCCCGCGCGCCGATTTCTCGCGCACCGATCCCGCCGCCGTGGCGCTCCTGCCCGAGCGCTGGGCTCGACGGTACGGCGTCATTCCACTGCACCGCGCCGAGGGTGTGCTGGTCGTTGCCACGAGCGATCCGCTCGATCTCGACGTCGAACGCGCCGTTTCCTTTGCCACCGGGCTGCGCGTGCGCTGGGTCGAAGCCTCGGCACCCGAGATCGCGCAGCAGCTCGCGCGCTCGTATCCAGAGCCCACGCGCGGCGAGCACACCTCGGCGCCGGTCGAGGTTCAGCACATCGGCTTCGAGGCCGCCGCGGGCGCGGGCGTGTCGCACGACGATCCGGCGTCCGCCATCCGGCTGGTCGATCAGCTCATTGCGGAAGGGATCCATGCCGGCGCGAGCGACATCCACATCGAGCCGGAGGAGCAGGGCATCGCCGTGCGGCACCGGGTGGACGGTGTGCTGCGTCAGGCGCGATTGCTGCCTCGCACGCTCGCGCCGTCGCTCGTCTCGCGCGTCAAGATCCTGTCCGGGCTCGACATCGCCGACCGCATGCGACCACAGGACGGCCGCGCGCGCGTCGCCTTGCGCGGCTCGGTCATCGATCTCCGCGTCTCCACCCTTCCGGCGTCCCACGGCGAGAAGATCGTCATTCGTGTGCTCGACGGCAGTGCAGGCCTGCGCACGCTCGACGCCATCGGCTTCGTCGACGAGGATCTCGCGCGCATCCGCTCCCTCCTCGAGCAGCGAGAGGGGCTGCTCCTCGTCACCGGTCCCACCGGCTCGGGGAAGACCACGACGCTCTACGCGGCGTTGCGCGAGGTGCAGGCGCGCGGCGTGAACGTCGTCACGGTGGAGGACCCCATCGAGTACCGGTTGCCCGGAATCGTCCAGGTGCAGGTGCGCGAGCGCGCCGGCCTGACCTTCGGCGCCGCGCTGCGGTCCATCATGCGCCAGGATCCCGACGTCATCCTCGTGGGCGAGATCCGCGACCGCGAGACGGCCGACATCGCGATCCAGGCGTCGCTCACAGGGCACCTCGTCCTTTCTACCCTTCACACCAACGACGCGGCCAGCGCCGTCGCACGCCTCGTCGACATCGGGGCGGCGAGCTACCAGATCGCGACGGCCGTGAAGGGCGTCATCGCGCAGCGTCTCGTGCGCCGCCTGTGCGTGGTGTGCGCGGGCGCGGGCTGCGCCGACTGCAACGGCATCGGCTTTCGGGGCAGGCGCGCGGTCGCGGAGATCCTCGTCGCCTCATCCGAGTTCGAGCGGCGGGTTGCCGCTGGGGCGTCCACCGAGAGTATCGCCGAGGCGGCCCGCGCGAACGGATGCATGACACTCTGGGAGTCCGGGCTCGCGTTGGTGCGGCGCGGGGAGACGTCCATCGACGAGCTGCGTCGAGTCGCCGCCGAGCCCGCGCGACAGGTCACCGAGCCGATTGCCGTGGCCGCGCCGCAGGCCCATATCACGCGGATCGGCTGGTGCAGCGCGCGTCAACGCGCCGTCAGCGGCGGAGTCTACGGCCAGCTTTCGGCGGCGGCCGCATCACTCCCCGATGTGGAGATTTGCGCTGTCTCACCGGAGGAGTCTCCGGCGCACACGCTGGATGCGATCGTGACGCTGGGCGCTTCACCGGTTGGCGACGGGGCGAGCGATACCCGACTCTGGTGTGCCGACGGTGGACGGTGTTCGCTGGTCGTTGCACTGGCGTCCGCCACGGCCACGAGCGAGCATGTGCGTATGCTGGCGCACGAGGCTGATCTCGTGCTCCCCACTCACACGCACGGCCGAGTCATACTCGCCACCATCCTCGCGCTGCTTCGCTGGCGCGGTGGATAATGACTGACCGCACCTCATCGGTCACACTCGGCGCCCGCGCACCGCCTCGCGTCAGGAGTGCTTCACCATGACCAACGTGCACGTCGGCACCATCGACGTCTTTCTCATCGACGCGGATCCACAGGGCTGGTCCGTGCTCACGCTGCAGCGATCGCTGGGTACGAGATGCCCCACTGCATGGGAGACGGTGCATGGCCGCATCGAGGCAGGAGAATCTCCCGAGCAGGCGGCCGTGCGCGAGGTGCGCGAAGAGACGGGCCTCGCCGTGGACCGGCTGTACAACGTCACGGTGCAGCCATTCTATCTACACAGGCTGGCGACCGTCGAGATGGCCGTCGTCTTCGCCGCGTTCGTTCGGCGTGGGGCCGCCATCGTGCTCGGCGAAGAGCACATGCGCCACGAATGGCTGTCCCCCGAGCAGGCGCTCGACCGCTTCATTTGGCCGCGCGAGCGCTCCGCCCTTCGCGAGGTGCTGCACCTGCTCGCGACCGGCGACGCCGGACCGGTCGAGGACGTGCTGCGCGTGTTCTGACGATGCCGAGTGTGGTGCCGAACGCGGTGCGTAGTGCCCGCTTGGACGGCCGCTACGGCTTCCGCGCGAAAAAGTAGGCATGATGGCCCCCGTGCGCCCCAACGTTGAATGCGCGGAGCTGGCAGTCGGCGTAGCCGATCCTGGATAGGGTCGTCAACACACGCGCCGCTTGATGGAAACGGTACTCCATCACGCCGTTCCGTCCGACGAATCGCTCTATCGTCGTTCTGATTGCTCTCAGCCGAAACCGAAAGTGGTTCACCGGGTGCATCCCGATCACCGGCAGCTGAAAACATGCGGTGCCTCCGGAGCAGAGCGCGCGAAATCCGTCACTCAGGTACGCCTCGATCGGCGCGAAGTCGTTGAAGTGCTGAAACACCTCCGCGGTGAACAGCCCATCGGCCGACGCGTCGAGCACCGGAAACGCCGGCGCATCGACGACGGCGAACGTCGCTCGCTTCGCATCGTCGCCGAGCAGGCGCTGCGCGTTCTCGAGCTGCGCCGCGGATACGTCGACGGCCGTCACGCGGTCGAACCGGGCGAGGAGCTGCTTCGTCAGGCGACCAGATCCTGCGCCGATCTCCAGGCAGTGGGCGGAGCCCATGCCGTAGTGCTCCCACTGCGCACGCACAGGCGCGAAGTATTCCTGCCCCTCGGCAAGGAACTCCTCGTCGGTCCACGCGCGCGCCTCGCCAGCCTGGCGGCCCGGCATGGACGACACCGCCCACAGCGGATCAGTCTTGCCCCAGTGGATCCATTCCTGATTCGTCTTCAGCATCGCGATCGGTAGAGGTCGAAGACCGTGTGCGTCTGTAGCGACGATTCCGCAGGGCGAGTGTCACGCACCCACTGCCTCGAGCGCGCCGGCGCGCGGGCTGGCAAACCAGAAAGCACTCACAGCGTCGACGCCGCTGGCCACGAGCACTCTGCCGGGCCTCGTCGGGCGTGCGCCCCGCGCCGCCGCGTCAGGACAAGGTGAGAAGGATGGTCGACGCCGCGCCTGCGCGCGAGACGCGCGGGGCCAGCTTGCGCCCCGCCACCTGATAGAACGCGCCGACGAGCAGCGCCGCGTGTCTCGTCATGCCGAAGCGAATCACCCGGTTGTACGCGCGAGCGAGCGCGGCACGTCGCGGTGCGGCGATCGCGATGTCCTCCTCGGGGATTGCCGGCACGAGGAATTGGACGTCGAACCGCGTGTTCTTCTCCAGCAGCCTGCGCGCTTCGCCAGTGCTCAGCAAGCGGGTGAACGCGTACGAGATCCCACTGCGCCACTCGGCGTACTGCCGCTGCCAGCGCCGCGGAAGCCAGCCGACACCCCAGACGTGCACGTGCGGCTCCGCAGCCAGGCTGTAACGGTTCGGCGTCGAGAGCGCGATGCGCCCCTCGAGCCCGGTCACGCGATCGATCTCCTGCACGTACTTCACCTGGTCGCCCACGTGCTCGATCACGTCGAGCGACACGACTGCCTTGACCGCGCCGTCCGCGAGGGGAAGCGATTCGGCGAACCCTGCCGCCAGCACCGGCGTACCACCGTGCGCCAGAATCAGACGTTGCGCGACAACGAGCCACACCATCGAGACGTCGATCCCGACGCCGGTGCGACCATCCCGCGCCGCCGCGGCGAGCAGCATGCCCGGTCCACAGCCTAAGTCGAGAAACGGCGCGCCCGCTGTCGCGTCGTTCAACCAACCGACGATCTCGCGACGCAGCCGTTGCGGCGCGTCGGTGACGCGGCGCGTGAGGCGATCGACGTTCGCGTCGTTGTGCCCGCGCACTTCGAGAAACACGTGCCGCACGACGTCCTCCAGCGGGCTGTCCGCCAGATGGTCGACGATCCAGCGAGCCTGCGCGCGATCGGCATCACAGTCGAGCCAGCCCGGCGCATTGACGCGGAGGTCAGGGATCCCCGCCACGCTCTCGTACGTGTGCGCGCACGATGAACAACGCAGCTCGTTTGCGTACTCCTGTTGCAGCTCACCGCGACAGACAGGGCATCGCCAGATCATGACGTTCCTCCGACGGACACACAGGACGACGAGCGGTCGAGCCGCACTCCGGACCGCCAATCGCGGGCGATGGTGCGATTCCTCGGCTCAATCTCCACGGCTTGGACCAAATGTCCAGACCGCCTGGCCCGAGCGTGCGCCTATCGCTCGATCCCGTCCCGCTGCTCTCGATGCTCAGAGGTCCGCAGTATCGTCGCCGGGTCGGGCGCGTTCGGCTTGACCCGCACGCTCTTCGCCGGGATGCCCACGTACACGTGGTACGGACGGACGTCCTTCGTCGCCACGGCCAGCGCCCCCACCATCCCCTGCTCGTGTACGTGCACCCCGGCCAGCACGGTCGCGTGGTACGTCACCCGCACCCCGTCCTCGAGGATCGTCAGGGCGTTCGTCACGTCCGCCTGTTCGACGATGCTGTGCGTGTGACTGTAGATGTTGGCGTAGTCGCTGATCGAGACCCTGTTGCCCAGCCGGATACCCCCGCGGTCGTCGAGCAGCACGTGCCTGTGCACCACCACGTCATCGCCGACCTCCAGGTTGTAGCCGAAGGAGAACTCGACGTTCTGAAACGCCCTGAAGTTGCGCCCGCAGCGACGAAAGATGTACGGGGCCAGTAGCTGCCGAAGCGCGACCCCGAGCGCGACGTTCTGGCCGCCCGGGACGGTCCGGTCAAACGAATACCAGAGCCAGAGTAGCGGCTTGACCGGCTGGAACCGGGCATCGTCGCAATCGCTGTAATACTCGGGCTCCAAGGTCACGTTGCGAGGATCGAGTGACGCCAGTGCGAGTCGCGTCCCCAACGGAACCGCGGCGTCGTTGACGGCCTCCTCCCAGTTCGACGCATACTCGGGATACGTCAGCTCGGCGAGCGTGTCGCGACAGATCACGGCCCGATGCGCGGCAACGTCGCCAGAGTGCTGGCCCAGTCGGTCGGCGAGGCGCTCGAGCCAGGCCTGAGACAGCGCCTCGGTGGGGCGCGCCGGAAGTCGACGCAATGGCAGGTAGGGCATATGACAAATGTGTCAGGTTCGGTACGTCGGCGCATCTCCCGTTACAATCCCGACAAAACTTGACGGGATTGACGCGAGCAGGCTAGGATACGCCATCGACGGTGGGGCCAGACGGCCGTGCCAGCCCCTCGACTATCCCAGACAGCAATACTCCTCATGCTTCGAACGTTCGTTTCGCCGGCTCTCCACGTGCTCGCCCTGCTGGCCGCGTCGATCGCGCTGCCGCCTCGGTGCCTGGGCGCGCAGAACGTCGGCGCCGCGCCGCCGGATTCCCAGGCCGCCAGGGTGGACCGAGATACCCTCGGTAAGGTCGCCGAACGCGCGCGGAAGCTTGGCACGGTCAGGGTGGTGGCCCCACGCACCCGTGCGGACTACCTCGTGCCCACGTCGCGCACCGCGATGAAGACCAACACCCCGCTTCGCGACACGCCTCAGTCGGCCACCGTGCTGACGAACCGTTTCATCGCCGATCAGGCGATGCAGAGCATGGCGGATGTGGTCCGGTTCATCCCGGGTGTCACGATGGGCCAGGGGGAAGGCCACCGGGACCAGCCGGTCATCCGCGGTCAGAGTTCGACGGCCGATTTCTTCGTCGACGGGGTGCGCGACGACGCACAGTATCTCCGCGATCTCTACAACGTCGAGCGGATCGAGGCGCTGAAGGGATCGAACGCCATGATGTTCGGTCGTGGCGGTGGTGGTGGCGTCATCAATCAGGTGCGGAAGGAAGCCTCTCTGATCCCGGTCGGCTCACTGAGCTTCGAGGGCGGCTCCTTCGCGCACAAGCGGGGCATGGTCGATGTCGGTCGCCCCATCGGCGACCGGGTCGCCGCGCGATTGAACGGCGTCTACGAGAACTCGGGTGGCTTTCGCGACGGGATGCATCTCGAGCGGAGAGGAATGTCCCCGACCGCCACCATTTTCGCCGGCTCGGGCACCGTGCTGCGGCTGGACTACGAGTTCTTCCGCGACGATCGCGTCGTGGACCGTGGCATCCCGTCATTCCGCGGACGGCCGGCGCCCACGGCCATCACGACCTTCTTCGGTGATCCGGACGTGAGCGGCTCGCGTGCGCGGGTCGACGCCGGCGGCGTCGTCCTCGATCGTGAGCTCGGCGCGGGACTGACGCTCCGCAACCGCACGCGCGCCGCGCACTACGACAAGTTCTACCAGAACGTGTACCCAGGCGCCGTCGATACATCGGGAACGCAGGTGAGCCTCCTCGGCTACAACAACGCCACGGCCCGCACCAACCTGTTCAACCAGACGGACCTCACGCGCTCGGTCGCGACGGGAACCGCGAAGCACACGCTGCTCGCCGGCGCCGAGGTCTCGCGCCAGAGCACGGACAATGTGCGGAACACGGGCTATTTCAACGGGAGTGCGACGAGCACCTCGGTGCCCTTCGCCCAGCCCACGCGCGTCACCGCGGTCAGCTTCCGGCCTTCGGCCACCGACGCCGACAACCACGTGCGCGCCGACGTCGTCGCGCTGTACGCGCAGGATCAGGTCGAGCTCACGCCCCATCTGCAGGCGGTCGTCGGGCTTCGCGTCGACGACTTCTCGCTGCGCTTCCACAACAACCGCATCGCGCAGGATCTCGCCCGCAGCGACCGTCTCGTCTCGCCGCGCGCGGGGCTCGTGTTCAAGCCCATCGTCCCGGCGTCGCTCTACGCCTCGTACGGCGTGTCGCACCTGCCGAGCGCCGGCGATCAGTTCTCGTCGCTGACGGCGACCACCGAGACGCTGGAGCCCGAGCAGTTCAGGAACTACGAGCTCGGTGCCAAGTGGGACGTGCATCCCGCCCTCTCGCTCACCGGCGCCGTCTTCCAGCTCGACCGCAGCAACAGCAGCGCCCCCGACCCGGCCAATCCGTCGCGCACGGTGCAGACGGGCGCGCAGCGCTCCACGGGGTACGAGCTCGGACTGACGGGAGACCTGCTCCCCGCCTGGCAGATGGTCGCGGGCTACTCCGCGCTGAAGGCGCGAATTCGGAGTCGGACGACGGCCGCAGCGGCCGGGGCGACCGTGCCGCTCGTCCCCGCTCGCACAGCGTCCCTGTGGAACCGCGTACAGCTGACGCCGTCCGTCGGCGCTGGACTTGGAGCCGTGTATCAGGCGCAGTCGTTCGCCGCGATCGACAACAGCGTCACTCTGCCGGCATTCACGCGCTGGGATGCGGCGCTGTTTGTTGCGCTGCCATGGCACACGCGCGCCCAGCTCAACCTCGAGAACCTGTTCGACGCGCGCTACTACGGCACATCACAGGGGAACAACAACATCATGCCGGGTGCATCGCGTCACATCCGGCTGTCGCTGACCGCCGGATTCTGACGAGCGGCCGCTACGGCGATGGCGCGCCGCGCTGCTGCGTGGCGCGCGAGCGGATCAACGCGCGCTCGCGCTCGATCGTTCGCAACGTGGCCGCCCACGAGCTGCTCTGCTGGCCGCCGAATGACACCGTGAGCAGTTGGTTCACGTCGAGCGCGTCCTCGAAGAGATAGAGCGCCGACTGGGTCTCGCGAGGCTGCAGGCGCTGACTTCCGAAGCCGCTGCTCAGCGGAATCACCTCCACCGGGCGGAAGTCTCGCCCCGTGGAGCTCACCGTCAGCTCGAGTGGTGAGAAGTGTGCTTCGGGCGCGAGCCCGTAGAACGACACGTACCACACGCTCCCGCGCCGCAGCCCGTGCTGCGTCGCGAGCCGTGTGATCGCCGGCCGCCGGCTCTCCACGAGCTCACGCAGCGCCCGATACGAGTCCGGGGAGAGGGTGCGGATGACGCTCTCCTCCAGCGGCGTGAGCTTCACCAGCACGTCGGCGAGCTGCAGCTTGATCGCGATATCGTCCTGGCGCAGCGTGCCGAAGCCTGCACTCACGAGTGCACCGCCAGTCGTGTCCGCGATCGCCGGAGCCGAGGCGGCCGAAGCGCGCGTGGCCGTCGCACTTGCGGCGGCGGCGGTCCCGTTCGTGAGCGTTGGCGAGGGGTCCACGCTGCCGGTTCCGGCAGGTGCCGCACACGCCGCCGCGCTCGCGAGCGCGGCAACCGCGATCCGTGCGCGCACGCTTCGCTCGCCAGCGCTCCACGCGCGACCGGGCCGCGTCACGCCTGCTCCTCTTCCTCCGGGGTCACCTCGACCTCGGTGCGCGCAGGCGCGGGTCGCCATCCCGGCTGCTCCACCAGTGACACCAGTGCGGACGCAAGTTCGTCGCGCCCCACGTTCGTCGTCGCGCTGAACGGGATCATCTGATCCTCCTCGAGATGCAGCTGTACCGCGATCTCATGAATTCGTTCCGGCAGCTCGCGCGCACGCAGCTTGTCGATCTTCGTCAGCACCACGACGGTGGGTGCTCCGAGGTCAGCGAGGAAGTCGAGCATCTGCAGATCCTCTTCCGACGGCTGGTGCCGCACGTCGAGCAGCTGCACCACGCCGCGCAGCGCCGGCGACAACCGCAGGTATCCCTCGATGAGCGGCAGCCATTCCGCCTTGCGTGCCTTGGCGATACGCGCGTACCCGTACCCCGGAAGATCCGCGAGCACGAAGGTGCCGTTCACCTTGAAGAAGTTGATCTCGCGCGTGCGGCCGGGCGTATTGCTCACACGCGCGAACGCCTTGCGCCGCACCAACCGATTCAGCAGCGACGACTTGCCGACGTTGGACCTGCCCGCGAACGCGACTTCGGGCAGCTCATTGGTCGGGCGCCAGCCCTCGGCGGTCGCCATGGGACCGATGAACTCGAGCGACTTGATCACCAGCGGATCCTTCATCGATCCGCTCAATGCGTCACGAGCGCCGCCGGCGCCTCCGCGTCGAGGGCGACGTCGAGTCGCGTGTCCATCGTGTGCGCGAGCGCCACCGCCAACACCTCGTCCATCGAGCGGACGGGGTGAAACTGGATGCCGGCCTTCACCTCCGCCGGAAGCTCGTCGAGATCCCGCGCGTTCTCCTGCGGCAGCACCACGTGCGTGATGCGATTCCGCAGTGCAGCCACGGTCTTCTCCTTCAGTCCCCCGATCCCGAGCACCCGTCCGCGGAGGGTGATCTCGCCCGTCATGGCGACGTCGCCGCGCAACGGGATGCCGGTGAGCGCGCTGACGATCGCACACGCGATGGCGATGCCCGCGCTCGGCCCGTCCTTCGGTGTCGCGCCCGCGGGGATGTGCACGTGGAGGTCGCGTGAGCGAAGGAACTCGCGGTCGAGCCCCAGGGAGCCGGCGCGCGCGCGCGCGTAGCTCAGCGCCGCGTTGGCCGATTCCTTCATCACGTCGCCGAGCGTGCCGGTGAGCTGCAACCGCCCGCGGCCCGGCACCACGCTCACCTCGATCTCGAGCACGTCGCCGCCGGTGCTGGTGTACGCCAGGCCGGTGGCCACGCCCACCTTGTCCTCGAGCGTGTTCTCCGTCGGGTCGAACGGCGCCACGCCAAGCATGGCATGCAGCTGGCTCGCGGCCACCGTGTCCGTGGCGTCCGGGGTCTCTCCTGCATCAACGGCGTACGCCGACCGCCGCTCCGCGCGCGACCGGGCGATCTTGCGCGCGAGTCGCGCGAGACGCCGCTCGAGATCGCGAACGCCGGCCTCGCGCGTGTAGGCGTGCACGATCGTGGGGATCACGTCCGGCGCGAGCGACACGCTCGCTGGGTCCAGGCCGTGCTGGCGCAGCTGCTTGGGCAGCAGGAATTGGCGCGCGATGGCGTACTTCTCCTGGTCGAGATAACCCGCGAGACGGATTATTTCCATCCGATCGCGCAGCGGCTCGGGAATCTCCCCCAGAGAGTTCGCCGTCGTGATGAACAGCACCTGCGACAGATCGTAGTCGGCCTCGAGGTAGTGATCGTTGAACGCCCGGTTCTGCTCCGGATCCAGCACTTCGAGCAACGCGGCCGACGGATCGCCGCGATAGTCGCTGCCGAGCTTGTCGATCTCGTCGAGCAGGATGACGGGATTCACCACTTCAGCGCGTCGCATCGCCTGGATCACTCGGCCGGGCATCGCGCCGATGTACGTGCGCCGGTGGCCGCGAATCTCGGCTTCGTCGCGCACGCCGCCCAGCGACATGCGCACGAACTTGCGGCCCATCGCCCGCGCGATCGAACGGCCGAGTGACGTTTTCCCCACGCCCGGAGGCCCGACCAGGCAGAGAATGGGTCCGTCGAGCCGCTCGACGAGCGAGAGCACACCGATGTAATCGAGCACCCGCTCCTTCACGTCCTCGAGCCCATAATGATCCTCGTCGAGCACCTGTCTGGCGTGCGTCACGTCGAGCACGTCGTCGGTGCGCTCCGTCCACGGCAGCGCGACGATCAGATCCAGGTACGTGCGGGCGACACCAGACTCCGGCGACATCGAGGACAGCCGGCGCAACCGCTTCAGCTCGCGTCGTACACGAGCCTGCACGGGCTCGGGAAGCCCCTTGGCCTCGAGCTGCGTCGCGAGCTCGTCGACATCGTCACCGTCCTCGCCTCCGAGCTCGCGATGGATCGCCTTCAGCTGTTCCTGCAGGTAGAACTCGCGCTGATTCTGAAAGAGCGAGCCGCGCACATCGTCATCGATCTTTCGCTCGAGCTTGAGCAGGTCGATCTCGCTCGTGAGCACGTCGCCGAGCGCGCGGAGCAGGGCAGGGAACTCCTCGATGGCGAGCAGGCCCTGGCGCCGCTCGAGCTGCGTGCCGAGGTGCGCGGCGATTCCGAACGCCTGGCGAGCCGGCGAGTCGGCGCTCTGGATCAATGTCACCAACTCGGACGGCAGGCGCCGATGCAAGGAGACGTACTCCTCGAACAACGACAGTGTGCGACGGAGCAGCACCTCACCGTCCTCGCCGAGCTCCGCTCCCGGCAACAGCTCGACGACGGCGCGCAGGCAATCGCTCCCCGGGACGAAGCGCGTCACACGTGCCCGCGCGACGCCTTCAACCAACACTCGCACAGTGCCGGTGCCGAGCCGCGTGAGCTGGCGCACGCGCGCGACGACTCCGACGCGATAGAGATCGGCCGCCGCTGGCTCCTGGGTCTCCGGCTCGCGCTGCGCGACGAGCAGCACCATGCGATCGCTGCCATCGGCGGCTTCCAGCGCGGCGAGTGACGCCGAGCGACCGACGAGGAGCGGCATGACGACGTACGGGAAGACGACGACGTCGCGGAGCGGAAGAACGGGGAGGCGCTCACTGGACGGCGGCGAATCGGGGGGGAGAGAGGGCATCTCCAAAGGTACTGCAACTGCGAGGGGCTCGTACCTGTGGGAGTGGAACACCAGTAGCGGGTACTTGGCCACCTCGGTAGCGGGATTGGCATACGGCCTACCCGAATTGGAACGGAGCGCTATCCGCGGGGCACGCCTCATCGGGCGAACGCAGTTGCGTGAGGTGCGAACGCCCTTTCCTACGTCCAGGTACGTGTACCGAGTACTCAGTACTGGAGTTCAATCCCAACCCAAAATACCGCGGGCTTGTATGCCAATCCGGTTACCGAGGTGGCCAAGTACCCGCTACTGGTGTTGTCGTTGAATGCCGACCCGCCAGTACCATCTCAAAAAAACGGGCCCCTCGATGAGGGGCCCGTCTGCCAAGAAGGATGCCTGGTTCACGCCTCTTTCTTTCTCTTGGTCGGCGCCAGTTCCAGCAGCGGCGTCGTGCCATTGAGCACGCTCGACTCCGTGATCTTCACCTCGACCACGTCTTCCCGGGTGGGGAGGTCGAACATCACATCCGTGAGGAGCTCCTCCAGGATCGCCCGGAGCCCGCGCGC
>JBDSDB010000025.1:0-8659 GCA_039920785.1 Gemmatimonadaceae bacterium
ATCAGGTCTCTCGTGCCGCGACGCTCGAGAGCGCCGGCCGGCCGGTCGGGTTGCGCGCGGACTGTAGATCCGTGTTCGCTCCGCGCTCGCGGGTCATCGCCCCCTTGTAGTTCATCGGCGCTTCCTCGACACCGAAATTCTCCGCATCGAGCTCGGCGACGCGCGCGAGCTGCGCAGCGCCGAGATCGGGAAGGTCGCTCGCCGCGGCGAACTCGGCGACCTGCTCGTCGTCGTACACGTTGGGCAGCGTCGTCACCACCAGCGGCTCGGCGAGCAGCCACTTGAGCGCGGCCTGACCGAGCGTCATCTGCTTCGTGAGGAAGTCCAGCGTCTGCACTTTCCGCACGCCATTCACCAACCAGCTCCGCGGCCGGTGGCGCCGGTGATCGTTCTCGGGGAAGACGGTGTCCTCGGTGTACTTCCCCTCGAGCATGCCGCTGGCGTGCGTGACGCGGATGTTGAAGCAGCAGTTGGGCGCGTGACGGCGCGCCGCCTCGATCATCGCCGAGCCCGGATGCTGCTCGAGCACGTTCCAGATCATCTGGATCGTGTTGACGTCGGGCTCGCGCTCCATGAGCTCCACGGCCTCGTAGAGCCAGCCGATGGCCGGCCCGAAGGCCGCGCCCCACGTCTTGATCTTCCCCTCGCGCTTGAGGTCGCGCAGCGTGCCCCACAGCTCCGCGTCGCGCACGTGCTCCATCTTCGCGTTGTGAATCTGCAGCACGTCGATGTAGTCGGTCTCGAGCCGCTCGAGGCATCGCTCCACGGCGTAGCGCAGGAACTGCGGATCGGTGCGCATCGGCAGCTCCTGCTGCCCGCGCCTCGCCGCGACCGCGGCTTCGTCGTAGATGTCGTAGCCGACCTTGGTCCCGATGACGATCTCGCTGCGCCGCCCGCGGAACGCCTCGGCGATCTGCGTCTCGGCGCGCCCATTCCCGTAGGCATCCGCCGCGTCGAAGAAGGTGACGCCATGCTCGTCGAGCGCACTACGAAGCATCCCGACCGCCTCGGCGTCGGTCTTCTCGCCCCACCAGCCGGTGGAGATCGTCCACGTGCCGAAGCCAACCTCGCTGACGCTGACGTCGGTGTTCGGGAAGGTGCGGTATCTCATGGCGTGAAAGCTAACGGGGCGTGCGATGAACGGGCGCGACCAGGGTCACGGCACGACGACGATCCGCGCCTGGGCCTCGGTGCCGCGTGCCGACATCGCGCGGAAGACGTGCGGTCCCACGCTCAGTGACCAACGCGTGCCGGAGTATGGGCGTCCGTCCACCGACCATCGGACGCTCCGCGACTCGACTCCGCTCGCCTGGAGTGAGATCGACGCGTACCGAGCCTCGATCCCCGCCGGGATCGCATACAGGTCGCCGTCGCGCGGCGAGGTGATCCGGAGCGACGGCCTTTCACGCACCGCAATGTCCCGCGCGGGCGATGCCGAGACTTCGCGCGTGTCCATGCTCGCGGACGAGAGCGTGATGCCCTCGGCCGCCGGACGCATCTGCTGGCCCGCCCACGATGCGTACTCCTCGGGAAGCGAGACGCCCTCCGGCCCTTCCCAGCTGTCGGTCGCCGTCGGAACGGTTCCGGGTGCGAACCACTCGGTGAGCTGCGCGCATCGCGACGTGGCGAGCATCCCTGACAGACGGCACACCGGCACCGCGACGGCACCCGCTTCCTCGGGGGGCGTCAGCGTGCCGGGGTCCACCCGCTTCGCGGTCTCCATCACGACGCGGTGCAGCAACGGGCCCGCGCCAGTGACGCCACTCACCCCTTGCATCGGACGTCCGCTGAAGTTGCCCGCCCACACCGCCACGGTGAAGCCGCGCGTCGCGGCGACCGCCCAGTTGTCGGTGAAATGGCGGCTCGTTCCCGTCTTCACCGCCACCGGGAAGGGGAAATCGAACGGCGTCTCCAGTCCGAATCCCGGGATGCGCGCCGCGGGGTCACTCAACATGTCGAGCAGGATCGCACTGGACACGGGCGACACCACGCGGCGCGTCTCGCCCGCGCCGCGCGCACCAATCGGGGCCGCCCGCCAGGTCCAGTCGCGCCATTCGCCATCCATGGCCAGGGCGCGGTAACCGTTCGCGAGCTCGATCAGCGCGACGTCGCCGTTGCCGAGCGCGAGACCGAGCCCATAGTGTTCGGCGTTCCTGTTCAGCGAAGCGAATCCGGCGAGATGGAGTGTGTGCAGCAACGGCCCCGTGCCGATGCGCGCCGCGAGCGCCACGGCCGGCACGTTGTACGAGCTCGCCAGCGCCTCGCGCGCGCGAACGGGTCCGCGAAACATGCGATCGTAGTTGCGCGGAGCGTATGAGCCAGTGGCGGTCGCGAACGACTTCGGCAGATCGGGCAGCACGCTCGCCGCCGTGAGACCCCGGTCGAGCGCGAGTCCATACAGAAAGGGTTTGAGCGCGGAGCCCGGTTGGCGCGGCGAGACGACCATGTCGGTCTGCCCATCCTTCGGCGCCCAGAAGTCGGGCGAGCCGACCCACGCGAGCACCTCGCCGCTCCCGTTGTCGAGCACCACCGCGGCCGCGTGCTCCACGCCGCGGGCACGCAGCATCTCGACGGTGTGGCGCACCTCCGCCTCCACCGCGGACTGAAGCTCGAGGTTCAGCGACGTGCGGACCACCGCCCCGCGCGCGGACGACTCGGGCTCCTCCTCCAGCCACGCGAGCACGCGCGTCGTGAAGTGCGCCGCGAGGAAGGGCGCCGCATGCGGGCGAACGGCGAGCGGCTCGTCGGTTGCACGCCGCACGTCGTCCGTCGTCGCGTAGCCGAGCTGCTGCATGCGCCGGAGTGCGAGAGCCTGCCGCGCCCTCGCCCGCCGTGGTGACTCGAGTGGGTTGTCGCGCGAGGGCGCGTGCGCCAGCCCCGCCAGCGTTGCGGCGTGACCGATGCTCAGCTCCCACGGCGCGGCGTCGAAGTAGAGCGCGCTCGCGGCGCCGACGCCGACGGTCGCCTGGCCAAGCTGCACGCGGTTGAGGTACTGCTCCAGGATCTGCTGCTTGTCGAGGTGCGCCTCCAGCCGGAGCGCCCACATCGCCTGTGCCACCTTGCCGCCCCAGTGGCGCGGCGTTGCGCGCAGCAGTCTGGCGAGCTGCATCGTGATCGTCGACGATCCCGACACCACCTTGCGCGCGTCGACATTGTCGCGGACCGCGCGGAGCACAGCTCGCACGTCGACGCCGTGATGCTCCCAGAAGCGGTGGTCCTCCACCGCGACGAACGCGTTGATGACGTCCGGGTCGATGCGCTCGAACGCGATCCATTGCTCCTGGCTGCCGTCGGCCGAACGCGTGGCGCGCAGGGGTACGCCGTTCCGATCCACGATGCTGAGCGCGACGCCGGGAGCGTACGCTGTGACGGCGACCGGCACCGGAACGGCGATCCACGCGAGCGCCCCCCCGCACAGCACGGCCGCGCCGACGCCCGCGCAGGTGAGGAAGCGAACCGCTCGACTCACCGCGGGCCTCCCTTCGCGGTGACGACGAACGTACCTCCATCGCTCCGGCCGTTCACTGCGGGGTCGTACATCTCTTCCGCGTGCGCCGGCGGCTTGATGAACGTGCCGGGTGTCGTCGCGCGCGCGATGTACGTGGCCGAGTACGAGCCTGCCCACAGGCGGCTGGCCGAGTACACCACGCGATCGTCGCGGATCTCGCGGTGATCGAACGGCGACCACCAGCCCGCGTCCCATCGGCCGAACCAATCCTTGACCGCGCCTTCCTCGTGCTCGGACTGCTCGCTCGATCCCGTCACGCCCGGGCCGGGCATCGCCGCGGCGGTGCGCAGGCTCAGGTCCACCGCCTCGAGTCCCGCCGGGAGCGCATCGTCGAGCACGACGAAGTATCGCGTGGAGGGCACCGTGACACGCAAGCGGACGCGCACGAACTCACCTTCGGCGATGCTCGTGATCGGAGCGCCTCCGGCCAATCGCTCGTACCAACGCTCGACCTGGATGCCGCCGTCCTTCGGTGTGACAGGCGGTGCGGCGGGCACCTCGGTGATGGACAGGTAGTAGTAGACAGGTCCACCGGCGGTGGCTGCTCCGCTGGCGCCGGCGTCGAGCGACAGTCGCAGCCGTCGAGCGCCTGACGCTCCGGTGGCGAGCCCCCGCAGCGCGACCGTCGAGTCGCGCAGCGCACGCTGTGCAGCATCCCCACCCTGCATGAGAAGGCGATCACCTGAGCGAACCCGCACGATCCGATCACCGCGGCCGCGTTGCGCACGTTCGAGCGCCGCGAGCGCCGTCACCGTCGATGCGTAGTCCTGCGTGTTCCAGATCCACTCCTTCGACTCGGCGCGGCTCTGCTGCATCAGCCCCTCGGCCAACGGGCCGATCATCGGATGCGCGGGATCGATCGCCAGCGTGGCGAGCAGGACGCGCGCCGTGGGACGGCTGCGCGACTCGAAGTAGAAGTCGGTCGTCAGCGAATCGGGAAGTACGGCGCGGCGCCCCTCCATGCGGAGCAGCGCCCACGTCGGCTCCATCAGTCGGCGCGCCGCGACAATCTGGCGGCGGCGCACGAGCACTTCGGCGAACCGCGCGCGGTCCTCGATCGTGAGCTGCGCCGCCGTGCGCAGTAGTTCGTTCTCGGCGGCAACGTCAGGACGGCCGTATCGGCTGAGGAAGTCGACGGCGGCGACCTGCTCCCGCAGTCGCAATGGCCGGCGCTCTGTCCAGTAGGCGACCGGTGTGAAGGCCACGTCCGCCTTCCCGCGGAGGTTCGTCGTGAGATACGCGGCGATGCCGTTCAACACGACGGTGTCGACCTTCGCGTCGGCGTTCGCGTCGCGCGCGTCGAGCATGACGAGGCCTGCGTACGCCGTGAGCCACGCGCTCGTCCAATCCGTGGATGACCAGTAGCCGATTCCGCCGTCTTCGCGTTGCCGGCTGGCCAGCATCTGCACCGCACGCGCGACGTCGGTGCGCGGGATGCCCGTGGTGGATTCACCGAGCTCACGCTGCGCGCGGAGCAGCGCGATCAACGGCACCGCGCTGCTGATCACCTGTTCCGTGCACTGATACGGATACACGCGGAGCGACTGCAGCATGCCGCGGATCGGCGCGAGCGGAGAAGCGCCCACGCTCAACGAGAGCCGCGAACGGTCGAGATCCATCCCATCTGGAAGGGCGAGATCGACGGTGGCCGTGTCGTGCAGCACGCCGGCCAGCGTGTGCACCACCGGATGATGATCCGGCTTGACCGGGATCGTCACGCGCACGGCATCCGCGTTGACGGCGTCGGCGACATCGAACCTGAACGATGCGCTGTCCGTGCGCGTCGCCTGGAACGGAAAGCGCACCTCGGCGCCCCGCTGCGCCGCGAGCGTGGCCCGCTGTTCCGCGTCTCCGCGCAGTGTGGCGCCGGTGGACGACGCGCGCACCGTGACGGCGACCGCCGCTCCGTCGCGGCGGTTGATCACGGCGCCCGCGCTGAACGCATCACCCGGACGCACGAAGCGCGGCAGCGCCTGGCGTGCGAGCAGCGGGCGCGTGACGAGCATCGGCGACTCGCCCTTACCGAATCGGTCGCCCGCGGTGACGGCGACGGCCATCACGCGGAACGTCGTGAGATTGTCGGGCAGCTTCGCCGACACGACGGCGTTCCCCTGCGCGTCCGTCACCACCGAGCCGATGAAGAACGCCGTGGTCTGGAACCGCGTGCGCAGCACGTCCGCGCCCGCGACCCCTCCGCCGCCGCCCGCCGCGCGCCATCCTTTCTCCCCTTCGGGCACCTGCGGGGCGACGGAGGTCATGTTGCTCGCGAGCCGCATTCCGAGCCCGCGCGCCTGATACACGAGGTCGAGCGGGTCGGGAGTCTTGTAGCCGGTGAGCGCGAGCACGCCTTCGTCCACCGCCCACAGTGTCACCTCGCTGCGCGCGGCGCGTCCCTGCGCGTCGCGAACGCGAAGTCGGACGCGCGCGCTGTCGGCGGGCCGGTACTCGGCCTGCTCGGGAATCACCGCCACCGTGAGCCGTTTCACCTCCGGCGTCACGCGGAGCTCCGCATAGCCGACGCGGATGGTCGGGCGTCCGAGATCGTCGAAGTAGCCGGGTTTCGCGGCGCGACCCCGCGCGACGAGCACCGAGACGAACACGTTGGGCGCGTACGCTTCCGTGATCGGGAACTTGAGCGTCGTCGATCCCGACGCGACGCGTAGCCGGCGTTGCTCGATCATCCCTTCGCGCTCCACGGTGATCCACGCCTCCGCGCCGACGAACGGAGACGCGAACATGATCGTCGCCGTATCCCCGACGGAGTAGCGCGTGCGGTCCGGGATGACGTCCATCTTGAATTGCGTCTCGTCGCTCCACGGCACCCAGCCCTCACCGGTCGCCCAGCGCTGGAACGACGTCGACGCCACGGCGCCCTTCCGGTCGGTCGCCGTGAACGAGACGGTGTACGAGCCGCCGTCCTTCGGGGTGAACTGACAGGGCACGGGCGACGCGGCGGTGGTGAGTGTGCAGCGTGCGACGGTATCCGAGACCCACTCGCCGGCGAGCTCGGAGACGCCGTCGCGCTGACGCCGGACCCGGTGCCACTCGCGGCGCACGATCGTGCCGCGCACGCGTACGCCGGTGACCTTCTCACCGTCGGGGCGCACGGTGATCACGGAGATCGCCTGCGGCGTGCCGGCCTTCCAGAAGTAGTCATCGCCGACCGTCCTCGCCGCGACGTACAGCTCCGCGGGATGCACGAGCGTCGTCGCGCTCGCGCCGACGACCTGTCGGTTGATGTCGGTCACGGTCGCGTCGATCGTCACGCGCGCGGCGCGCCCCTTGGGCGTCGGCGGCAACGTCACGCCGATCGACTTCGCGCCCTGCGCGTCGAGCGTGTCCGTGCGGCTCGCGAAGACGTTCGCGCCCTCGCTCGCTCGCTCCTCCCACCATGCACCCGACTCGCCGACGTACCAGCCGTCCGTGCCCGGGATGTTCAGCTCCCACGCCGAGATGGGAGTCTGCCGCGCCATCCACGACACCTCCGCCCGCCCCATCGGCGCGCCGAAGAGATAGCGAGCCTGGAGCGTCGCGGTGAACCGGTCGCCGGACAGCCGGCGGACGTTCGGCGCGGTGAGGTCCACGAGGAATTCGGGCGGCCGGTATTCCGCGACGCGGTAGCCCGTGCTCGCCACCCGTCGCCACGCACCCTGCCGCTTCACCCCGATCGTCATCTCGTACTCGCCGACGGCCGCACCGGCCGGCAGCTCGAACGACTGGTCGGCCGTCCCGAAGGCCGAGAGCCGCGCGATCACCTCGCGCTGTACGCCGCCCTCTCGATCGTGAAGGGTCCACTTGAGCGAGTCGCCAGGCGCGGTGACACGCAGCGCGCCGAGTGCACCGTTGCGTACGATGGCCTTGGCGTGCACCCGCTCGCCCGGCCGATAGATCCCACGCTCGGTGAACACGGCGCCGGCCAGTGGGAAACGCTCGTCTCCCCATGCGCTGTAGACGTTGAAGTGATAGGGCGAGAGATCGGGGTCCCATTCGTTGATTGCCGTGATCGCGCGATCGGTGCCGAGCGTCGCGCTCACGAAGCCCTCGAAGCCGCTGCGTGCCGATTCGTCATCGTCGCCCTCGGCCGCGTTGGCCGCGGGCGCGGCGGAGAGCGCGGGGAAACGCGCGATCCCCTGCGCGTCGGTGCGCGCCGTCGCGAGCGCTCGGCCACGCGCATCATGCACCACGACGACGGCGTTCGCCTTCGCGAGCCCGTCGCTCACGCCGGTCACCCACACGACGCCGTCACGCACGCCGATCCGCGCGTGCACGCCGAGGTCCGTCACCTGCACGAGCGAGGTCGGTCCGGCGTTGCTCACTGAACGACCCGTCTTCCCACCCACGCGCACGGCGAAGAGCGTCGGCGTGCCGGCGAGCGCGGCGTTTCGCGCGGGCAGCCTGATGCCCGTGATCATCGGCCGGTCGGAGAGGTTGCGCACGGGAATCCGCTGCACGCTGGCGCCGCGCATCAGCTTCGCCCAGAGCGAGTCGTTGCGCTGAGCGGCGAGCCCCAGCGCCGTTGCCTCGAGCGCGGCCGGCACGGGCGCGATGGCGGTGACCAGCGTGTCGATGTTGACGTGCTGCACCGCGAGCGTGCGGAACCCTTCGCGCTCCACCGTCTGCCGGCCGTAGGCATACGTGATGGCCGGCTCGTAGCCGGTGGTGGTGAAGCCGAGCGCCGGATTGCCGCGCAGCGGCTGCCCGAACGCGTCGCGCAGGCCGGTGTCGGCGATCACGGCGTAGCCGGTGTGCCGCTGCAGCGTCCCCTCCAACGTCCACGTCACCGACTCGGAGAGCGTGTCGCGAATCGTGACCTTCGCCGCGGGTGCGAGCGTCACGTGGCGCGACACCTCGGCGCCGCGCACAGGGTTCGTGAAGGTGAGCGTCAGCGGTCCGGTCGGACAGAACCCAGCGGAGGTCGTCGCGCAGCGCACGCTGACGAGTCGCAGCTCGCCGTACGTCTCGAACGGCAGGCGCACGGGCCGCGAGGTCGACGTCGACGTCGCACCCACCTCGCTCGGGACCACGAGCTCGCCGGCGCATCCCTTGGGCATGGGCGACTGCGGCACGAGCTGCACCACGCGCCGCAACGAGTCCACACTGTTGTCGCGCTGATAGCCGCCCGCACTCTGAATGCGCGCGGCGTCGTCCTCA
>JBDSDB010000026.1:0-17895 GCA_039920785.1 Gemmatimonadaceae bacterium
AAAGATAGAGGAACTGCTTCGGAAAAACGGCCACATCAAGTCGCTCGACTTCGACCCTGTAACCCGGGTTGCCGGCGCGCTCGCGTTTCACTCTGTGGCGGATTTCGAGAATCGGAGGATTCTCGAGGCGCGGTCGGTTGCGACGCTGTTCCGCGGGTACGAGGTGATCATGGTCGGACGCGACCCGCGTGACGCCATCTACATCACGAGCCGAGCGTGCGGCGTTTGCGGCGGTGTCCATTCCACGTGCTCGGCGCTCGCGATCGAGATGGCCATTGGCTGCCAGCCGCCACCGCTCGGCGTGCTGGTGCGCAATCTCGCGCTATCGCTCGAGTTTCTCTACGACAACCCGCTGCACCTGCATCTGCTCGCCGGCCCCGACTACTCTGAGGCGATCGTCAAGGGCACCAACCCGGGACTGGTCGAGCGCGCCAAGGTGACGGCCGCGCCGCACACCGATGTGCACGGGTTCCGCACCATGCACGATCTGATGGTGGACCTGAATCCGTTGAGCGGCAGCCTGTACCTCGAGGCGCTGCACATGACGCGTGTGGCACGCGAGGCGTATGTCCTCATCTGCGGCAAGTATCCGCACCCGCAGACGATCGTGCCGGGCGGAATGAGCTCCACCATCACGCTGTCGGTGATGAACGAGATGTACGTGCGCATGAGCCAGTTCTTCGACTACGCGAAGAAGATGGCCGGTATCTGGGATGACCTCACCGACTTCTTCTACGACGCGAACCCCGAGTACAAGAAAGTCGGCGCGCGGCGCGCGAACATGATCGACACCGGCATCTTCGACAACCCGGACGCCTACGACACGACCTACAAGAACTGCAACGTCTGGGGCAATCAGCGGTGGGCCACGCCCGGCGCGATTGTCGACGGCAAGCTGGTGACGACCGATCTGCAGACGATCAACATGGGCGTCGAGGAGTTCATCGAGCATTCGTACTACGACGCGTGGACCGGCGGCGGCCAGACGCAGCACTTCCCAACCGATCCGTCGGGGAACCCGCTCTCGCCGCACCATCCGTGGAACAAGGTGACGAAGCCCAAGCCAGGGGCGCAGAGCTGGAAGGAGAAGTACACCTGGGACACTGCACCTAGGTGGGATCACTACGGCATGGAAGCGGGCTGCTATGCGCGGCTGTGGAACACGGCGGTCGCGCAGAAGATGCCTGACAATCCCTTCATCGAATCCACGGGCCATTCGCTCAAGATCCGCCTGCCCAAGGGCAAGCTGCCGGAGACGGAGATCGAGTGGAAGGTGCCCGACGTCTGGAACGCCTTCGAGCGCAACCGTGCGCGCGCGTACTGCGTGGGCTGGACGGCGATGATCGCCATGAACACCTGGATGGCGTGCATGGAGCGCCTGAAGGACGGCGACACGAAGACCTCGACCAAGTTCGAGATCCCGAAGCGCGGCGAGCAGATGGGCGTGGGATTCTGGGGCGCCGGACGCGGATACCTCACGCACCATCTCGTGCTCGATCGCGGCGCGGTGTCCAACTATCAGATCGTCACGCCGTCCACGTGGAACGCGTCGCCCACCGACCGGTGGGGGCAGCCCGGTCCCTACGAGGAAGCGGTGATGAACACGCCGCTGCTCGAAGAATCCGAAGACCCGAAAGACTTCCGCGGCATCGACATCCTGCGCGCCATCCGCAGCTTCGATCCGTGCATGCCGTGCACGACGCACATCCAGTCGGAAGCCGGCATGATCACGCGCGAGGTCAACACGTGTGCTTGCGGATTGGACGATTAGCCGCCTCGTGATGCAGCTTGCCAGCGACGCTGGCCGCCGCCGTGGCGGCGCGACGCGATCGCGACCGTGAGCCACTACGACGCGATCGTCGTCGGTGCAGGACCCAATGGACTCGCCGCCGGCATTACACTGGCGCGCGCTGGTCGTCGCGTCCTCGTGCGCGAGGCCAGGGCGGGCATCGGTGGAGGAACGAGTTCCGCGGAGCTCACCCTGCCGGGATACGTACACGATGTGTGCTCAGCGGTGCATCCCATGGCCGTCGCGTCTCCGTTCTTTCGTACACTCTCACTCGCCGATCATGGGTTGGAGTGGGTTCACTCACCCGCGCCACTCGCCCATCCCTTCGACGACGGATCGGCTGCCGTGCTGGAACGGTCGACCACCGCGACCGGTGCGACCCTCGGGTGCGACGCGACTGCGTATCGGCAACTGCTCGATCCCTTCGTGGGGCGTTGGTCGGATCTCATGGCTGATGTTCTTGCTCCGCTGCACCTGCCGCACCACCCAGTGCTGATGGCGCGATTCGGCGTGAAGGCACTCCGGTCGGCCTCTGGTGTTGCTCGCGGCCGGTTCGCTGGCGATCGCGCGCGCGCGCTCTTCGCCGGGATCGCCGCGCACGCGACTCTCCAGCTGACGGACTCGCCGTCCGCGGCGTTCGGTCTCACCCTCGCGATTGCCGGACATGCGGTGGGATGGCCGATCGCCCGCGGAGGGTCGCAACGTCTCGCCGATGCAATGGCTTCCTGCTTCAAGTCGCTCGGCGGAGAGATTGCGACGTGTGCGCCTGTGTTCGCGCTCGATGAACTGCCGTCCGGTTGCACCGTGCTACTCGACGTGAGCCCGCGTCAGGCGCTCGGAATCGTCGGCGACCGGTGGCCACGACGCTATCGCGCCGCGCTGGGTCGATATCGGTACGGCACCGGTGTGTTCAAGATGGACTGGGCGCTCAAGGAGCCCATCCCGTGGACGGCGCGCGAGTGTGCACGTGCCGCGACCGTGCATCTCGGTGGCTCGTTCAGCGAGATCGTCGCGACCGAGGCATTGCCGTGGGCGGGGCAGCCGTCTCCGGCGCCATTCGTCCTGCTCGGACAGCCCAGCCTCTTCGATGCTTCGCGTGCGCCGGCTGGCCGGCACACAGCGTGGGCATACTGCCATGTGCCGCACGGCTCGACCGTCGACATGAGCGCGTGCATCGAGCGTCAGGTGGAGCGGTTCGCGCCAGGATTTCGCGACATCATCCTGTCGCGGCGCGCGATGGACCCGGCGGCCCTGGAGGACCACGATGCGAATCTCATCGGAGGCGATATCAGCGGTGGCGTGATGGACCTTCGCCAGGTGTTCTTTCGACCCACCATGCGAGGGGTGCCGTACGCGACGCCCGACAAGGACATCTTCTTCTGTTCAGCGTCTACTCCGCCGGGCGGCGCCGTGCACGGGATGTGCGGCTACTATGCCGCGCGCGCCGTCCTGAACCGGACGTGATGATGCTATTGAATGTGCCCGGCGGGCGAGCGCGACGTCTACCTGCACAATTTCCTCCCTTCCATCGCACCCTTCCGTTGCTCGGATGGCGCACGCTCGTTGGGCATCTGCCCACGTACGGAATCTTTGCTCTCCTGCTTCTCTGTGGCGACGAACGCCAACCGAAACAGGGCTCGCTCACTGCGCCGATCCTGTCCGGAGCGCCGGTCGTCGCGTAATCACAAGGAGTGCTGTCCATGCATTGCTCTCGATCGCTCGTGTGGTGCGCGCTGCTGCTGTCGAGCGCGAGCTCGTGCGGCACGCCGGACGCCAAGGCCGGATCGGCACAGAGTGTCGCCGCCGCGATTCCGCCTGGCGCGGCCCGGACGAGCGTGGATTCCCCCCGCGTAATCGTGGTCAGTCAGATGACGGCGGACACGCGCGCGACGCTGGCATCACGCGATACCGCCATGTTCGCCGGGGGCTGCTTCTGGAGCATGGAGCGCCCGTTCGATCACGTGCCTGGCGTGGTGTCGACGACGGTGGGTTACGCGGGAGGTCGCACGAAGAATCCCACCTACGAGCAGGTGAATACGAGGACGACTGGCCACACCGAAACGGTGTTGGTTGAATACGATCCAGCGAAACTCACGTATGAAAAGCTGCTCGACGTGTACTGGCACAACATCGATCCGATCACCAGGGACCGGCAGTTTTGCGACGCCGGGCCGGACTACCGCACCGTGATCTTCACGCATGGGGCTCGGCAGCAGACGGCGGCCCTTCGTTCGAAAGAGGCCCTGCAGCAGTCCGGGCGCTTCAAGGTGCCCGTGGTGACCGAAGTGGTGGCCAATGCGCCGTTCTGGCGCGGCGAGGACTATCACCAGCACTTCGCCGATCGCAATCCGCAGCGATACGAGGCCTACCGCCGAGGGTGCGGGCGAGACGCGCGACTGCGCGAGCTGTGGGGCGACGCTGCCTCGCCATACGTACCTGAGGAATGACGACATGCCAGCCACACTGATACGGCGGCGTGCCAGATCGCCTGGGACGATGCATCTGTTGCCGGCAGAGCCACACGTTGGCTCGCGAAATGCCGTTGCTGCGGTCGATCAGCGACGACGAAGCTTGCAGTCTGGAAGTGTCTTTCGGATGCCACAGGCCGCTACGTCCTGCCAATGTCAGAAGCGCTACGGCTTTCCCTTTCTCTCGGGCGACGTCGGCGAATTCCCGGCGAAGGACATCGTGCTGCTCGGTGCGTGTGGCTGGATGATTGACGCATGTTGACGTCCACCGCGCCGGCCGTGCGGACCGTGATCGGCGGCGTGGGCTACCGCAACCTCCGCGATCACTCGCTCGGCATTGTCATGAGCGACGAGCTCGAGCCCTTCGCGGAGCCTCCGGCGCTGCTCGTCGAGGATCTGTGCTACGGTCCAGTGGCGGTGGGCCAGTGGCTGCTCGACGAAGCGATCACTGCGCCGATCACGCGCGCCGTGTTCGTGAGCGCGGTCGGCCGCGAGGACGGCCGGCCGCCCGGCACCATCTCGGCGTACCGGTGGGACCGCGTGCTCCCATCCGATGAGGAGATCCAGCGCGCCGTGGCCGATGCCGTGACGGGTGTCATCCTGCTGGACAACACGCTCGTGGTCACGGCGTGGATGAAGGCGCTGCCCGAGGAGACGATCGTCGTCGAGGTCGAGCCGCTGGAGCACGCGTTCGGCGACGAGATGAGCCCCGCGGTCGCGGCGGCCTATCCCGAGGCGAAGCGGCTCGTGATGCTGTTCGCCACCGATCCGTCTTCGACGCGCGCGCTGCCCGTGATGCCGTTCGGCGGTGGGTGGAGGGCGACGAGCGTGTGGAGCGTGCCGCGATGAGCGAGACCGTGCCGACGGATCCGCAGCTCGACGACGCAGCCGTCGTCGCGGAGTCCGACGATCTGCTCGTCGAAGTCGAGCGGCTGATCGGCGTGCTCGCGGCGCATCCGGATCGCCAGGTCGGCGACGCCACGACGACGCTGCTCGCCAACATCGACGCCGTGCACCGGATGGCGCTCACTCGGCTCATGGGCGCCATTCAGTCGATGGCGGGCGATGCATTCGTCAATCGGCTCACGGCCGACCCGGCGATCCGGCTGCTGCTCATGTCGTACGACCTGCTCGCCGTCGATCGCCGCACGCTCACCGAGGAGGCGCTGGATTCCGTGCGCGGCCATCTGCATACGCACGGCGTGGACGTCGAGCTCCTCGAGGTACTGGGCGGAGTGGTGACGGTGCGACTGCACGGAGCGCCCGCGCCGGACGACCCCGCGTACGCGGCCGTGCTCCGCGATCTCAACGAGGCGCTGTCCGCCGGGCTGCTCGGATTTCAGGAACTCGAGATCCGGCAGGGAAAGGGCGCGCGTCCCATCGCTGCCGATTCGATCTTTCTCCCCGTGCAGGCGCTGCAACGTGCAAAGCGTCCCGTGTATCGTGTCGCCTGTTCTCTGGACGAGATTCCTTCTGGAGGGACGCGTGCGGTGATCGTGGACGGAACGAGCGTACTGCTCGCGCGCGTGGACGGCGAGGTCTACGCCGTGCGCAACGCCTGCGGCGACGGTCCATTGCCGCTCGACTACAGTACGCTCGACGGATTCGAGCTCGCGTGCAGCTGGCACGGATGCCGGTACGACATCCGCACGGGCCACCGGCTCGACTACCCGCAGGCATCGGCCGACGAGCAGCTCTCGGTGCTGCCCGTGCGCGTGAACGACGGCAGCGTGGAGATCGTGGTGGGCACGACGGCCGCCGGCGGCACGGGCGTGGCGTCGTGACACGCACCCTCATCGCCGGCTTCGGCAACGTCCTGCGCGGCGACGACGGTTTCGGCGTGGCGGTGCTGCGGCGGCTCGGCGAGCGCGGCGTCGCGTGCGAGTCGGTGGAGCTGCTCGACGTCGGCACCGGCGGCATCCGTCTCGCCCAGGAGCTCATGTCGCCATTCGATCGGCTCATCATCATCGACGCGGCCACGCGCGGCGGCGCGCCTGGCACCGTGTACACCCTCGCCATCGACGAAGTGCGGCCGACGCGCGAGATCGACATGCACACGACCGTGCCGTCCCGTGCGCTCGAGGTGGCACAGGCGCTCGGACCGCTCCCCGCCGAGATCTTTCTGGTGGGATGCGAGCCCGCGTCGGTGGACGAGTTCACGCTCGAGCTGAGCCCCGTCGTCGCCGCCGCGGTGGAGCGCGCGGTGCGCGAAGTGGAGACGCTGCTATGACCGACGACGCGGCCGGCGAAGGGATCGCGCGCGAGGACGAGCTGCTCGAGCTGCTGTACTGGTTCGAGGGTGAGGGGTTCGGCGGCGTCGCCAATCTCCCAGGAATCATTCGCTTCACGAACCTCGACGAAACGATCGTCCGCCGAACGCTCGATCGCCTCGTGGCGCGGGGCGACGTGCTGCTGGACGGCGGTGCCGGCGACGAGTATCGTCTCAGCGAGAGTGGACGACGAGAGGCTGCACGCCGGTTCGCCGCGGAGTTCGCGCCGCTCCTCAGCCAGGGTCACGGCGAGTGCAGCGACCCGGACTGCGATTGCCACACCAGCGAAGGCGGCGCCGCGGAGTGCCACGCGCGCCAGCACCGCTCGACGCACTGATCACACAGAGGACGCATGCGTATCGCGATCGCGGGAAAGGGAGGAACGGGGAAGACGACGATTGCCGGCACGCTGGCTCGCGCGTTGGCGCGCACCGGCCGCGAGGTGCTCGCCATCGACGCGGACACGAATCCGAACCTGGCGAGCGTGCTCGGCATCTCGCCCGAGCGCGCGGCCGAGATCGCGACCCTGCCGCGAAATCTGATGCAACGTCAGACCGATGCGGACGGCACCACGCGCGTCGTGTTCACGGCGGATCCCGAAGCGTTGATCAGAGAGTTCGCCATCCGCGGGCCGGACGACGTTCAGCTGATGGTCATGGGCAAGGTCGGACACGGAGGGGCTGGTTGACTGTGCAGCGCCCACGCCACGGTCCGTGGCTTTCTCGGTGAGGTCGTCGCTCGTGCGGAGAGCGACCGGCACGTCGTGGTGGACATGGAGGCGGGACTCGAGCACCTGAGTCGCGGCACCGGGAAGCACGTCGGGCGTCTCATCGCCGTGCTCGAGCCGTACTACCGCTCGATGGAGACGGCGCGCAACGTGGCCGCCCTCGCGATGGAGCTCGGCATCCCCGACGTGGTGGTCGTTGCGAACAAGGTGCGCGATGCCGACGACCGGCGCGCGATCGCCGACTTCTGCGGCGCGCACGGCATGCGGCTCGTCGGCGAGGTGCCCTACGATCCGCGCCTCGCGGAGGTGGAGCGCAGCGGAGGCGCGCCGATCGATGGCGCCGCGGGGTCGCCTTCGGTCGTCGCCATCGAGCGGCTGGCGACGCCGCTCGCGAGCGAGGCGGCAATGCCGACGCTCCACTGATCGCGGAGCACGATCGGAGCGTCGCTACGCCGCCGCCTTCGAATCCGAGCGTCCGTACGCTTCCATCCCCAGGCCGAGATAGACGGTGAACAGCACGAGCGCCGCCGAGACGAGGAAGGGAAGGCCGCTGCGGAAGTCGTAGAGGAATCCGAACAGGATCGGGAACAGCACGCGCGCCACGCCACCGAACGTCTGCTGCACGCCCATGTACAGGCCGCGCTCCTTGCTCGAGATCACGCGCGACAAGAGCGACGTCACGCATGGGAAGGTGAACGCCGTGCCCAGTGGCAGGAACGCCACCGCGATCGCGAGCGGGAGGAAGGGGAGCAGCGCGACGGCGCGCATCGGCAGCACGCCGCCGAGCATCGCGGCCACGCCCTCAGGATCGGCGAGCGGACGGATGAACGCGAGCAATGCGATTCCCGTCGCCAGGATAATCGTGCCGATCCGCGACAGCCGCGCCTCGCCGAACTTGTCCACCATCTTGCCGAGGATCAGCGCGCGCGTCACCACGCTCAGCACACCCGTGTACGCGAAGAAGAAGCCGATCGTCTTTTCCGTGACCCCGAACCGCGAAGAGAGCAGCAGCGCCAGCATCGACATCACTCCCTGGAAGGCGCCGAGCGCAATGGCGTAGATCCAGATGAGGCGTGACGATGGGGCCGACGAGTGGCTGATGACCTGCATGATCGCGTCGCGCGATCGCGCCCGCTGCGTCGTGTCCGCCTTCGACTCGGCTGCTTCCTTCATGTCGCGCGACTCGACGAGATACCGCCAGGCGAATCCCATGTTCAGCACGCACAAGGTGGCGGCGAACAGGCCCGGACCGCGCGAGCCCCACGTGCTCGTCAACGATCCGAGCAGTGGACCGATGGCGACGCCGGCGTTCGTCGCCGCGGAGAGCCAGCCCAGCGCCTTGGCGCGCTCCTCGGGTGCCGTCGCGTCGGCGACATAGGCCTGGATCACGCTCACCGTACCGCCGCCCGCGCCCTGCACGATACGCGAGAGGTAGAGGAAGAAGAGGGGATGCGGCAGCGAGAGCGCGAAGGCGAAGATGATGTACGCCAGCACCGATGCGGTGAGCCCTACCAGCATCGCCGGACGTCGCCCGTACGCGTCGGAGAAGCGGCCCCACATCGGCGCGCTGATCAGCTGCGCCACGGCGAACGAGCTGATGAGCGTGCCCACTACCAGCCCGCCCGCGCCGAGCGTCTTGGCGTAGAAGGGCAGGAGTGGAATGACCATCAACAGCCCCACCATGTCGAGGAAGGCTGTCACCATCAGCACCACGAGCTTGCCCTTGCTCCCTTCCGCCGTCTGCATCGCTCGTTCTACTCCATCACTCGATCGTCGTCTTGCCAAGCGCCGCGGGCTGCACCGCCCGTCCGACCACGCCCGCCAACGCAACGATCGTCAGCACGTACGGTATCATCTCCACGAACTGCGACGCGATCACCTGCGAGCCCTGCAGCTGGATCTGCAGCGTCTCGGCCGCGGCGAACAGCAGGCACGCCAACGCCGCGCGCAGCGGGTCCCACCGCCCGAAGATCGTCGCGGCCAGCGCGATGAAGCCGCGGCCCGCCGTCATGCCGTCGGTGAACTGATGCTGATCGAGCGCGAGATACGCGCCGCCCAGCCCTGCCAACAGACCACTATACCCAACGGCCATGTAGCGCACTCGCGCGACGGGCACACCCACCGACGCGGCCGCCGTGGGATGCTCACCGACGGCGCGCACGCGCAGCCCGAACGGCGTGCGATACAACACCCACCCGATGACCGGCATGGCGACGACACCCAGCCAGACGAGCGGATTCTGCAACAGCGCGAGGAAGCCCGTGCCGCTGCCCGTGAAGCCTGTCACACGCGGCGAGTTGGACGACGAGTCGAAGAACAATCGGAGTAGGAACCTGGTCAACCCGATCGCGAGCAGGTTGATGGCGATGCCGACGACCACCTGGTCGGCGCGAAAGCGGATCGCGCTCACGGCGTACAGCAGCGCCAGCAGCGCGCCGCCCAGCGCACCGGCCACTGCGCCGACGAGCGCGGAGCCGGTCGCGAAGCTCGCGGCCACGGCGCAGAACGCGCCGCCCAGCATGTAGCCCTCGAGCGTGAGGCCGATGAGGCCCGCCCGCTCGCTCATCACGCCGCCGGCGGAGGCGAGCAGATACGGGATGGCGATGCGCAGCGTCTGCGCGAGGAAGGCGAGCAGGATCATCGGTCGGCGCTCCGTACGCGCGGCGCGGCGCGAAGCAGGCGTCGCACCTCGGGCACCGACGTCGCCACGGCGAGGATGACGACCGCCTGCAGGACGTCGACCATCTGCTTGGGCACGAGCGCGTTCACGGCGAGCCCGCCCTGCGACAGCGTGGCGAACAGCAGAGCCGCCAGCACGATCCCCACCGGGTGACTGCGGCCGACCAGCGCGACGGCGATGCCGAGGAACCCGGCGCCCGTCGCGAAACCCTCCTCGTAGTAATGCTTGTAACCGAGCACGTAGTTCAATCCGCCGATCCCGGCGATTGCTCCCGACATGGCCAGCGCGCGCCAGGTGACGCTGGCGACGTTCACTCCCGCGTACTCCGCGGCGCGCGGCTGCAGCCCGACGGCGCGCAGCTCGAAGCCGCGGCGCGTGCGGAAGAGGAACCAGGAGAGCGCGAGCGCAGCGAGCAGCGCCAACAGGAACGTCGCGTTCGCCGCGGAGCCCTGGAAGGCGCGAGCGAAGTCCGAGATGCGCGGCAGCGCACCACTCCCCATCTCCGGGGTGTGCAGCGTGTCGGGCACGTGCAGCCTGGCCGACGTGAGGTAGTTGAGCAGGGCGAGCACGATGAAGTTGAGCATGATCGTGACGATCACCTCGTGCGCGCCGAAGCGCGCCTTGAGCACGCCCGGCACGGCGCCCACCATCCCGCCGCCGAGCGCCGCGGCCAGCACATATACAGGAAGGCACACGAGCGCCGGGATGCCCGTGGGCAGCGCGAGCCCCACGAGCGCCGCGCAGAACCCGCCCGCGGCGAGCTGGCTCTCCGCACCGATGTTGAACAGCCCCGCGCGAAGACCGAGGGCCACGGCGAGCCCGGTGAACATGAGCGTCGTCGCCTTGTAGAGCACCTGGCCGAAGCCGTACGCGTTGCCCCACGTGCCCTCGAGCAGGAGCCGGTACACCGCGCCCGGCGACTGGCCGAATGAGAGGATCAGCACGTCGCCGACGACCGCCGCGAGCATGAGCGCGACGAGCGGTGGGAGCACCGCCTCCTCGATGGCGGCTCGGCGCGACGCGCCTCGGTCGCTCGTCGCCGCCGTCTGCGCGGGGGTGGGCGAGTCACCGCCCACGGGTGCCATCGTCGGCTCCACGAAGCTCATGCGGCGCGCTCCGCGCCCGTCATGTACGGCCCGATTGTATCGGGCGACGCCTCGCTGCGTGGGAGCACGGCGACGATGCGTCCGCCGTACATCACCGCGATGCGGTCCGAGAGGGCGAGCACTTCCGAGAGATCGGCGGAGACGAGGAGCACCGCCTTGCCCGCGTCGCGCGCTCCGCGGAGCTGCGCGTGAATGAACTCGATGGCGCCGACATCGACGCCACGGGTGGGCTGCGCGGCGAGAAGCACCTTGAAGTCGCGCGCCATCTCTCGCGCGACGACGATCTTCTGCTGGTTGCCGCCCGAGAGTGTGCGAGCGGCGAGCGTCGGATCGGCGGGGCGGATGTCGTACTGGGCGATCAGTTGCATGGCATGGTCGTGCAGTCGCTTCGCGTCGATCGACGCGCCCTTCGTGAAGCGATGCTGCTGGCCGAGGATCAGGTTCTCGGCGACCGAGTAGTCGAGGATGAGCGCGCGCTCGTGTCGGTCTTCCGGGATGTGCGAGAGGCCCGCGTCGCCGCGGCGGCGCACGTTCAGGGGCAGCAGGTCGCGGCTCGCCAGCGCGATCGTGCCCGAGGCGGCGCGGAGCCCGGCGATCGCTTCGATCAGCTCCGTCTGTCCGTTGCCTTCGACGCCGGCGAGCCCGAGGATCTCGCCGGGTGCGATGCAGAAGCTCACGGACTTGACCACCGGCTGCCCGGCCGCGTTGAGCACGGTCAGGTCCTTCACCTCGAGCAGGTTGGTGGCCGCGCCGAGCTCCGGCACGGTGACGCCCGAGTACTCCGCGTCGAGCGCGAGGGCGACGTCGCGGCCGACCATCGCGCGGGCGATTGCCTGCGGCGTGGTACCCGCGGTGGGCATGCGAGCGACCGTCCTGCCGGCGCGCATGACGGTGATCGTCTCGGAAACGTCGATCACCTCGTCGAGCTTGTGGGTGATGAGCACGATCGTGTCGCCCGCGTCGCGCAGTGAACGGAGCACCTGCCAGAGCTCACGCACCTCGGGGGGCGAGAGTACCGCGGTGGGCTCGTCGAGCACGAGGATCTTCGCCCCGCGATAGAGCGTCTTGAGGATCTCGACGCGCTGCGCCTGGCCGACCGAGAGATCGGAGACGAGTGCCGTTGGGGGCACTACGAGTCCCGTCTTCTTCGAGAGGTCGCGTACCGCCGCCTCGGCCGCCGCGCGATCGAGCGAGAGCCCGCGAGTGATCTCGGAGCCGAGGACGACGTTCTCGGCGACGGTGAGCGTGGGGACGAGCATGAAGTGCTGGTGCACCATGCCGACGCCGGCGGCGATCGCGTCGGACGTCGACCATCCGGTGATGTCGCGCCCGTTCACTTCCATGCTGCCGGAGTTCGGCGAGTACATCCCAGCGAGAATGCGCATGAGCGTGGACTTGCCCGCGCCATTCTCGCCGACCAGTGCGTGGATCTCGCCGCGTGCCACTTCGAGCTCCGCGCCCCGGTTGGCCTGCACGGGCCCGAACGACTTGGAAATGTCGCGCAGGCGGATGGCGGGAGCGGTCGTGGGTGGAGCGGAGGAGTCGGCCATGCGTGGTTGAAGGTACGGGCGCGCGTCGTCGCGCGTTGGCGAGCCGGTCGCGTTGCAGCGCGTGCGCGCGCGTGCTAGCGCGTGCTCGGCACCACGATGCGGCCTGCAACGATCTCCTGCTTCAGCTGCTCGAGCCGAGCGCGGACGTCGGGCGGGATCAGCTTCTGGTTGTTGGCGTCGTAGATGTATCCGACCCCCTGTTCCTTGAGGCCGTACTGGTAGATCCCGCCGGTGAACTGGCCCGTCTTCACCTTCTGGATCGCGTCGTAGACCGCGTTGTCGACCCCCTTGACCATCGAGCTCAACACATAGCCGGGCGCTTCGTTGTGTTGGTCGGCGTCGACGCCGATGGCGAGCTTGTTCGTCTGACGCGCCGCCTCGAACACGCCGAGTCCGGTGGAGCCCGAGGCGTGGAAGATGACGTTGGCGCCCTGCTGGTACTGGGAGAGCGCGATCTCCTTTCCTTTGCCCGGGTTACGGAAGGCTTCGGGAGTGACGCCGGCGTACTGCGAGATGACGGTGCAGTCCGGGCAGACGTGTTTGACGCCGGCCTTGTAGCCCGCCTCGAACTTCTGGATCAGTGGCGAGTCCATCCCACCGACGAATCCCACCTTCTTGGACTTGCCCACGAGGGCGGCGAGGGCACCGACGAGGTAGGAGCCTTCTTCCTCGCGGAACTTGAGGGCGGCGAGATTTTTCGGGGGCTCGACGGTGTTTCCTGATCTATCCGTGGCGACCGAGTAATCGACGCCGGCGAACTTGGTGTTGGGATACTCCTTCGCCAGTTGTGTGAGGTCGTCGGTGAAGATGAAGCCGACGCCGATCACCAGGTCCATGCCCTCGGCGGCGAGCAGGCGGAGTCCGGACTCGCGATCGGAGCCTTCGCCGGGCTCGATGAACCGGACGCGGACGCCGGGGTCCTTTTCGGCGCGCTCGGCGCCGAGGTAGGCGCCGTCGTTGAAGGACTTGTCGCCGCGACCGCCGAGGTCGAAAACGACGCCGACGTCGGTGGTCGCGCCGGTGGGCGGCTCGGCAGCGCCGGTTGGGTGGGCGAAGAGGAGGGCGACGTGGACGAGGAGGAGGGCGGCCACGAGGAGGAGCAGTTTCCGCATGATTTGCGAAAGGTCGTGGCGGGGCGGGAGGGGGGCAAGGTTGCGGGCGACGGGCGTCGGCGAGATCAGCTTCCGGCGAGGTCGGGCACGTGACCGGTCCTCGATTGGGTGTCGCCGCCACGGACGGACGCGCCTCTTGCTCCGCAATCTCGGGCAGCGTATCGTCGAGCGCCGTCCCAGGCAGCGGATCACGCGATTGCGCAGGAGTACTGATGGGCCCCACCCCACATGACTCGGGCGTTGCCGACCTGAGCACCCGTATCGGCGAACTCCAGGACGAGTTGCACCGCCACAAGAGAGCGGGCGACACCGCAGGTGAAATCGAGTCTCTGCTCGCCATCGGCAACATTGCCCTCGAGGCGGACAGCAGCCTCTCCATGATGCATTTCCGCCTCGCGGAGAAGGTCATCGGCCCCGATGGGCCACGACTACACGAAGCGGTCGGTGGACAGGGACGCGTGTTGCGTCGCGCCAAGCGGCTGGACGACGCCATCGAGCGCTTCGCGTTCGCCGAGGAATCAGCCGGACGATCCGGCAATCGCTTTGCCCAGGTGCGGTGGATGTTGAGCCGCGCGGCGGCGCGACGCGCATCCGACGATTTTGACGGCGCGTCGGCGATCGTGCACGACGCCGATGCGCTGCTCCGGCCTCCGGTCCCCGAACGCAGCCTCCGAGCCCTCATCGGGCCGGTGAACCTCTTCGACCGCGAGCAGGTCGGCACGCTCGTCGAGCTGGAGGGCGCGATCGGCCTCTCCCTGTCCGACGCGAAGGATGACGAGGGCGCGGAGGATCACTACCGGAGCGCGTGGGCGCACGCGGTGTCGATCGAGGATTGGGATGCCGTGCACACGTGGGCGCGGAACGCGGGTCGCGTGTGCGCGCGTCGCTCACGCTACGGTGAAGCGCTCGCGTGCCACGAGGTCGCGCTTGCTGCCGCGCGCACGGCGGGCGTCGAAGGCAGAATCGCGGTGAGCGCGCAGTCGATGGCGGACGTGTACCGTTCCGCGTTCCGCCATCAGGAAGGTGGCGATCGTTTACGCTTGCTCGCCGGCGAACTGACCGGACGCGATCGGATTGCGGTGCTCGACCAGGCGCTCGCCCTGTACGACGGTGGCCTTTGCGCAGAAGGGGTCATCGCTGCCGCGGCGGACATCGGCGCCTCACTCGGGAATCAGCCGGTGCGTGCCGAATTCCGCGCCCGCGTCGACGACATGCGTCTGCGCGCCGAGCGCGTCCTCGCTGCCCCGCCGAACGTCGATGGCGTTCCGGCCATGGATCGCTACCTGGTCCATGTCATGAGCCGCGCGATGGAGCAACGCGACGTGCGCGATGCGCTCGAGGCAGCGTATCTCGTGTGTGACGTGCGCCTCGGGCTCGCGCTGCGGGGTGGGCGCGAGTGGAAGCGAGCCGTCGGCGGTGACGTGCTGGAGAACGCCGGCCTCGATGCGCGCGTTGTGACCGACACCCTGCGCATGATCGACAGCGACGGAAAGGAGCTCGCGACCGATCTTCTTCAGCGATACAAGGCTCCGGCCTACTGCACCGCCGCGGTCCGTCGCTCGTGGGACGCGCTGATCGATGATCCGGCAGTTCGTGCCTTCGCCGATGCGTCACGATCCCTCGCTGAGGCCGTGGAGGGCCTCGAAGGTCCCGCGCAGGCGGATTTCCTGCGTCCCATCCATGCCGTGCGGCGCTCGGGCGAGCGCATGCGTGAAGCCGGCGATGCCATTCGCGCCCGAAACCCCCAGCTCGCTGCGCAGCTCGGCGTGTCGGTCCGTGTGGAGGATCTCATCGATGCGCTCCCGCTCGACGGCGGCATCGCGATCTTCGACTTCGTGATCGGGCGTGATGCAACGGTCGGCGCGATCTACACGCGTGGTGCGGACGGCGTCGTCGTGACGCTGCTCGAGACACCGTCGTTCACGATCGAGCAGGTTCGTGCGCTCACCGCGCTGCATCAGGAAGCGAACGTCTCGAAGTCGCTCGGCGGGCGGCAGACGGAGGCGCTGCTCGAGATCGCGACGATCCTGCACGATCACTTCTTCTGCAAGTTCGCGCAGATGTTGAGCTCGTGGGGCATCACGCAGCTTGTCCTAGTGCCGGATCTCACGACGCGCGGGCTGCCGCTCCACTTGTCGAAAGCGTGCGGGCAGGAGTTTGCGATCAACGGAATCGAAACGTCGGATGCGAGCTTCCTGTGCGAGGTGATGCCAGTGGAGTACTCGCCGGCGCTGCAGGCCATCGCAGCGAGTCAGTATCGCCTGAGACCGCGCGCGCTCCGCAAGATCGCGGGCTTCGCCGACCCGCGCGGAGATCTGGTCGGCACGCGGGTCACCCTCGAGGAATTTGGCAAACGGCTCGGCGAGGATGGGCGTTGGTCGTTGGCGACGGGCGCCGCGATGACGCGCGCCGCGGTGAACGAAGCGATTCAGTCGAGCGATCTGGTGGTGTTCGGGACGCATGGTCACTTCGCGCCCGGCGATCTCAAGTCATCGCACCTCGTCATGCACGATGAGCCGTGGTCCGTCGAGGACATGTTGGGCGTCGGCGATCTGGACAAGAGCGCGCTCATGGTGCTCGTCGCGTGCGAAGCCGGCGCCGTGGCGATGACGCCGGACGACGACCTGGCGTGGGGCATTCCCGGCGCGCTGCTGAGCGCGGGCGCCAGCGCCGTGCTGTCGAACCTGTGGCCAGTCGTGGACGTCACCGCGAACGTTCTGCTCGATCGTTTCCTGGTGCACCTCGCGCATCCCGGCTATCGCCCAGCCGCGGCGCTGTTCCGGGCGGTACGTGACCTGCGCCGCATGCCGCGCGAGGAAGCGCTCGCGGCGTGTCGCGCGCACTACGAGCTCCTGCGAAGGCACAAGGCCGAGCCGCGAGCGATCGTGAGCGCGCGAACGCTCATGGAGTGGGTCGAGGACACCGACTCACCGACGCCATTCGCGAGCCCGTACTTCTGGGGCGCGACGGTAATCGTGGGTAGCGGGTGGCATTTGCCTGCCGGCGCGGAGGTGGGGAATGTTCTGCGCACGCTCGAGAACGAGGTGGAGCTGGCGAGTATCGCGTCCCTCTTGTCCGAGGGAAAAGCACGCGATGCCCTTGCCGGTGCCACACGCGTCGCTCGGCGTGCCGACGGCCGGCAGCGCGGTCGCGCGTATGTGATGATGGCCGACGGGATGATGCGGTCGGCAGACCTGACGATCGCCCCGCGCGTACGGCGTCGCGTTCGCCGGCTGCTCGATGATGCCGCGCGCATCGCGCGCGCGGCAGAGGATACCGAGTTGCAGCAGTGGGTCGAGACGCTGCGCCCATACGCGGAGGAGCAACATGTGGTCTAAAGGGACAACCGATCCGTTGGCGCGGCTGCTGTTCGGCAAGTATGGGGCGCACGTCCTGGCTCGACCGCGGCGCTCGCTCGCGGTGCTCACCGTCTTCGGCGTGCGGGACGGAAGGACATATGTGAGCGGACCGCTGGCCAGTGTGCTCCGCGTGCCGTTCGAGGAGCCCCCGATTGCGCGCAATGAACCCGTGCTCGACATCGCGTCGACGACGTCGAGCGCGACGACGGGGTCGGTGGCGCTCAGCTTCCTGCAGGGATTCATGGCACTGCTTGGCGCGGTCGGCGCTCGTGCGGGGGCCTCGCTCGAGCGATCCGGCAGTGAGGTGTATACGTTCAGGTTCGAAGGGTGCACGCTCGACTCGGTGACCGATGTGTTCGACCTCGAGAACCGGCTGGGCGACCTCGAGTTCAACCGTGAACGCTCCGCGATGCGCGACGACGCGAAGTACTACATTGCGCAAGGCGTGCACTCATGCACGTCGCTCACGTTCGATGCACTGGACAAGCGAGGAGGCAAAGTGGACCTCTCGGCGGACGTCGCGGCCGTCGCTGGTGCGAATGCGTCGCTGTCGGTGGACAAGGACCGAACCGTGACGGCGAAGTCCGACGTGCCATTGGCGTACGGTGTGATGCTGAACGAGCTGTCGTACGATCCCAAGCGCAAGCGCCTCGGGTTGAAGGAGGTGCAGCAGTACGTGCACGTGATGGCGCACGCGCCGCGCGTTCAGCCCACGACGATGACACGGGTTGGGGACGCTGACTCCGGTGTCCTGGTAGTCGAGGACGAGGAGATGGGACCAGCCTGAACGTTCAGGGGCGCAGGTCGCACTCGAGAGGGCCGATGTGCGCGTCG
>JBDSDB010000027.1:0-14227 GCA_039920785.1 Gemmatimonadaceae bacterium
GGGGCTCGCGCAGCTTTATCAGCTGCGCGGTCGTGTCGGGCGGTCACATCGCCGCGCCTACTGTTATCTCCTCGTGCCCGACGCCGTGGACCCGGAGGCGGAGCGCCGGCTCCAGGTGCTCGAGCACCACACGGAGCTGGGGGCGGGCTACAAGATCGCCCTCAAGGACATGGAGATGCGCGGCGCCGGCAACCTGCTCGGCGCGGAGCAATCCGGGTACGTGCACGCCGTCGGCTTCGACCTCTATCTCCGAATGCTCGACGAGACGGTACAGCGCCTCATGCGAGGCGAGAGCGCGCCGCGGCCTCAGCCCGCCGACGTCTCGATGGACATTCCGGCCTATCTGCCGGACGACTACATCGAGTCGCAGGAGGCCAAGCTGGACGTGTACAAGCGCCTCGCGAAATACGATGTGCCGGAAGACATCGAGGCGTTGCGTGCGGAGCTGCGCGACCGGTTCGGCCCTCTTCCGTCGCCCGCCGAGGCCATGCTCGCGATGGCGCTCCTCCGGGTGGTGGGGGGTACATTGGGCATCGAAGGGATCCTGGTGCGCGGCGAGGAAGCCCGTATTACCTTTAGAGATTCCGCGATTCCCCGGATGAAGGGGCTCTCCGCGGCGTTCCACGAAGTGCAGTTCCAGGCGGAGGTGCGACGTGCGCACCCGCTGTCCCTCAAGCTCACTCGGCTCGGGGGAGCCCCACTTCTCGATGGGCTCGTGCGCGCCCTGCGCGCGGTCGTCTGACGCCCGTCTCATTCTTTCTGAAATCGTCTCTCATGAAACGTTCTCCGATCTTCGTCTTTGCGCTCAGCGCGACGACCCTGGCTGCGTGCGGCGGCCTCAAGGACGCGCTCACGGCCCACGTGGACGTGGTCGCGCGTGCCGGTGCGCAGGAGCTCTCGGTGACCCGACTGAGCGACATGCTCGGTAACGCGAAGATGCAGGTGCCGGTCAGCCGCGAGGTCGCCAGCCTGATCGCGCGCGACCTGTGGGTGCCCTACCAGCTGCTGGGCGCGGCGGCGGCGCGTGGCGATTCGCTCAGCGATCCCAAGGCGATCGATGCGGCCGCGAGCGGCATGATCGAGAACGCCAAGCTCGGCAAGTTCATGGAGTCCATCGCGGCGAAGATGCCGCACGACTCGGGATCGCAGAGCGGGTACGAGAGTGCAGCGGGTGGACTGTACGCCGCGCGCCACATCCTGTTCATGGTCCCCAAGGGCTCCACTCCCGCGGTGAAGGATTCGATCCAGAAGAAGGCGGCGTCGGTGCGCGCGCAGGTCACCGCCGCCAACTTCGCCGACATGGCCAAGAAGTACAGCCAGGACAACACCGCGCAGAAGGGCGGTGACTTGGGCGTGTTCCAGCGCGGCATCATGGTCAAGCCATTCGGCGATGCCGTGGCCGCGCTCAAGCCCGGCGACATCTCGCCGCTGGTCGAGACGGATTTCGGCTATCACATCATCCAGCGCAGCACCTGGGACCAAGCCAAGGCGCAATTCGGACAGCAGGCCGGCGATCGCACCCGGCAGGTCGCCGAGAGCACCTACATCGCGCAGGCGCAAGTCGCGGCGAAGGTCGAGCTCAAGTCGGACGCGGCCGCCAAGATGAAGGCGCTGGCCAAGGACCCGATGGATGCCCGCAACGACAAGACGGTCGTGGCGACGTTCAGCGGCGGTGATCTCACGGTTGGCCGGCTCGCGCTGGTCCTCCTGTCCGCGCCACAGAGCGGACGGATCGCCCAGCAGATCCAGAGCGCGCCCGACTCGCTCGTGCGTCAGTACGTGACCAACATGGCGCAGCGCGAAGTGCTCGTGAAGCGCGCCGACAGCGCCAAGATGGGCCCCACGCCCGAGGAGGTCACGGGGCTGCATCGCGACTTCGTCCAGGCGGTCGCCATGACGTGGAAGGCGCTCGGGATCGATCCGACGTCGCTCGCTGACAGCGCCAAGACGCCAGCCGAGCGCGAGCGTCTGGCCGCGTCGCGCATCGAAGCCTACCTCGACAAGATCATGGCGGGAGAGGTTCAGCCCGTGCCGGTGCCCTCTCCGCTGCAGATCGTGCTGATGAACAAGTTCGACGCCAAGGTCAACGCGGCGGGGATCGACCGAGCGGTGGAGCGTGCGCAACGAGTGCGCGTCGTCGCCGACTCCACCCGCGCCGCGAATCAGCCCAAGTCCGCTGTCCCGCTTCCAGGTGGTGGTGGCATGGGTCAGGCGCCGCAGGGCGCGGCTCCCGGTCAGGTGCCATTGCCTTCGCCGTCCGCTCCGGCCCCGTCGAACCCGGCGCCGAGCAAGCCGTAAACCAGCGCGGATGGCTCGCTCGCCATCCGCTCACGAGCGGCCCGGACCTTCACGGCCGGGCCGCGGGTATTTCGAGGATATGCGACTTCGACTCCTAGTCTCCGCCGCGGCACTCCTGGCTGCCGCTCCCGCAGGGCTCATCGCCCAGCAACCGGCGGGCGCCCCGCCCGCGCCATCGACGCCGCCGCCATCGACGCCGGCTCCGAACGCCGCTCCGACGAGCCTCGCTCCGGCGGCAGACATCCCGCTCGATCGGCTCGTCGCGGTCGTGGGCGAGGTCGTGATCACGCAATCCGATCTGCGTGAGCGGCTCATCGCCAAGCGACAGGAAGGCGCACAGATCCCGACCGACAGCGCGGCCTTCGTTGCCTTCTCGACGGCGGTGCTCGGCGAGATCGTCGACGAGGAGCTGATGCTCCGGAAGGGGAAGGAACTCAAGGTCGAGCTTCCGGAGTCGGACGTCACCGCCTCGGTCGATCAGCAGTACAAGGCCGTGCGGAGCCGTTTCGGCTCGGAGGCCGAATTCAAGGGCGAGCTCGCGAAGGCAGGCTACGGCACGCCGGAGGAGTACAAGAAGTTCGTCGCCGAGGGGATCCGACGGAACGAGTTGATCAGCCGCACGACGAAGAAACTTCGCGACGATGGAAAGATGGTGCCGGTCAACGTCACCGACGCCGACGTCAAGGAGGCCTTCGACCGCAACAAGGCGGCGATGCCGAAGCGCGAGCCCTCCGTGAGCTGGCGCCAGATCATCGTCGCGCCGAAAGCGTCAGCCGTGGCCAAGGAAGTGGCACGCGCCCGGGCCGAGTCGCTGCTCAAGGAGATCAAGGCGGGTGGCGACTTCGAGAAGCTCGCCAAGCGCGAGTCCGCCGACTCGGGCAGTCGCGACGGCGGCGGCGATCTGGGCTGGACCCGTCGCGGGAAGATGGTCCCCGAGTTCGACCGCTGGCTCTTTGGCTACTACGCGCTCCAGCCGGGCCAGTTGAGCCCCGTGGTGGAGACGCCGTTCGGCTATCACATCATCCGCGTCGATCGTATCAACGCCGCGGAGGTGAAGTCGCGACACATCCTGATCACGCCGAAGATCGATTCCGCGGATGTCGCGCGAGCGCGGCTCGAAGCGGACACCGTGCTGACACAATGGCGCGCGGGAACGCCGTTCGACACGCTCGCCAAGAAGCACCATGACTTCCGCGCGCTCGAGGAGACCACCCTCCTCACGCCGCTGACCCGCGCGCAGCTTCCCGCGCAGTACCAGAAGGCGTTCGAGAACGTGAAGCCGAACGACATCGTCATGTTCGACGTCCCGGGCACGGGCAACATTCCGATCAAGGTCGTCGTGGCGCAGCCCGTCACGGTCGATCCCGGCGGCGAGTTCACGCTGGCGGAGATGAAGGAACGCTTCCGCTCGCGGCTGGCAGAGGAGGGGGGCGTGCGGCGATTACTCGAAGGGCTGCGCAAGCAGACGTACGTGTCGGTGAGGACGGAAGCGATCGCCTCGGCGCCGTTGCCCGCCGCGCCGGCGCAGTGAGTCGTCGGAGCGACACACCGTGACTGATCGGCCGCGCCTCGCCGTCACCCTCGGCGACGTGCGCGGCATCGGGCCCGAGATCGTCACCGCGGCGCGCGCCGACGCGCGCGTCCGCGCCGCGGCGGATCTCGTGGTGGTGGGGCCAGAGAACGCCGGTGCCGCGGTGGATGACGTCGTCGGCGAATGGCATCATCGTGGCGACGCCGTGGCCCGTGGCGGCCAGCTCGCCGGCGTCTCGGTCGATCGCGCGATCGTGCTCGCGCAGCGCGGCGAGGTCCACGGTATCGTCACGGCGCCGCTCGACAAGCAGGCGTTGCTCGCCGGTGGATTCGACTTCCCCGGTCACACCGAGATGCTCGCGGCGCGCACCGGCCACCGCGTCGCGATGATGCTCGCTGCCACCCGCGCGCGCGACGGCATGACAAACCCACTTCGGGTCGTGCTCGCGACGACGCACATCGCGCTGCGCGACGTGCCGCGCGCACTCACTCGTGACGCCATCCTCAGCGCCGCACTCGTCACGCGCGATGGGCTGCGGCGCTGGTTCGGCATCGAGGAGCCGCGCATCGCGCTCTGCGCGCTCAATCCGCACGCCGGCGACGGTGGCCGCTTCGGCCGCGAGGACGACGAGCTTCTCGCGCCGGCCGCCCGCGACGCGGGAATCGCGGGACCATTTCCCGCGGACACCGTGTTCGTGCGCGCAATGCGCGGCGCCTTCGACGCGGTCATCTCACCGTATCACGACGTGGGAATGACCGCGATCAAGGTCGCGTCGTTCGGGTCGGCCGTAAACGTCACGTTGGGACTTCCATTCCCGCGTACCTCACCCGACCACGGCACGGCGCTCGACATCGCGGGGCAGGGCCTTGCGGATCCTTCCAGCATGATCGAAGCGATCCTGCTCTGCGCGGAGATCGTGCGGAGGGGGCGGGTGGGTTGACCGCTCAACGGCCATTCGATACGATCAGCGTGACTCTCGCTCCTTCTCTCGCCGGTCGCCCACCGAGTGCAGATCCACTGCGAGCGTCTCGATGCGCCGGCCGTCCATCGCGCGCACGGTGAACACCGCGTAGCTCGCCGTCACGCGGTCGCCTGCCACCGGGAGCCGCCCCAGCGCACCGAAGATGTAGCCGCCGATCGTCGAGTACTCGTCGTCGGGGACCTCGAGCCCGAACCGCTCGTTGAGCTCACCGATGTTCGTGGCGCCCTGGACCAGCACGTCCGCGTCCGGATCGGTAGACGGGAGTGCCTCCGGGTCGTCGTATTCGTCGAGGATCTCACCGACGATCTCTTCGAGGAGATCCTCCATCGTCACGATCCCCGCGGTGCCGCCATACTCGTCGAGCACGACGGCCATGTGCTCCTTCAATCGCTTGAAGTCGGCGAGCACCTCCTCCACCTCGCGCGAGCCCGGCACCACATGCACCGGTCGCATCACCTCGCTCACCGCGAATCGCTCGGACCGATCGCGGAGTACTGGGATGAGGTCCTTGGCGAGAAAGAGCCCGATGATGTTGTCGATCGAGTCCTCGTACACCGGGTAGCGCGAGCGCTGCGTCTCGACCACGAGTGCCACGGCCTCGTCGAGCGTCGCCTCGAAGGGCAGTGCGTCGATGGCGGTGCGCGGCGTCATCACTTCGCGCGCGTTCTTCTCGGAGAACTCGAATACCCCTTCGATGAGCGCCGCGTCCTGTCGCTCGAGCACGCCCACCTCCTGGCTCTGCTCGACCAGGATCCGCAACTCGTCCGCAGAGTGCACATTCTCCTCCGCGTTCACCGGGCGCTGTCGGAACAGCTTCAACACGGCCTCCGCCGACAGATTCAGCAGCCAGGTGAACGGCGTCGTGATCCATGCGAAGAGCATCAGCGGGGGCACGAGCCAGCGCGACACCTCCTCCGGATGGTTCAGCGCGGCGCTTCGCGGCGCAAGCTCACCGAACACCACGTGCGCATAGGTAACCACCGCGAGCGCGCAGAACGTACCGAGGCCGGCGGCGCCGATCCGAGCCGAGATCGGGAAGGAGGCGAAGGCGCCCGCGAACGCGTGCGACAGCGTCTCTTCGGCCAGTGCGCCGATGCCGATGCTCGCGAGCGTGATGCCGAACTGGCTCGCCGAGAGCAATCGCGCCATGCTCGTCGTGGCCCGAAGGACGATGCGCGCCTTCGCGTCGCCAGCACGCGCCATCGCCTCGAGGCGAGAGCGGCGCGAGCGTACGACGGAGAACTCCGCTGCCACGAAGAAGCCATTCAGGGCAAGGAGCCCGAGGATGGCGAGAACGCGTCCGAGCACGAGCGCAACGTAACCCACGGCGCCGTGACGACGCCACTACCAGACCGTCCTTCAATGCGAGGACCCACTTACCGACACTGAATGTCATGACCGACGACTATCGGATTGAAAAAACTCGGCGCGGCGTCGACGTGACGCTGGCCAACGGACGCCGCCTCGAGGGCGACGTCTTCGTCCAGCCGTTCGCCAGATTTCGACCCGGGCCGGAGGAGCCGCTCGACCTCCTCAACGCCGACGATCCCTTCCTGCCGCTGGCGCTCACGAACAGTGACCTCCTCCTTGTTCAGAAGTCTCAGATTGCAGTGGTCAGCACTGCGCTGCCGTCGGACGACGACAGCGTGGATCGGGGTGTCGTGGGCATGCACGTCGAGCTCGGTCTGATCGACGGATCGACCCTCAACGGGTCGATCTTCCCCGAGGTGCGCATGGGAAGGCCGAGACTGGTCGACATTCTCAATGACACGAAGCAGCCGTTCATCGCGCTCTTCGGAACCGATCAGCTCCAGATCGTGAACCGCGCGCACATCGCCCACGCCCGACCGCTCTCCTAGTCCATGGCTCAGCTCGACCGCTTCCTCTCCGCGATGGTCAGCCATCGCGCGAGTGCCCTGCGTCTGGACGAACACGCGCTCGCCGAGCTCGAAATCGCCGGCGCACCGCGACCCGTGACCAAGGCGCCGCTGACGTCCGCGCAGGTGGTCGCGCTGCTGCGCGAGATCGCGCCCGTCGCTGCGGCCGCGTCGCTCGATGCCGCCCAGGCGACGACGTTCGCCTACGTCTCCGACGAGGGAGCGTTCACCATCGATGCGAGCCGCGCCGACCATCGCTGGCAGGTTCGCATCACGATCGACGAGGGACGTGAGCGGGATCGCCTGGTCGATCACGCTCGGGATCTCGGCACCGCCGCCGCCGTCAGCGGCAGCCGCGTGGCGGCCGCGCCGCCGGTCCCCGCGACACTCCGCAGTCAACCGACGCCCACATCGTCGGGCTCGATCCGCCTCGTGACCTCCGCGAACGCCACGATCGCCGCCGACGCCGACGTCATCGGCCATTTCGACGGCTCCGACAACGCGCGCAGCACGCTCGACGCGTTGCTCCGACTGATGGTGGAGCGCGGAGCGTCCGATCTTCACCTGCGATGCGGCGAGCCGCCGATCCTGCGGTTGCACGGCGAGATGGCCCGTCTGGACCAGCAACCGCTGGAGCCGAACGCCGTCGATGCGATGCTCCGCTCGATCATGCCCGAGCGCAATCGACGCGAGTATCTCGACTCCAACGACACGGATTACGCATACGAGCTGCCGGGGATCGCCCGCTTTCGCGCGAACGCGCTCAAGGATCGCCGAGGTCCGGCAGCGGTGTTCCGCCAGATCCCCGCGACGGTCGTCACGGTCGAGCAGATGGGCATCACGCCCGAGGTCCAGAAGCTCTGCCAGTTGAACAAGGGTCTCGTGCTCGTCACCGGACCGACGGGCTCCGGAAAGTCCACGACGCTCTGCTCACTCATCGATCTCGTGAATCGCTCGCGCAGCGATCACGTGATCACGATCGAGGACCCGATCGAGTTCGTGCACCCGAACAAGAAATGCATCATCACGCAACGCCAGGTCGGCGTGCACACGGGCTCGTTCAAGAGCGCGCTGCGCGCGGCGCTGCGCGAGGATCCCGACATCATCCTCGTTGGAGAGCTCCGTGATCTGGAGACGGTGTCGATCGCCATCGAGACCGCGGAGACGGGCCATCTCGTCTTCGGTACCCTCCACACGACGACCGCCGCCGGCACGATCGACCGCGTCATCGATCAGTTCCCCGCCGACCGGCAGTCGCAGATCCGCGTCATGCTCGCGGAGTCGCTCAAGGGCGTGATCTCGCAGACGCTGTGCAAGAAGATCGGTGGCGGCCGCGTCGCTGCGCGTGAGGTGCTGCTGTCGATCACCGCCGTCACGAACCTGATCCGCGAGGGCAAGACCTTCCAGATTCCCACGGTCATGCAAACCTCGAAGCGGCTCGGGATGGTCACGCTCAACGACGCGTTGCTGGAGCTCGTGGACGGAGCGCTCATCGAACCGGCCGAGGGCTACGCCAAGGCGGTGGACAAGTCGATGTTCCTCGGCGCGCTCAAGGCCCGCGGCCTGGACACGGCGTTCGCCGAGACCGAGCTGACGGCGAAGGAGCCGCCAAAGCCGGCCGCCGCAGCCGCTCGGCGCTGATCACCGAGCGCCTGAAACACCAACGGGACGCCTCCTGGCGTCCCGTTTTTTCTGAGTGAAGATCGGATCTGCTGACGCCGGCATCACGCCGACTCACGCCGGGGAGCTCTCCCCATCCCCTGATGTGTCCTCGGTTGTCCCCTCCGCTGGAGACGTTCCAAGTTCGCCACGCGAGCGCATGTATTCGTCGCGCTCTGCGTACCCATAGCCGCCGAGTACCTCCCCGCCGCGCATGTAATCGTGGCCATAGCCGCGACCATGTGGGTACTGCACGAGGGCGGGGTCATGCTGGTAGTGCATCGGACACCTCCTGCTCTGGTTAGCTTACGCCTCCATCCTGCACCTCTTGGACCATTCGGTCAAGTGGGAAAACACACCAGCTTGTTGGGGGTCCCGCCGCCAGGGTATATTACCGGGCTATGCAGATTCGTAACATCGCCATCATCGCTCACGTCGACCACGGGAAGACCACCCTGGTCGACAAGATGCTTCGGCAGTCCGGCGCGTTCCGGGACAATCAGGTCGTCGCCGAGCGCGTGATGGATTCCAATCCGCTCGAGCGTGAGCGCGGCATCACCATTCTCGCCAAGAACACCTCGATCCGGTGGAAGGACACCAAGATCAACGTCGTCGACACGCCGGGCCACGCCGACTTCGGCGGCGAGGTCGAGCGCATCCTCCGCATGGTCGATGGGGTGTTGCTCGTCGTGGACGCGTTCGACGGCCCGATGCCGCAAACGCGGTTCGTGCTGCGTAAGGCGCTCGAGCTCGGCCGCACCCCCATCGTCGTCATCAACAAGATCGACCGGCCTGGCGCCGACCCGATGCGTGTCCACGACGAAGTCCTGGATCTGTTCATCGAGCTCGAGGCCGACGAAACGCAGCTCGAAGCGCCGGTGGTGTACGCGTCGGCGCGTGAAGGCGTCGCGACGATGGACATGGAGGTCACCCCGGTCGATCTGTCGCCGCTGTTCGATACGATCCTCTCGGCCGTTCCGCCGGCGCCGAGCGACTCGTCGGCCCCCTTCCAGATGCTCATCTCGACGATCGATTTCTCCCCGTACTTGGGCCGCCTTGGCATCGGACGCATCGAGCGCGGCACGGTGAAGGTCGGCGATCAGGTGCTGCTGCTGCCGATGGACGTCAATCAGAAGCACGAGCAGGCCAAGGTCACGAAGCTGTACGTGTACGACGGGCTCGATCGCACCGAGGTCCAGAGCGCTCCGGCCGGCGAGATCGTGTCGCTCGCTGGCCTCGAAGGGGTCGAGATCGGGCTGACCGTCACCGACGTCGAGCATCCCGAGCGCCTCGAGGGCATCGCCGTCGAGGAGCCGACGATCAGCGTGGATTTCCTCGTCAACAACTCTCCCTTCGCGGGCAAGGAGGGGAAGTTCGTGACGTCGCGACAGATCCGCGATCGGTTGTACAAGGAGCTGGAGCGAAACGTCGCCCTGCGCGTCGAGGATACCGATTCCACGGACACGTGGACCGTGAGCGGACGCGGCGAGCTGCATCTGTCCATCCTCATCGAGACCATGCGGCGCGAGGGCTACGAATTTCAGGTCTCTCGGCCGCGCGTGATCCTCAAGTCCGGTCTCAATGGTGAGAGGCTCGAGCCGTACGAGGAGCTCGCCATCGACGTTCCGGAAGAATACCTCGGCGCCGTGATCGAAAAGTTGGGACCGCGGCGCGGCGAGATGATCGAGATGAAGAACCCGGGGCAGGGTCTCACGCGTGTGCTCTATCGCATCCCGGCGCGCGGGCTCTTCGGGTATCGCTCCGAGTTCCTTACCGACACCCGAGGCACCGGGATCATGCATCACCGGTTTCTCGAGTATGGCGCATGGGCGGGCAACCTGGCGACGCGGTCTCGCGGCACGCTCGTGTCGATGGAGAATGGCACGATCATCGCGTTCGCACTCGCGGCGCTTCAGGAGCGGAGCACCCTGTTCGTCTCTCCAGGCGAGCCGGTGTACGAGGGAATGATTGTCGGCGAGAGCTCGAGGCCTGGCGACATGGACGTGAATCCGACGAAAGAGAAGAAGCTCTCCAACATGCGCACGACCGGAACCGACGAGAACATCCGGCTCGAGCCGCCTCGGGAGTTGACGTTGGAAGGCGCGTTAGAGTATATCGAAGACGACGAGCTGATCGAGGTGACGCCGCAGTCGATACGTCTGCGCAAGCGTCTCCTTGCCCAGAGCGATCGCAAGAAGATCTCGCGTGAAGCCAAGCGGGAACGGGCGACACTGTAACGATTGGCGCGCGACCTCCCTACTACTTCCCCACCGGAGACCTCTGCAATGCCGGACAAGTTCGAGATGTCGGAGTCGCTCGGCGCCTTCGCCGCCGCCGTCGACTCACTCTCGCTGTCGCCTCGCGACGACGATGCCGACGATCTCGGGGACGAGGACCTCGAGGAAGACGAGGACCTCGACGACGAGGACGATGATCTCGACCTCGACGACGACCTCGACGACGATGATGAGGACGACGACGAGGACGACGACGAGGATGACGACGACGAAGACCTCGACGATGACGACGACGACGATGACGACGACCTCGTCGACCTCGACGATGATCTGGACGGTGCCGATGACGATGAGGACGATCGTCCGGGCCGTCCCTTCGACGAGACCTGAGCCTCGCTCGTTCGTGGGAGGCTGAGCGACGGTACTCGATGCGCGCCGACGGAAACGTCGGCGCGTCGTCGTTGAGCCATCGGCGGTGCGGCTTGGCCGGAGAAATGCAGCACGTCGATGCATGTCCCAAGTGCGCGACGTCATCGTGATCGGCGGGTCCGCCGGTGCGGTGGGGGCGCTGCTGCGGCTCGTCGGCGGCTTGCCCTCGGCGCTCTCCGCGCGAGTGTTCGTCACCGTGCACATCCCGCCGACGTCGGCGAGCGTGCTTCCCGCGCTGCTCGCGCGCGCGGGCGCGCTTCCCGCCAAGCATCCCGTCGACGGTGAAGTGACGCGGCGCGGCGTCATCTATGTCGCGCCGCCGGACTTCCATCTGCTCGTCGTGCGCGGCGGCGTGCGCGTGGAACGCGGGCCACCCGAGAACGGCTGTCGTCCAGCCGTGGATCCACTCTTTCGATCCGCCGCCGCGAGCTACGGCGCGCGGGTAGTCGGCGTGGTCGTCTCCGGCAACCTGCGTGACGGGAGCACCGGCGCCGAAGAGATCCACGCCGCGGGCGGGATGATCGTCGTGCAGGCTCCCGACGACTCCCAGTATCCCGGTATGCCGCGCAGCACGCTGGCGAGCGTGCCCGCTGCGACCGTGCTCCCGCTCGACTCCATCGCCGGCCATCTCGCGCAGCTCGTGATGGGATCGATCCACTCGGCCCCCAGCCGCGGGTCGGCGAACCTCACTACGGTCGTCGCGACTCGACCGGCGCGGTCGAGCTCGATACCAACGCCAGGAAAGTCGGTAGGCGCCTCGGACGACCGCGTACGCTGAGCCCTCCGATGTACGGGCGGGATCATGCAACGACGGACCCAGCGCGAGACGCGAGGCACATGACTGCGACGACTATCGCGCACGTTCGCTCGGTGCGGCGCGGTCATGTCTCGCCCATGAGAGAGCCGACGTCGCAGCAGTTCCCGGCTTCTTCGAATCGTAGGGAGTGGGGCAAGCGGCAGCACTGACCGCGGGGTAAGTTGGGGCTCCCCGTCTATTGGCGAAAGTTCTCCCACTCCCGTGCGATGTCGGAGCCCGAAGAGTCATTCGAGTTCGAACAGCTCCTCGAATTCATGAAGCGAAACCGGGGTTTCGACTTCACGGGCTACAAGCGCTCGACGCTCAAGCGTCGCGTGCAGCGCAGGATGGAGACGGTCGGCATCGACTCCCCGGCCGCGTATCTGGAGCGCCTGGAGACGGAGCCTGACGAGTTCACGCAGCTGTTCAACACGTTGCTGATCAACGTCACCCGCTTCTTTCGCGACGATGGACCGTGGACCTTCCTCTCCGAGGAGATCCTCCCGACACTGCTCGCCCGCCGGGGTGAGCGCGCGCCGATTCGCGTGTGGAGCGCGGGATGCGCCAGTGGGGAGGAAGCGTACACGCTCGCGATGATACTCGCCGAGGCGCTCGGTCCGGACGACTTTCGCAGGCGTGTGAAGATCTACGCGACCGATGCGGACGACGAGGCGCTCGCCGCGGCACGCAGCGCGATCTACTCCGAAAAGCAGGTCGAGGACGTTGCCGTGCCGCTTCGCGAGAAGTACTTCGAGCGCCTGGATGGGCGCTATGTGTTTGCGAAGGATCTGCGACGAAGCGTCATCTTCGGGCGGAACGACCTCGTGCAGGACGCGCCCATCTCGCGCATCGACCTGCTCGTGTGTCGCAACACGCTCATGTACTTCAACGCACCCACCCAGGCGCTGATCCTCGCGCGGTTCCACTTTGCGCTTGCCGAGCACGGGATTCTCTTCCTCGGTCGAGCCGAGGCGCTGCTGACGCAGAGCAACGCCTTCGTGCCGATCGACCTCAAGCGGCGAATATTCGGCAAGGCGCCGCGGTTCCTGTTGCGCGATCGACTCCTCGCGCCGGCACAGCTCACGCAGCGCGAGCGGGCGGAAGCGCCGAACGTGCTGCTGCGCGACGCGGCGTTCGAGGCGGGGGCCGAAGCGCAGATCGTCGTCGATCGGCTTGGCCAGCTGACGATGTCCAACGAGCGCGCTCGCCATCAGTTCGGCTTGACGTTGGCGGACATCGGTCGACCAGTGCGGGATCTGGAACTGTCGTACCGGCCGGTCGACCTGCGAGCGCTCATGGACGAGTGTTATGCCGATCGGCGCCCCGTCCTTGCGCGCGACGTGCAGTGGCGACCGCGGGCGTCACCCGACGACCGCTGGACCACGATCGAAGTCTCGCCTTTGCCAGACCCAGCGGGCGTGCCACTGGGTGTGAGCGTCGTGTTCGTCGACGTGACGCTCGCCAAGCGACTGCAGCAGGAGCTCGAGGAATCGAAGCAGAGCCTGGAGACGGCGTACGAGGAGCTTCAGAGCACCAACGAAGAGCTCGAGACCACCAACGAGGAGCTGCAGAGCACTGTTGAAGAGTTGGAGACGACGAACGAAGAGCTGCAGAGCACGAACGAGGAGCTCGAGACGATGAACGAAGAGCTCCACAGCACGAACGAAGAACTGCACACGATGAACGACGAGTTGCGTCGTCGTGGCGAGGAACTGAACGATTTGAATGCGTTTCAGGACGCGATCTTCACCAGCTTGAAGAGCGGTGTGATCGTCGTCGATCGCGAGCTGCGCGTCCTGGTGTGGAACGCGCGGTCGGAGGAATTGTGGGGGCTGCGGTCGTCCGAGGCCGTCGACAGCAACGTGCTCACGCTGGACGTGGGGCTGCCCATCGAGCAGTTGGCGGGCCCCATCCGCAGCGTGCTCTCCGGTCAGGCGGCACTGCGCGAGTTGACGATCCCGGCCGTGAATCGGCGTGGGCGCAGCATCCAGTGCGCGGTGTCGTGCTCGCCATTGTCGTCGCTCGATGGAATCGTACGCGGCGTGATCATTCTGACGGAGGAAGCGGCCTGATCACGGAGGATTTCGAGTCGATGGTGAGCTGGGCGGCAACATGTGATGCGCGAAGGAACGAGGGTTCGTACGTGGTGTGAGCCATCGCGTCGCGCAGGTGTGCGCGCTGCGCGTTCAGAGGTGTAGACGCGCATGAGAAAGAGTCGTTCACCCCCTTGATCTTCATCGCCTCCCGGATACCTTTCGCCTTCCCCGGACGAATGGGGAGCACGGCAAAAAGCTGATTGACAATCGAGTGTGTGATATCGTGCGATGGCTCTCGTATGAGCTGCAGCGATCGTGTGCTGCGGCGAGAGATTCAATTCACGAATTCTGATTCCGGACGCGATCTTTGGATCCGTCTGAA
>JBDSDB010000028.1:0-8521 GCA_039920785.1 Gemmatimonadaceae bacterium
GACCGTGCCGCTCCGCGCACCACTGGCGGGGCGGCACGATCGCCAGAGACAATAGTGGTATCGTCTAGGCCGCGGCAACAGTCGGCATCTTTCATCAGCCGCACGAGGTCGACGGGCCACGTCACCGAAGCACGTAGCCCACATTCCTCAGACGAGCACAGGGCCGATGCGCCGCCGCGCCATCCAGAGGAGCGCGCTGCGGTCGGGCGCGAGCATGGAGACAGCGCTCCACGGCAGCCGACGCCCGAACGAGCGCACGGGATGCGCGAGATGCTGCGCGACGCGCGTCTCGTGCACGAACAGCCCACCGACGCACAGCACGCGCGCGATCTCGTTCAACGCGGTCAACCGTCCCGTGGGTCCGCCGCCGACGTGGTAGCAGGTGCCGAAGTCGATCACGAGGTCGAAGCTCCCGCTGACGAACGGAAGCGCGCGCACGTCGGCCACGTGCAGCTCGGCGCGCGTGTTCGTTCGTGCGACGCGCCCGCGCGCCGCCGCGATGAGCTCGTGGTCGATGTCCACTCCCGTGAGCTCGTCGGGGTGCAGCCGCTCGGCGAGTACTGGAAGCGCGACCCCGCGCCCGCACCCGATCTCGAGCACGCGCCCGCGCTGGGGAAGCCGGAGCGCGCGCAGGAGGAGCGGGATCTCGATCCGCTCCTGGAGCCCGTTGCGTGACTCCACGTTGCCGAACGTGAGATACTCCTCGTCCGGAGTAGGCGCGGCACTCAGCGCCGCGTCCGCGGTATCATCAGTCGTCAGGAGCGATGCGTCTTCCTCGTCGAGTGGATGGTTCGATGGCGTGCGTGGAGCGCGAGGCGGACGTTCGAGGGTCTGCGGCATGTGACTCGTGGGCTGGAGTGGCGACGTCCGCCGTCCGCACGTGCTCGCGGTCCGGCGGCGTCATTCAGGAACGCGGGAGCGCGCGCCGGAACGGCTCAGCCACTCGCGTCGCGCTCCTTGACGCTCCCATCCGCGCCGCCTAACGTCGCCCGGCGGCGAACGCCAGTCGCAGCTCGTCGACTCTGGCCCCCGCGCCTCTGCTCATGCCGCCATCCACACCCGAGTCCGACGCGCCCGACACCCCGCCCGACGTGACCGGACTGCTGCTCGCGTGGCGGGCCGGTGACGCCGCGGCCGGTGAGCGTTTGCTCCCGGCGATCTACGACGAGCTGCACCGGCAGGCCGCGCGCGCGATGCGGCGCGAGGACGGCGCCCACACGCTGCAGGCAACGGCGCTCGTGCACGAGGCCTACCTGCGGCTCGTGGATCAACGGCGTGTGGAGTGGCGCAGCCGTGCGCACTTCTTCGGCGTGGCCGCGCAGATGATGCGGCGTGTGCTCGTGGATCACGCGCGGACGCGTCTCGCCGCGAAGCGCGGCGGCGCGCTCCAACGGGTCACGCTCCGCGACGTCGGCGCGGGCGACTCCGCCGTCGACGACGAGCTGGACGTGCTCGCGCTGCACGATGCCCTCGAACGGCTCGCGGCGTTCGATCCGGATCAGGCGCGGCTGGTGGAGCTGCGCTACTTCGGTGGACTCGGCATCGAGGACACGGCCGAGGCGCTCGGCGTGTCTCCGGCCACGGTGAAGCGCGAATGGGCCGTTGCGCGCGCGTGGCTTCGCCGAGAGCTCGAGGGCGCGTGACGCCCGATGAGTGGGAGCGCGCGAAGGCACTGTTCGCCGAAGCGAGCACGCGGCCTTCGGACCAGCGCGACGACTTCGTGTACCGTGCCTGTGCCAGCGACGTCGCGCTGCGCGACGAGGTGCTCTCGCTCCTGCGCGCCGCCGAAGGCACCGACAGCCTGCCCGCGGTACGCGCCGCGATCGCGGCCGTCGCGGGCAACGCGCCGAAACCGTTCGGCACGAGCCACGACCTCACCGAGCGCGATGCCGCGCTCCGCGCGACGTTGGAGTCCGCACTCGGACATCAATACGAGATCGTGCGCTCGCTCGGCCACGGCGGGATGGGCATCGTGTATCTGGCACGCGAGCGCGCGCTGGAGCGGTTCGTCGCCATCAAGGTGCTGCGGCCCGAGCTCGCGGACGCGCAGCAGGGGCGCGAGCGCTTTCGGCGCGAGGCCCGAGTCGCCGCGCAGCTCTCGCATCCGGGCATCCTGCCGCTGCACACCTTCGGCGAGGTGGGCGGCGTGTGGTACTTCGTCATGGGCTACGTTCGAGGCGCCACGCTCGCCGAGCGGTTGCGCGTGGAGCGACGATTGCCGACCGCGGACGTGCAGCGCATCCTCACCGAGCTGGCCGATGCGCTCGACTGCGCGCATCGGAGCGGCGTGATCCATCGCGACATCAAGCCCGCCAACATCCTGCTCGACGCCGATTCGGGGCGCGCGGTGCTGGCGGACTTCGGGATCGCGAAGGTGCAGGACGGTGGTGACAGCCTAACGGCCACGGGGATGATCGTCGGGACGCCGAGCTTCATGTCGCCGGAGCAGGCAGTGGGCGCGGCCGACGTGGACGCGCGCAGCGATCTGTACTCGCTTGGCGCCGTCGCGTACATGATGCTCAGTGGCCGCGAGCCGTTCGCTGCGGCGGTCGGTAACGGCGTCGTGGTGCACCGAGCCACGAGCGCGCCACCTGATCTCCGCGCCGTCGCGGCCGATGTGCCGGCCGCTCTCTCATCCGTCGTGATGCGCTGCCTCGCGCCCGATCCGGCGAACCGATGGGTGAGTGCGCGCGCGCTGCGCGACGCACTCGAGCTGGCGGACGAGGAGGCCACCGGCGGGCTGCCCGTGTCGGCGCGCGAGCTTCCCGCGTTTGGCCCGTACGCGGTGATGTGGGGGGCGCTCTGGCTCGTGCTCGCGGCCAGCCCCTTTCGCTCGATAGGCGATCGCGCGCTGCTCGTGCTGCTCGCGCTGCTCGTCCCTGTTGGACTGGTACTCCATGGTTGGAACGTCGTCGGCGGCGGAATGTCGCTCGCCCAGACGGCGCGTATCGCATTCTGGCCCCCCGATTGGTGGGGCATGTGGTGGCCGCGGAGCATGCGTCGCCCGAGCGATCTGTGGCGGCGGCTGCCCTGGCGCGCGCGCCTCGTGCGCGGCGCATTGAGCGTGTTCCTTCTCTCACTCCCTACACTGATCCTCACACGCCGATGGGTGGAGGCCGTCACCGGTGCGGGTGTCGGATGGTTCGGACTCGTCGAGTCGTCGCTCGTGATCGGAGCCGCCGCGGTCGTGCTTTCCGTGATCCCCTGGACGCGGCACCACGCGCTGACATGGGGGGAGACGGTGCGCCTGTTGTTCGGCGCGACGACGTCGGCGGCGGGATGGAGCTCACCGGCGCTGCTCAGGCTCCTGGCGCCCGCGCATGGTGCCGTGCGTCCACCCGAGCGGCACGAGCCCGCGGACTACCGCCGCGCCATCGACCAGGTCGTGGCGCGGCTCGACGGGCTCGCGCGCGAAGAGGCCGTGCGCGCGGCCGATGCCGCGCACCGGCTCGTCGCGCTGCTCGAGCGGTGCGACCTCGAGCGCCACGCACTCGCCGATCAGAGCAGCGTGAGCATGACCGATCGTATCGCGGCGCAGCTCACGGCGCTCGAGAGTGCACCGCACACGGACGATGAGATGCGCGAGCTCGGCGCGCTACTGCGCGCGCAGATGGACGTCGTGCAGCGCATGCGGGTGCGGTGCGAGATGTTGTCGTCCCGCCGCGCGCGGCTTCTGCAGTTGCTGCATGGGATGTGGACGCAGCTGGCGGCGATTGGTGATCTCGCTCCCGGCGCGGAGAGCGAAGCAGTCGCGCAGTTGGAGGCGGTGCGGGTGGAGATCGAGGGTGAGCTGATGGCGTGACGCAGCGACTTTGCCAGCGTGTGACTCACTACCGCGGCAGCACCTGGAAGCGCGTATACATCCCGCCGGCGAAGTGGCCAGGCATGTGGCAGTGATACAGCCAGATGCCCGGATTGTCCGGTACCATGTCGGCCACCGCGGACATCATCGGCGTGAGCATGATCATGTCGGTCCGCATGTGCATCGCGACGACGGTCTGGCCGTGCCAGTGCGGCGTGTGGACGTCCCACGAGTTCTGCTCGTTCAATCCGGCGAACACGTACCAGCGCACCCGCTCACCTACCTTCATGGTGAGCATCGGGCCGTTGCCCTCCAGGTAGCCGTTGATCGCGAAGAAGTGGTGGAAGTCGCGCACCTTCGCGTCGGTCGAGTCGTAGTTCTTCGCACCGCCGTACAGCCGCTCGACGTTGGCGGGGAAGTACCAGCTCAGCGTCTCGTCGAACAGCCCGTACTGCGTGACGAACTCGCGGTCCACGTCTTTCGGCGATCCGTCGGCGCGTGCCATCCCCCGCCGCGTGATGATGAGCGGCCCGAGCAGGCCCGCGTTGACGTCCTTCCCTTCGTCGACGTGCGAGTGATAGGTCCAGAACACCGAGCTGCCGTCGCCATGCGCCGGCCCGGCGCGTTCCGGAACGGGCCACACATACACGTGAGACTTGCCCGGCGCGACGGAGTCGTCCAGCCGGTCGGTTCCGCTGGTGCCGTCCAGATACGAGAGCCCTTCGGCGTTCTTGCGATAGAACACCCCGTGCGGATGCACGCTGTACGGTCGCGTGGCGTGGTTCCGGAACACGACCTTGATCGTGTCGCCCACCTCGCCGCGAATCAACGGTCCGAGCACGCCGAGATGCGCCCATGCGGAGGCCACCGGCTTGAGAGCGCGAAAGCTCGAGTCTGTGTATTCGCGATACAGCGCCTTCCGGTACGTCGTGGCGTTGGGATCCAGCTCGCCTCGCGCCCCCGGATCCTTGCCGAAGTCGTCCTTCGCGCCCGTGAGCGCCTGGTCCGCACGCGCGGGAATGAACGTCCAGTCCACCTCGTCGGCGGCGATGTAGTAGACACGAACGTGCCCGGTGAACGTGGAGCGCGCGCTCTGCGCGTCGAGTTGGCGCCCACAACCGAGCAGTGTCGCGCCGAGCGTCAGCGCGGAGAGTAGTCGGACGGCGGTCACGCGGACCTCTCGGCGCCCGAGCGTCTTCTCCTCTCGATCCAAGGCTCGTGCACGCGGAACCGCGCTACCGCAGTCATCGATTCCCGCTGCGCCGTCACGAGGCGACGTCGCGAGAGGTGCTCGAGCGCATCCTGTACCGCGCGCTTGGACAGTCCAGTCGACTCGGTGATGGATTGCAGGCTGGCCGAGACCTCGGCGCCCGTCTCGTGCGCGCGCCGCCACAGCACCAGATACACGAGGTACGCTGACGGCCGCCGGTCGTGCCCGACGAGGTCCGGGAGAAGTACGTCGACGACGTACGGATCGAGGCTGAGCATGCGCGGGCGTGTGAGGGCTAGTGTAGTGGCACTCGTTGCCACGGCAGACAATGCACGCCTTGCCGCGTTTGCTCAAGGTCCGCGAACCTTCATCGGTCGATGACGACCGCCGTGTGGCGTGCGTGCCTCCGCTCCTCCCCTGCCTGAGAGTCAGCCCATGATCAAAAGCCTCAAGTTCGCCGGCATTCCCGTCCGCGATCAGGACCGCGCGCTGGCGTTCTTCACCGAAAAGCTCGGCTTCCAGGTCGCGACCGACCAGCCGTTCGACGAGTCGCAGCGCTGGATCGAGCTTCGGATTCCCGGCGGCGAGACGCGCGTCGTCCTCTTCACACCGAAGGGTCACGAGGATCGCGTCGGCACCTTCACGGGTCTCTCGTTCTCGGCGGACGACGTGATGGCGACCTACCGCGAGCTCTCCGCGCGCGGCGTGGAGTTCGACGGCGAACCGCGCGTCGCCGAGTGGGGATGCTCGGCCGTGTTCAAGGACGTGGATGGGAACAGCTTCGTGATCTCGTCGAAGTAGCCGGTTCACCGAGGTTGCCATCCGCTGCAGTCCTCAGCTCGTCCGCGGCCCTGTTTCGGAACTTCCTCGGCAAGCAAGCGTCGCAGCTGAACGCTCGCGACTGAGCTCGCTAACCAGGCAGCACATATCCCGCCGCGAGAGAATCTCTCGCGGCGGATTGTGTGCGTATGGGTGCGCGCACTGGACTCGCAGCCTGTGAGGCTGGCGCTATGTTCTTTCATCGGCATCGCTCTCCCGCGCTCACGCGGAGCCGCCATCGCATCCACTCTTCGACGTGCCGCAGTGATTCGTCGCATGATTCGATCGCTGTCCATCGCCGCCGTCTATGCGTTGCTCGCCGGCTCGGCGAGCGCCCAACGGACCGACTCGACAGCGCTCAACACCGATCTCACGCTCGTCAATCGCGAGCGAACTCTTCGCTTCACGCTGCTCATGGTGGGCGACTCGCTCGACTACCAGGTGGACCGGCTGACCCCCGATGGCGCGATATCGGTGATCGAGCCGTCGCCACTCGGCATCGCCCGCACGAGCGAGGACTTCACGCGCGGCTTGACGCTCGTCTCCGCCGCCCGGGTCACGGAGGTGACCGACGTGTACCGGATGACGACGGGCAAGCAGCGCGACATCCGGAGCCGTGCGCGGCAACGCGTCTTCACCTTTCGCTCCGCGTCGGGTGCGCCGCTGACGATCACGGTCCGCGCGTACGAGGACGGCATCGCCTTCCGCTACGGCTTTCCGCGCGGCGTCGCCGAGCAGGATTCCGTCACCGGCGAAGCGACCGGTTTCCATCTGCCACTCGGCGGACGGGCGTGGATGCAGCCGTATCAGAAGGTGTCCACCTGGGCGCCGGCGTACGAGAGCGACTACCAGAACGCCATCCCCATCGGCACTCCCGCACCGGACGACGCCGGCTGGGCGATGCCCATGCTCTTTCACATCAACGACTCGTGGGTGCTGATCACGGAGGCCGGCCTCGATCGGAGCTCGTACGCCGTACATCTGGAGCAGCGCGCCGGCGACGGTGTGTACCGGGTACGGCTGCCGGAGGACGCTGAGACGTATGACGTCGGCCCTCGCGCGGCGGCACTCAAGGTCCCCTGGCTGTCGCCCTGGCGCGTGATCATGGTGGGACCCACCCTCGGCATGATCGTGGAGTCCACCCTGGTCACCGACCTGGCGCCTCCCGCCACCTTCTCCGACGTCTCCTGGATCAGACCGGGCCGCGTGTCGTGGAGCTGGTGGAGCGACCGGGCGAGCCCGCGCGACTATCAGAAAGCGTTCCCCTTCGTCGACCTGGCACGCCGGATGGGCTGGGAGTACTCGCTGGTCGACCTGGGCTGGCAGGAGATGACGAACGGCGGCGACATCGGCGACCTGATCGACTACGCCACGAAGAGCGGTGTCGGCGTCCTCCTCTGGTACAACTCCGGCGGAGAGCACAATCAGGTCCCCGACGCCGGCCCCAAGGAGCTGATGGTGGATCCGTCGCTGCGCATGGCGGAGATGCGCCGCATCCGGGCGCTCGGAGTGAAGGGCATCAAGGTGGACTTCATGCAGAGCGACAAGCAGTACGTGATCGCGCTGTACGAGGACATCCTGCGCGACGCAGCGGCGAACCGGCTCGTCGTGGACTTCCACGGGTCGACCATTCCGCGCGGATGGCAGCGCACCTATCCCAATCTGCTGAGCATGGAAGCGGTGAAGGGAGCGGAGCAGTACGGCGACACCGCGTTTCAGCGTAACGCCGCGATGTTCAACACCATCTATCCCTTCACGCGGAACGTGATTGGCTCGATGGACTACACGCCGATGATCTTCGGCACCGCGCCGGGCATGCTGCCCAACCTCACGACCAACGCGCACGAGCTGGCGCTCTCCGTGGTGTTCGAGAGCGGACTGCAGCACTTCGTCTCGAGCCCGGCGATGATCGACTCCCAGCCCCTGGCCGTGCGGCAGTTCCTCCAGGTCGTGCCGACCGTGTGGGACGAGACTCGGTTCATCGACGGCTATCCGGGCCGGCTCGCCGTGCTCGCGCGGCGCCGCGGCACGGACTGGTACGTCGCCGGGATCAATGGCGACACCGCGGTGGCGAGGGCCGAGGTGCCACTGCGCTTCCTCGGCAGCGGCACATACGGGGTGGAGCTGATCTCGGATGGCGAGGAGCAACGGAGCTTCGCGCACGCGGCGACGACGCTGACCGTGCGCGATACGATGACGGTGGAGCTCGCGGCGCAGGGCGGGTTCGTGGCACGGCTGGTGGCGCGCCAGCCAGCCCGGGCGCGGCCCGCGGCCGCCACAACGCGCGCGCCCGCAACGCGTACTACGGGAAGGGGCGCGGCCGCTCCGGCCGTGCGTCCCCCCATCAGCTCGCCGAGACGTCCCCGACGCGAAGATTGACGCGCGGCATGGGACATGTATACTAATTTGAACACAAGTTGCTGCGCCGGCACATACGGCCCGCCGGCGGGTATTCTCACTCCTCGATTGACCGACTGAGGCGGTGCACATGCCGACGACCCGTTCCACCCACCTCGCTGCTGCCGTGCTGGTGGCGCTGAGTGTTGCCTCACCCACGCACGCGCAGTCGTCCGGCGACGGATTTCTGTTCCACGAGCCCAACGCCCGCATCAGCGTCCGCGGCGGCTATGCGGTCGCTACCGCGGGGAGCGATGTGTTCGCGTTCACCACGGAGAACCTCACGGTGAACA
>JBDSDB010000029.1:0-37731 GCA_039920785.1 Gemmatimonadaceae bacterium
AGTGCCGCCACGAAAGCCTCGGCGAGCTCCCCTACCTGCCAGCGGCGTAGCTCCGTCACCTCCGTGACCTCCGCCGCTTCCGCCGGGTTTCGTCGCGCCACCGCCTCCATCCGGTCGCGCGAGCACAGCACTCCCGGATCGAGCTCCAGACGTTTTGCTGCCGCGTCGCGTGCCGTCTTCAGCGCACTGACGCGCGCGTCGAACTCCGGATCGCGGTCCCAGCGCGCAGCTCGCGGAAACTTCGGAAGTTCAGCGTCCGGCACGGCCAGCGCACGACGCACCGCGTCGAGCAACTCGGCGCCGCGCTGCTCCAGGATCGCGCGCGGCATCCCCTTGATCTTGCTCAGGCCGTCCTTCGTCTGCGGCTGCGTCCTCGCGATGTCGAGCAGCTGCTCGTTGCCGAGCACGCGGAACGTCGCGCGGTCGACCGTGCCCGCAACCTCATCGCGCCAGGGCACCAGCTCGCGCAGCACGGCAAGCTCGCGTCGGCTCAGATCGCGGGCGCCCTTGAGCCGCAGGTACGACATCCCCGGCGCTTCGTCCGTCCAACGCGTGCCCTCGAGCAGCCCGAACTCCTCCCGCGCCCACTGCATGCGCCCCATCCGCTCCAGCTCGACCGACATCTTGTCCTTGAGCTGCAGCAGGAAGCGCGTGTCCTGCGCCGCGTAGTCGAGCATGTCCACCGTGAGCGGACGCATCGACCAGTCTGCGCGCTGGTGCTTCTTGTCGAGCTTGACGTCGAAGAAGCGCTCCAGCAGCGCGGCCAGCCCGAAGGCGGTGTAGCCGAGCAATTGGGCGGCGATGCGCGTGTCGAAGATGTTCCGGATCTGCCAGCCGTAGTCCTGCTGCAGCAGGCGCAGATCGTAGTCGGCGTCGTGTAACACCACCTCAACCGCGGGATCCTGGAGCAGTCTGCCGAGTCCGGCTGGCGGCCCGATCGGCAGGGGATCGATCACCGCGTGCACATCGCGAGTGGACAGCTGAAGTAGGTAGATGCGGTCGACGAAGCGATGAAAGCTCGCCCCCTCGGTGTCCAGGGCGATCTCACGCGCCCCGCCGATCTCGGTTGTGAACTTCTCGACCGCGTCCGCGGTGTCGAGATAGACAAACGATGCTGCGGTCGCGCGCTCTGCCACGCTGGCTCCTCACTCTGTTGGCGGATCGGATGTCGCGGTAATGTAGCGCCTCGCGCGATCGCGTCACGACGCTTGCACCAGCACCACCTACCATCGACCGCACCCGACCCGAGCTCATCGCATGACCGACTCAACGCGCGAACCCACCCTCGAAGTCGAACAGGCACGGAGCGCCAAGCCGGACTCGGCAGATTTGAAGGGGTTTAGCTCTCCTCCCATCCGTGGTCGAGGGAACGTCCGCCATCGCCGCACGGTCGGCTGGCGGAGTCGCGACGTGGTGCGCGCCTCCGGACTTGTGCTCGCGATGTATCTCGGGCTGCGCCTCCTGTGGTTCGCCAACGCCCTCTTCCTCGTCACCTTCCTCGGCGTCCTGTTCGCCATCGCGATCTCGGCGGGAGTGGACCGGTTGCAGCGGCTGCGTATCCCGCGCGGAGCCGGCGCGGCGATCATCGTGCTCGCGTTTTTCGGCCTTCTCTTCGGGTTCGGTGCCTGGCTCGCGCCGACGATCCGCTCACAGGGCACGGAACTGAGGCAGAAGCTGCCCGTAGCAGTCGAGCGCGTCCAGCAGTGGGTCAACAAGAAGCAGAGCGGCCTGTTCGGGATCATCCTCGGCGGCACGGACGTGGTGACGAAGCCCGGTCGAGCCGACACACCCGCGGCCGGCGCCGCGCAGCCTGGACCGTCCGTGGCCACACCGGACTCGGGAACCGCGGCGACCGCCGCTGCGGTCACCGGAGCGCGGGGCGCGAAGGGAGCCGCCGCACCCGAGCTGCAGGACCGCCTCCAGGAGAAGTTGAGTGGCGCATCGCGCTACCTCTTCCCCTTCCTCACGCACACCGTCGAGGCGTTCGGGGGAGTCCTCATCGTCATCTTCCTCAGCATTTATCTTGCGGCCGACCCTGAGCTCTACCGGCGCGGCGCGCTCGCGCTGCTTCCTGCGCGGCGACGGAATCAGGGCGCCGAGGTGATGAACCGCGTCACTGTCGTGCTCCGGAAGTGGCTCGTCACGCAGCTCATCGCCATGGTGGTCATCGGCACGGTGACGACGATCGTATTGCTCATTCTGAAGGTGAAGGCAGCGTTCGCGCTGGGGCTGCTGGCCGGACTGTTCGAATTCATCCCGACCGTCGGCCCGTTGCTGAGCGCAGTGCCCGGCGTCGCCATGGGCTTCCTCGATTCGCCGGAGAAGGCGGCGACGGTCGCGATCGCGTACTGGGGGATCCAGTTCCTGGAGAACCACGTGCTCATCCCGCTCCTCATGAAGGGCGGGATGGACCTGCCGCCGGCGCTCACGGTCATCACACAGGCGCTTCTCGCCCTCGTCTTCGGCTTCCTCGGACTGATGGTCGCGGTGCCCTTGCTCGCGACGGTGATGGTTGTGGTGCAGGTGCTGTACGTCGAGCAGCGCGCGGCTGACGAGAAGTCATCCCAATCGGCTTCGGCGCCCACCCCGTTCGATCCGGAGCTCGACGAGGCGCTCGAGACCGTCCCGGCGCGCTGAGCGTGGACGCAATCCTCGCGCGCTGGCCTCGGCTGAGGCAGACCCTTCCGCGCGTCGATCTACGAGTGCGGGAGACGCCGCTCGAGCGTTGGCGGTTCGGGGATGTGTCGCTCCTCGTCAAGCGCGATGACCTCACGACGCCCACGCTGGGCGGCAACAAGGCGCGCGCGCTCGAGCTTCTCCTCGCCGGCGCCGGACCCGACGACGTGCTGCTCACCGTGGGCTCCACCGGGTCCACCCACGCACTGTCGGTCGCGCACTTCGGCGCTCGCCTCGGCGCGACGACCCGTGTCCTTACGTGGCCGCAGGAGGAGCACGACGTCTCCCGCGCCACATCAGCGCGGCTGCGTGCGGTCGCGACGGTGAGTGCCGCGCTCTCGCCGGTCACGGCGATGTTGCGTGCCACGGCGCGCCGCCTCACCTCCCGCGCGCGCTGGATCCCGGCTGGCGGCAGCAGCGCGCTGGGCGCGCTTGGCCACGCGAACGCGGCGCTCGAGCTCGCGGATCAGCTCGCGCGCGAGGGCACTTCACCGCCCGACCTGCTCGTCGTGCCACTCGGTACTGGTGGCACCGCGGCGGGCCTGTTGGTCGGTCTCGCGCTGGCCGGGCTGCCGATTCGCGTGGTGGGCGTTCGCGTGGTGCCGCGCATCGTGGCGAACAAGTCGCGTGTGCTGCGTCTCGCGCGCCAGTCTGCCGCGCTGTTCGGACGCCTCGCCGACGTGGCCCCTCCCGCCATCGACGACGCACGATTCGTCGTCGAGGAGGAGCAGTATGGCGGGGCCTATGCTCGCGAGACCCGGTCGTCGCTCGGCGCCCGGCAGCTGGTGAGCGAGATGGGAGGACCGGCGCTCGAGGGCACATACAGCGCGAAGACGCTCGCCGCCGCGTTGGCGCACGCGCGGAGCGCGCCTGCCGAGCGCGTTCTTTTCTGGCTAACGTTCGACGGGCGGTGGCTGGCGAGCCACGAGCCCGACGCCGTCGTCCCGAACATTGGAGAATGAGATGACGAGCACCCTGCCCGAGGTCGTGTTCCACATCTACCCCACCGACTGCGACATGCTGGGGCACGTGAACCACGCGACGATGCTCGGCTTCCTCGAGCGCGCGCGATGGGCGCTCCTCGAGCGGCAGGGCGTCACCGACTTCGCGAAGCTCCCCGTCTTCTCCGTCGTGCGGCACGTCGACATCGGCTACTTCGCGCAGTCGCTGCCCGGCGAGGACCTCGCCATTCGATCAGGACTGCTCGCCGTGAAGAACACGAGCTTCATCGTGAAGCAGGACGTGAAGAAGGTGGGCGGCGGCACCCTCGTCGCCGAGGCCTCGATCGTGTACGTCACGATCGACCGGAGCGGTCGCGCGGTACGCGTGCCCGATGAGTGGCGCACGCTCTTCCCGCACTGGCCCGAACGTGAGGGCGGCGCGGAGCCATGATCGCACTGCTGCCCGGTGGGCTGGAGCTCGCGTACGACGTCACGGGCTCCGGCATTCCGCTGCTCATGCTGCACGGCTGGCCGCACGACCGCACACTCTGGGCGGGCCAGGTGAGTGGCCTGTCGGGCGACGCACGCTGCATCGCGCTCGACCTGCGCGGATTCGGCGCCTCGTCCGTTCGCGCTCCGTACACCGTCGATCAGTATGCCGACGACGTCGCCCTCTTCCTCGACTCCCTCGGCATCGAGCGCGCCGTGGTGTGCGGATTGTCCATGGGCGGCTACGTCGCGTTCGCCCTGCTCCGGCGGCATCGCGCACGCGTACGGGCGCTCATCTTCGTCGACACGCGCGCCACGGCCGACACCGACGAGGTGCGCGAGAACCGGATCCGCCAGATCGCGCTGATCGAGGAGCACGGAGTCGAAGCGCTCGCTGCGCATCAGCTTCGGCCCACGCTCGGCCGCTCGACGTTCGACCACAAGCCCGAACTGGTGGAGTCGGTGCGACGGATGATGGCCGCTTCGCCCCCGGAGGGCGCCATGGGTGCGCTGCGCGCCATGGCGGCGCGTTCAGACTCGTCCGACCTGCTGGCGACGATAGACGTGCCGACGCTCGTGGTGTGCGGAGCCGAGGACACTTTCACACCGCCCGCAGAGCTGCAGGCGCTCGCCGAGTCGATCCCCCGCAGCCGCTTCGAGCTGCTCGAGCGGTGCGGTCACGTCTGTCCGCTCGAGCGACCCGCAGCGTTCAATCATGTCGTCAGCGAGTTCCTCGGCACGCTGCTCTACCACTGAACGATCGCGCGAGCGGTCACGCCGCGGCGCTTGAGCATTGGCACGTCGCGGGCGAGCTTTCGGCTCCAGCATTCCCCGCGTCGCGAGCACACCATGTCGTCTCCCGTTCCACCCTCGTCATCCGCGCCCGCCCCCGCCGACATCTCCGAGGCGGAGCGGAGTCCGAGCGCGCGCGCCGGCGCCGTACTCTTCCGGCATCGCGGATGGCTTCCGGTGCCGTTCCTGATCGTCCCGCTCATCGCGCACGGCGTGATGGAGCCGATGAACTGGATACTCGGCTTCGCGTTCATCGTGCTGGGCGAGGCGATCCGCCTGGCGGGCGTCGCTGCCGCGGGCACCGTGACGCGGCGACGCTCGCGCACGGTGCAGCGCCTCGTGACGTACGGGATCTTCGCGTGGATGCGGAACCCGCTCTACGTAGGAAACTTCCTCATCTGGATGGGCTTCACGGTGATCTCCGGCGTCCTCTGGTTCCTGCCGGTGGCCGTGATCCTCTTCGCCGTCGAGTACACGTTGATCGTGCGGTACGAGGAGGGCGTCCTCGAGTCGATCTTCGGCGACGAGTATCTCACCTACAAGCACCGCACGTCGCGCTGGATCCCCCGTCCGCCCGGCTCGGATGAAGAGGGGGAGCATCATTGGGCCGAGGCGTGGCGGAGCGAGATCAGCACGTTTCTGCAGTACGCGGTGCTGACGGGAGTGTTTGTCGCGAAGCAGCGGTATGGGTGGTGACGAGGCGCGCCCAGCGCCGTTATCGGTAATCAGTGTTGAGTTTAGGGCCAACCTTGAGCAGCTCCTGCGTCCCGGGGCCGGCCGACAAACCGTTCACCGACTAACCGTTCACTGCAGTTCCTTCGTCGCCGGTCTCGTGAGATAATCCGTCAGCTCCCCAAAGCTCCTCGCCACGAACTCCCCCTCGCTCGGTCCGCCCGCGCGCACCACGTCGAGCCGTACCGCCCTAAATCCTGCGGCCAGTGCGCCCTTCACGTCCGTGCGCTCGCTGTCGCCGATGTGCAGGATCTCGCCCGCGGGAATCCCGAGGGTGTCCACGGCGGTGGCGAAGATCTCGGGGCGCGGCTTCGCATGGCCGACGTCCATCGAGTAGATGGTCGCCGAGAAGAAGCCACGCGCGCCGTCCTTCTCGAGCAGTCGGTCCTGAGCTCTGCCCGAGGCGAAACCGGTGTCGCTGATCACCGCGAGCGTCAACTGTCGGCTCAGCGTCTTCAGCGTCTGCCACGCGCCGGCGAGCATCGCCGGTGGAAGCATCAGCAGCGCGTTGTCCACCGCATCGGCCGCTGCCGCGACGTGCTCGCAACCCTCGCGAGGCTTGACCGCGGCGCGCGCGAGGATCCAGCGCAGACGGTCATTCGTTGAATAGCCCCGCTGCTCCTCGCTCCACCACCGCTCGGCCTCGCGCCCCGACTCCTCGTACAGCACGCGGAGCTGCTCCTCGGGGAGGTTGCGGCCGTACGCGCCGAGCAGCGCACCGACCGCGGTGCGACGAAGCGCGACCCGCTCGGGGAGCGCGCCGCCCTCGTAGAGGGTGTCCCAGTAGTCGAATGTCAGGGCGCGAAGCATGGCGCGCGCCTGCGGCCTGCGTCAGCGAGTCGGGCGGCCGGGCGGGTTGTCGCTCGTGAACACGTCCCGGTTGAGCTGGATGTACGGCTTCAGCTGCGCCGGCACGTCTTCCTCGGGGAAGATCGCCGTCACCGGGCACTCCGGCTCACACGCCCCACAATCGATGCATTCGTCGGGGTTGATGAAGAGCTGGTTCTCGCCTTCGTAGATGCAGTCAACCGGGCAGACGTCCACGCACGCCTTGTCCTTGGTGTTGATGCACGCTTCGGTAATGACGTAGGGCATGTTCGCCTCAGATGATCCCGCAAGTAGAAGTCGGTCCGAGCAAGATAACGCGATTCGCCGAGGCGACAACGGGATGGGTCAGCGCCAGGGCGGCGGCGCTCCCTTCTTGCGCTCGAGGTCAGGGTTTTCCCGGTACAGCGTACACGTGCGACCGATGGTCTGCACCACGTCCGCGCCTACCTGCTCCGCCAGCTGGTACGCAGCGTCCTTGGCCGCGACGCCGGTCGTCTTGGCCAGCGCCACCTTCACCAGCTCGTGCGTGCGGAGGGCATCGTCGAGCGTCTGGCGAAGCGCCTCGGTGAGCCCCTGATGACCGACGTGCACGACGGGGCTGAGGTGATGTGCTTCGGCGCGCAGCTCGGCGCGCTCCTTGGACGACAGTGTCATGGACGCTCCGCGTGCAGGAGGAGAAAGAGCGGGTACGGATTGATGGGGTCACCGTCCCAGTACCTGCCATCGGAGGGCATGCGCATGACTTGAAAGTGAAGGTGTGGCGTGTCCTTGGGGGCGTTGCCCGTGGTGCCGACGATCCCGAGCGTGTCGCCACGCACGATCGTCGCGCCGGCCGCGAGACCCGGCTGGTACGCGTCGAGGTGGGCATAGTAATACACGACTCGGCCGAGTGGGTCGGTGGCGTAGACGGTGTTGCCCCCGAGCGCGTTGGGTCCGACGCGGAGGATTATTCCGTCGTCAGCGGCGAGCACCGGCGTGCCGCGCGGCGCGAGGATGTCCAGTGCGCGGTGCATTCGGCCCACGTCGCGCCCTTCGTCGAAGGTGTCCTGAAGCTGCGCCACCGCCACGCCCGCCACGGGCACGACGAGTCCGCGCGCGAGGATGTAGTTGACCGTCTCCGAGCTGGACAGGGCGCCGATGCCGGTGCCCACGCGACTGGGCGCTTCGGCGGCGACGACGCGCGGACGCGACGCCGCGGGAATCGCCGGGTAATATTGCCGCGCGCAGGCGGTGGCGATGAGCGCGAGCGAAAGGAAGAACGACTGCCGCACGAACCGGGACACTCCTCGGCGCATCGCGCGCAACCGCGTGCGCGTCATGGGACGAGCAGCACCTTTCCGGTCGTGCGGCGCCCTTCCAACGCGCGATGTGCTTCGGAAGCGTGCGCAAGTGGAACGTCGCGATCGATGCGCAGCGAGAGCGAGCCATCGCGTATCCAGCCGAGCACCTCGCCGGCACGCCAGACGAGCTCCGCGCGCGTCGCGACGAAGTCGTGGAGCTTTGGGCGCGTGAGAACGAGTGAACCCTTCTGCGCCAGGAGCAACGGGTCGAACGGCGGAACCGGCCCGCTCGATTGGCCGAAGAGCGCGAGCGTGCCGCGTGGCGCGAGACAATCGAGACTCTTGGCGAACGTCGTCACGCCAACCGAGTCGTACACCACGCGAAGCATCGCGCCGTTCGTGATGCGCTTGACCTCGGTGACGAAGTCCTGCTGCGTGTAGAGGATCACCTCGTCCGCACCCGCCTGGCGCGCCAGCTGCGCCTTCTCGGCGGTGGACACCGTGCCGATGACGATCGCGTTGCGGCGCTTGGCGATCTGGCACAACAGCAGCCCGACGCCGCCCGCCGCCGCGTGCACGAGACAGACGTCGCCGGGCTGCAGCGCGTACACGGACGTGGCGAGATAGTGCGCGGTCATTCCCTGCAGCATCGCGGCGGCGCCGTCGCGGGCGCTCAGGCCGTCGGGCAGCGCGACGACGCGATCCGCGTTCGCGACCGCGAGCTCCGCGTAGGAACCGGCGAAGCTCTCCGAGGCGACCCGCTCGCCGACGTGCACCGCATCCACGCCCGGCCCCACCGCCACCACTGTGCCCGCCCCCTCGGCCCCGGGAGTGAACGGAAGATTCTTCTTGTAGAGCCCCTTCCGATGGTATATCTCGAGAAAGTTCACCCCGATCGCCTCGAGACGAACGAGCACCTCGCCCGGACCGGGCACAGGCTCTTCGACCGTGTCGAGTCGCAGCACCTCCGGTCCGCCCACCTCGTGAACGCGGATCGACTTCATGCGTCCTCGCTCGCCAGGCGAAGAGACGTGCGCATCACGCCGCCCGCTTCGATGAACTCCACGACGGCACCGAGCACCTCGGGCGCGAAGAGGATGCGGCGATGTCCCAGCCCGCTCGTCGTCATGAGGCGCGCTCCGGGCAGCAGCGCGGCGAGGCGAGTGCCGTTCGCATAGGGCACCTCGAGATCGTTGGTATCGTGTACGACGAGCACGGGGATCGTGATCTCGCTCGCGAACGCCTCGATCGCGAAGCTCGCCATCGGCGCCTGCACCCGGCTCTCGAGCGCGCGCACCATCGACGGGAGCGCGCGGAGCGGCAGGCGGATCTGGCGAACGAAGTCGTCCAGCACGTCCGGCACGGAGGAGGGAGAGGCAATGATGACCAGCCGATCTGTGCCGAGGCCGCGCGTCACGGCGAGCAGCGAGGCGAATCCACCGAAGGAATGCGCGACGATGCCCGTCAACGGGCCGATCGCGTCGCGCGTGAGCGCCATCGCCGCGGCGAACTCGGGGCCCGTGGTGGATCGTCCCGCGGAGTCGCCGTGCGCCGGACCGTCCAGCGCCACCGCGCGAAATCCGGCCGCCACGAGCGGGTCCACGAGCGCGCCGAGCTGCGCGCCGCGTCCCTCCCATCCATGCACGAGCAGCACGGCTGGCCCTGCGCCCCACGCCGTCGCGCGCAGTCCGTCGGGAAGTACGACCGGCTCGCCGCGCGCGATGAGCTCATGCTCGCGGGCCGGACGTGCGTGGCGCCGCGGCCGCGCGAAAAGCGCAGCCGCGAAACGGCCGGCGAGTCCGGGACTCAGCCAGCCAAGGATCGAGAAGAAAGTTCTGATCGACGCGAGCATCGCCTCCAAATCAGGCTGGCGATGCTCCTTCGTGCAAGCGTGCCGGCCGCGGTGCGGCGGACTCCGCTACTCGCCGAGGTTGCGCCCACTGCGTGGCGGGATGATCCCCGATGGCGCGTGCGGCGTGTACCGGCGCCAGCCCAGCGGCCGTACCACCTCCGCGTCGTTGCCTTGCGACGGCCACAGCACCATCCACCAGAGCGCCGACGGTACCGGCATCCCGAGCATGACGAACAGCGGCAAGACCATCGACGCCGATGTGACGCCGAGCTGGACGACGAGGAGGGTGAGGAGGCAGACCGGGATGGGCAGCAAGTACGAGCCGAGCACCGCACCCGTCCACAGCCCTCGGCCGCCCGGCGCGGTGCGGCAGCGCGTCGACTGGCGGCGGCGCAGCAGCGTGTTCCGCCCGAAGTGGGCGATCACGAGCCAGAGCACTCCCCACGCGATGGCAGCGGCGATGGCCGGAGCTCCGGCAACGCCCATGATCGCGAGGCAGCCGTACAGGGCCCAGCAGGCGAACGGTGTTCCGAGGATCGCGATGGTTTCGGTGCGCATGGTCGGGCCTGAGGATGGACGACACCAACCGGACCCACCAACGCAGATGGGCGACACTGGAGAGTGTCGCCCATCTGGCCGGCTCGGCGCGCCACGGGGACAAAAGAGCCCGATCCGTCCTCGTGCGGGAGCCCCTAGTCGCCCGCACCCGCCAGCTCGCGCGCGTAGTCGGTCTCCCTCGCCTCGCGGGCGGAGGGCACGAGCCCCTGTTCCTGCGCCATGAGCTCGATCTGCTCGTCGATCGTGCGGGTGTGGTGCATCGAGCAGAACTTCGGCCCGCACATCGCGCAGAATTCGGCGCTCTTGAAGTACTCGGCGGGCAGCGCCTCATCATGGTATTCGCGTGCGCGCTCCGGATCGAGCGAGAGCTCGAACTGCTCGTTCCAGTCGAAGCGGTAGCGGGCGCGCGACAGCGCGTCATCCCGATCGGTGGCACCGGGCCGTCCACGGGCGATGTCGGCGGCGTGTGCGGCAATTTTATAAGCGATGACGCCGTTGCGCACGTCCTCTGCGTTCGGCAGGCCAAGGTGCTCCTTGGGCGTGACGTAGCAGAGCATGTCCGCGCCGTACCAGCCGATCATCGCCGCACCGATCGCACTCGTGATGTGGTCGTAGCCCGGCGCGATGTCGGTGACGAGCGGTCCGAGCGTGTAGAAGGGCGCCTCGTGACAGATCTCCTTCTGCTTGCGGACGTTCATTTCTATCTGGTGCATGGGTATGTGCCCAGGACCTTCGACCATCACCTGCACGTCCTTCTCCCACGCGCGCTTCGTCAATTCGCCGAGCGTCTCGAGCTCGGCGAACTGCGCGCGATCGCTCGCGTCGTGGATCGAGCCTGGGCGCAACGAGTCGCCGAGCGAGATCGTCACGTCGTACTTGCGCAGGATGTCGAGCACGTCGTCGTACCGCTCGTAGAGCGGGTTCTGCTTGCGGTGGTGCATCATCCACACGGCGTGCAGCGAGCCCCCTCGGCTCACGATGCCGGTGACGCGGCCGTACACGAGCGGAAGGTGCTCGAAGAGGATGCCGGCGTGGATGGTCATGTAGTCCACCCCCTGCTTCGCCTGATGCTCGATCACCTCGAGCAGCAACTCGGCCGTGAGGTCGGTGACCTCTTTCACCTGCTGGATCGCCTGGTAGATCGGCACCGTGCCGATCGGCACGGGTGACGCCTTGATGATCGCCTCACGTGTCTCGTCGAGCGCGTGGCCCGTCGAGAGGTCCATCACCGTGTCGGCACCGTACTTCACCGCGAACTCGAGCTTCTCGAGCTCGCCCTCGATGTCCGAGGTCACGGCAGAGTTGCCGATGTTCGCGTTGATCTTGACCTTCGACACTTTGCCGACGGCCATCGGCACGAGCGAGCCGGCCAGGTGGAACATGTTGGCGGGGATGACGAGGCGGCCGCGGGCCACCTCGCTGCGAACCAGCTCGGGCGCGAGCGCTTCGCGCTCCGCCACCACGCGCATCGCGTCGGTGATGATGCCGTCGCGCGCGAAGCGCATCTGTGTGTTGCTCTTGGTGCTCATGATCATTGCTCGGACTCCCTACGCCGGTGCGAACCGGATCAGGTTCAACGGGTCTCTCTCAGCCGGCGACGGACGTGTCGCCGGCACCCCGGTCATGAGAGGAAAGTAGATAGAGCGTGCCGCGCGGGCGAGGGCCCGCCGCACGGAGTGTCAGAGTGCGATCGAACGCGGCATTCCGGCCGTGGCGTCAGCCGCCGAGCTCCGCCTGCAGCGGGAAACCGCGCTGCTTGCGGCCGACGTCGGCCTCGTGCTTCGCCGTTGTTTTGTACAACTCGAACCGGCCGTCCATCGCGGGCTCGGCGTAGCGCGTGCGCATGCGCTGCATCTCGAGCCCGCCCATGGGCTGGAAGCCGCGCGCGACGCCGACGTTCTGTCGGAGCACGCGCGCCGAATCGATCCCCGTCACGGTCACGGCGACGGGAAGGCTCATGGCGTATCGCAAGGCGTCCACGGGATCGAGGATCCGCTTCTTCACGGCGTCCCCCTCGCCGCCGAACGTCTTCATCCCGATCACCGCGATGCCTTGTCGCTGGCATTCGGGAAGTACCCGCTGCTCGAAGCTGCGGAACGTGGCGTCGAAGCAGTTGAGCGGCATCTGGCAGCTGTCGAAGGGATATCCGTACGAGAGCATCTGGAGATGCAGCGCGGGATCCTTGTGCCCGGTGAAGCCGACGAAACGGACGAGCCCTTTCGTCTTCGCGCGGTCGAGGGCCTCGATCACGCCGCCTTTGGCGAAGTGGCGCTCGGGATCGCCCCAGTAGGCGACCTCGTGAACCTGCCAGAGGTCGAGGTGATCGGTCTTGAGCCGGCGCAACGACTCCTCGAGCATGCGCATCGCCGTCTTCGCGTCGCGACCGTGGGTGCACACCTTGGTCATGAGGAAGGCCTTCTGGCGCCATCCCTTGGCGAGCGCCTTGCCCATGCGCGTCTCGCTCACGCCGTCGTGATACTCCCACGCGTTGTCCATGAAGGTGATCCCGGCGTCGATGGCGCGGTGCACGAGTGACGTGGCCTCGCGTTCGGTCCCGATCTCGCCGAGATGGAAGCCGCCCAGTCCGAGGGCGGAGACGGATTCGCCGGTGCGGCCGAACGGGCGCGACGGAATGGCGGCGCTGACTTCGAGCGTGATGGCCATGAATGTCTCGGGTGTGTCGTCGTCGATCGGATACGTGCGGCGTGTCGGCGACACGCGGAGTCCAACGCGAGATACGGTGCGCGTCGCATCCGGCGCAACAAGCCGGCCGACTAGCTGCGCCGGACGTGCGGAGCCACTACTTTTCGTCGCACTCACGCCTCCTGGAGAACTCGATGCACGACGCTCCAAGCAATCGCGCCAATGGCCGGCACGTTCCGTTCAAGCAGGAGGGTTGGGGCATCGCGCTCTTCGTGGTCTTGCTCGCCGTCGCGTCGGCTGTCACGGCGACGGTGGTCCACAAGAACACGTACAAGCATCCCACGGACGTGCGTTTTCAGGCGGCCGGGTCGAGCGGCTCACACGAGTGACGTGAGATAAATCACAAAGGTGTTGTGATCCGTAGTTCTTGAAGGTTACTTGCAACTTGTTATTTTCCTTCGAGTTACGTGCGAGGAACGTGATGGCTAACCGCGCGGTCAGGAACAATTTTCGCACGTCGCGGAGTCAGAAGGTTTCCAATCCCAACCCGGAGTGAACGATGAACAAGTCGATGAGGACGCTGACGTTGTGCGCCGCAGGAATGCTTTCGCTGAGCGCCTGCGCAACCAAGGGCTACGTGGCAAAGAACGTCGACTTGCTGAGAGTCGCGCAGTCTGCCGCGCTCGACTCGGAGCGGACCGCCCGCCTCTCGGCTGACGAAGCACAGAAGGCCGATCTTGCCGCGCTGCGCACGGAACTGCAGGGACTTCGCACGGAGTTCGGCGCGAAGATCACCGAGGTCTCTGAGGGTCTGAAGTTCGCCTTCCCGGTGCATTTTGCGTTCAACGACGCGAACGTCCGCACCGAGGATGCCGCAGCCCTCGATCGTTTCGCCAGCGTCGTGTCCAAGCACTACACGGGCGCCAAGGTGACCGTCGAAGGCTTCGCCGATCCCGCCGGCACCAAGCGCTACAACCTCGCGCTCTCCAAGCGCCGCGCCGAGGCCGTGAAGGCCTATGTGTCCGGTAAGGGTCTCGATGCTTCGCTGATCGACGCCATCGGCAACGGTGAGACGCGTCTGATGGCAAAGGGCGCCTCTGGCGACCAGCCGGGCGCGGAGCTGAACCGCCGCGTGGTGTTCGTGATCGAGACGCCGGGCAACACCGAGGCCAACAAGGTCACCGCGTCGCTGAGCAACCAGTAACGCAGGCACTCCGGCTGGGACCGCGAGCGGCGAGCGACTGAGTCGCATCCCGACGCTCGCACGATGGAGGGCAAGGCCGTCACGGGCCTTGCCCTTCGTCACATCCCGCTGCGAGCCGGCCGGAACGTGTCACGCACTTGCGGCGCGCTCCAGCATGGCGACGACTTCCTCGAGCGTGGTGCGGCCACGATCGCGCGCGTACCAACGGCGAACCTCGCGATACCGGTCAGCCTTCTCCAGCGTCTGCCCGTCACCGTGCGTCCAGTGCTGCAGTATGGTGGGACGCGGGCCCCACCATCCGCGCTCATGAAACTCCTCGTCGAGCGCGATGACCGCCGGGATCGAGCGCGAGACGCCGGTGAGATGCTCGTTCATGAGATCGAGGTTCTCGTCGCGCGCTAGCACGCGGAGATCCACGTTGGCCGACAGTGCGGCAAGCTTCGCGATCACGGGCACCGTGTTCACCGCGTCGCCGCACCAGTCCTCGCTCAGCACCAGCAGATGCCACGAGCCGCCCAGCGCGGCGACTCGCCGAACGAACTCCCCATCCACCCGCGCCAGGCGCCACACGGCGGCCCAGAGCTCGGCGTGCTTTTCGACCGAGGCAAGCATGGCCTCGAAGTCAGGCGCGGCTAGATAGCGCTCGCGCATCGACGCGGGCAGCTTGGCACCGGTTGCATGGAGAGATGCGCTCATGCCTGATCAATGCCGCTCGGCGCGACGCCGTTCCATTCCGTCACGCTGCCGGCGGGCGGAGCGGAGGCGGCATACCCGGCGCAGGTCGATTGCACTCTCTCCGCAGCGCCAGCGCGCGTCGTAGATTCAGAGACGCGCTGATTCGATTGATCCGGACCTGCTCGCGAACGCGACGCGCGAGCCCACCATCGTGCGTGTCATGAGTCACTCCGCATTTCGAAAGCCGCTCTACTCGCTCCTCGCCTGTGGCGCGATCGCACTGCATGCCGTGCGCACCGGGGCGCAGCAGCCGATGCAGCAGCCAGTGTCCCAACGCGCGCAGGCCGCCGCGGGACAGCTGCGCGGTGCGCAGCCCAGCTTCGCTCCCGACCGCCCCTCTGGCATCTACGCCGTCGGGGAGCGAGTCGGCTGGACGGCGACGCTACCGAAGGGCATCCAACGCTTCGAGCCGTATACCTACATCGTCAAGCGAAACGGCGGAGATGTCCTCGTTTCGGGCACGCTCGAGTTCAAGAACGGGCGCGCGCGCATCGAAACCTCGCTTGCCGAGCCGGCGATGCTCCTCGTGGAAGTGAAACCGCCGCGTCCCGACAGCACCTTCGGCAATCGCAGCACGGGTGGGCCGGGACGCGTACGGCTCGGCGCGGCCGTGGCGCCGACGGACATTCGCGCGGCCGAGCCCAGGCCGGCCGACTTCGACACGTTCTGGAAGGCGAAGCTCGAGAGGCTGAGTGCAGTCCCGATGAATGCCGTGGTCACGCCTGGCGAGAGCAACAAGCCCGGCGTCGAATGGGCCACGGTGCGGATGAATAACGTGGACGGTGCGCGCGTCTACGCGCAGCTCGCGAGGCCCGCGCGCGAGGGAAAGTTTCCGGCGCTCGTGATCTATCAGTGGGCCAGTGCGCCATATCCGCTGCAGAAGTCTTGGGTCACCGATCGAGCCGCCGAGGGCTGGTTGGCGATCGATGTGCAGCCGCACGACGTGCCGGTCGACATGCCGCAGACTTTCTACGAGGCGCTGCCGGTGCTGATCAAGCGCTACAACACCATCGGCCAGCACAGTCGCGACGAGAGCGACTTCCTTCGGATGTACCTCGGCGACTACCGCGCAATCGAGTACCTCGCCACCCGTCCGGACTGGGACGGGAGGACGCTCGTCGTGATGGGGACGAGCATGGGCGGCCAGCAGAGCTTCGCGATGGCGGGGCTCAACTCGCGCGTCACCGCGCTCATCGTCAACGTGCCGTCCGGCGCGGACGTGACGGCCACTCGTCATGGGCGCGGAGCGAGCTATCCAAACTGGGACGTGAACCGCCCCGAGGTGCTCGAGACCGCGCGCTACTTCGACACGGCCAACTTTGCGTCGAGCATCACGGCGCGATCGCTCGTCGCGATGGGATTCATCGACGACGTGTCTGCTCCAGCGGGAATCTGGGCGGTGTTCAATCAGATCCAGGGACCGAAGGAAGCCGTCCCGCTGGTCGAGTCACCGCATAACCACCTCGCCACGCCACAGCAACTGCGACCGATCACCACGCGCTCCGCCGAGTGGCTCGACGTGCTGGTGCACGGCGGCACCCCGACGGTCGGCGCTCCTTCCACGAGCGCGCGACCGCGCCAATAGGCTCCTCAGCGCGACTGCCAGGCGAACCCGGACACATGCCGAGCGAAGCCGCCGAAGGTCGAATCGTCGCCGATCGTAGCAATGCCAGGGTAGACCCTCGTGCGCTCAGCGGCTAACATGGCGCGCAGGTCGCGTCATGTTACCGTGGATTCCCGATCGATCACCCACACCCGCACTCACGCATGACTGGGCGACCCGCTTCGCTCGCCGCTCTCCTCCTCGCCCACGACGCCACCGAGGACGACACCGACACGCTCGATGACATGACCCGCACCGCCCTGGAGGTGGGTGCCGCGCCGATCGTCGTGGCGCTCCCGGCCGGAGTGGAACCACCCCCTCGCGCGCGCGTCGTGCGTTCGAGACCGGGTGGACCGCTGATCACCGCCCTGCGTCTAGGCATGGCGCAGCTCACCAACAGCCCGGCGAGCGCAGTGCTGCTTCTTCCCCTTCGCGGCATTCACCCTCGTCGCGATTCGCTTCGCGCGCTGGTGGATGGCGCCAAAGGGGCCGGGGACGCGATCGTCGCGTTCGAGGATGCCTCGCTCGACGACGCGCCCGTGCTCATTCCGCGAGACGCGTGGCTCGAACTCGTGACGATGGGCGAGGGCGGCCTCGGAGCGCTCGCGGAACGCCGGCGTGTGCTGCGCGTGGACGCTCCGCTGGACTAGCGCGCCGCGCGGCGTGCGCGCTACCGAAAGGCGTGCTCGACGCTGAGATAGAGAAACAGGTCTCGCTCGCCGCGGCTCGGGCCCACGCCGATCGGCACGCCGATACCGGGCACGATCTGCATGCCGGAGGGAAGGTTGATCGCGGCGCGGACACCCGGGAGAATGACGAAGCTGTCCGTCGACTCACGCACGCCCTCCGCAGTCAACATCTCGGTACGGTCCCAGGCACTCTCGAGCATCACGTTGAAGATGGGTGTCGCCAGCCAGATCGCGCTCGCCGCGGCGTTCACCGCGCGCGTCGTGCCGTGCGTGCCGGATTCGCTCCGCGCGCGGGTCATCGTGCCGCCGATGTTCCAGTGCGTGACGAGCCCCGGGTCGACGGTGATGCTGAGTGGGAAGTTCACCTGCACGCCCGGTCCGCCCGCGCCTCGTCCGTTGCGCACGCTGCCCGTCGGGAGGATGACGCTCAATCTCGGAGAGAACCAGATGGGCTCCTCGTCTTTGCCCAGGAGCTGGCGGCGATAGTTGATCGCCACGTCTCCGAGCCCCGAGCTCGATTCGTTCGACTGCAGCGGCACCGTGTAGCTCAGCTGATCGCGCTGCGACGGCGCCGGCCACTCCTGCGTGAAGGTGGCCAGCCAGCCCCCCGCGCGGTCACGTCGAAAGGTGCCGATGTGCTGGACGATTCCCGCACCCTGGTTGTACGCCTCCTCGACGAGGAAGCTGTTGTCCGAGATCGGCGCGGGCGGGGTGGGCGCGGTGTCGCTCGAGGAGGTCGGAGCGGACTGTTGCTGGGCGCCGGCGGGCATCACGAGAGCGGCCAGCAGCAGGAAAACGAGTGGCGCGCGTACGCGCGTGCATGTCCAGTTCGGCATGAGGCGCATGATAGTCGTCATCGTCCACAGCGGCGAGATGAAGGTCAGTGTGCCAGGTCGAGCTCGAAGAAGGAGGTGTCGACCATCTCGTCCTGCCGGTAACGCTCGATGGGCACGAAACCGAGCCCGCGGTAGAGCGCCTGCGCGGCCGTCATCTCCGGCAGAGTGCCCAGGCGCAGATGCCGATAGCCGCGCTCTCGGGCCGCTTCGATCAACCGCTCGAGCAGCGCGCGGCCCACGCCCGTACCTCGCCACGCCGGATCGACGAACATCCGCTTCACCTCGCCGATCCCGGCCGGGAGCGGCCGGAGCGCGACGCAGCCGACGATCTCGGGGCCGGCGTCGGCCACCCAGATCCCGCCGCGCGGCGCGATGTAGGGTCCGGGCAATCGCGCCGCGTCGGCGCGCACGTGCTCCACCCCGGGCGTGGTCGAGCGCTCCGCGGCGTGCTCGAGCACCAGCCGCCGGACAGCGTCCAGATCCGACGCGCCCACGGCCTCGCGGATGATCGGCACGACGGTCGTCATGGCTGTCGTTTCACTGTCTCGAGAGCGTCGTCGCTCGCGCGGCTCACGGCGCGCCGGGCGGCGCGTCGGTATCCGGCGGCTGATCTCGTTCCGCCATGCTCGACGTGAGGCCGTCGAGCGCCTGGACGATCTCGCGCAGGCGCGCGATCATCTCGATGGCTTCGGGAGGCAGGTCGTCGCCACTCGCCTCGCTCCGTTCGGCGAACGCCTCGAGCTCGCGCAGCTGCGCCGCGAGGCCGTCACGTCCAGTCGCGGCGTGCGAGATCTCCGCGTCGTCGCTCGTCATGCGCATCCGGGGCGTCGTGCCGTCGTCATCGGGCCGTGAGTGTCTGCGTGCCGATCCAGCGCCGCCGTGGGCCCAGCGTCACCGGGGTCTGTACCACCGCAGCCTCGATGCACACGAAGCGCCGCTCGCCGCCGGGCTCGATGTCGGGGACCGAGGCGGCGCGCTCGGGACCGGGGTTCCAGAGCACCGCGTCCGGAAACCCTTCCGACGAGACGAGCATCGAGCGTGACCCCTCGTGCATCTCGATCCGCTGCGGTGCCCCCACGTAGATCCGCTCCAGGTAGTCACCGACGAGCACACGGTCGTCGGCGTCCTCGATGAGGGTGGGATCACCCGGGAGGCGATAGTGCCCGCCACGCAGCCCAGTGATCCTCACGTCGTCCACGTCGTTCACGCGAAGATAGGTGTGCAGGGCGGCGGTGAAATCGAATGGTGACTCACCGAGGTTCTCCACGGTGAGGGTGATCGCGAGCTGATCCGCCACGACGCGGACTGTCGCGATCACGACGAAAGTGCCCTTCCACACCGCCTGCGTGTCCGGGCTGTCTCGCAGGACGAAGTCGGCTTCGGCCACGCCGTTGCTCGTGCGGCCGATGCCACCCATGGCCCACATCGTCCGTCGAGCGAATCCGTGCTGCTGGAGCGGTCCGTTGGGTCCGAATTGGGGGAAGATGATCGGCACTCCCCCGCGGATTGCGGATCCCGCGCCGAACTCACTCTTTCCGCTGAGGTAGAGTCGCTCCTCGCCGCCCGGGGCGGGGCACCAGGATGTGACGTGCGCACCGTGCCGGCGGATCTCCGCCCTGGCGCCGTCGTCGGAGCGGATGCTGATGAGCGGTTGAAAGACGGCGGCGCCGCCCCGTCGGCTCGCGGGCCCCTGGTACCCGCTCTCGGTCATCGCGGGGAGCGCTCGGCGCTTGGCGTCACGCGCTCAGAACTCGCGCTTCTTCATCTCGGCGAACAGATCCGCCGCGTCTGCGTTCGCTGCCTCGGTCGCCTCGTCCGTCGGTGGGCGCGTTGCGTCGAGCGTCGCATCGTATGTGCGATTCTTCTTCGGCTTGGCGGCCGCAGCCGCGGCCTGTGTCTTCCGGAGGAGAGCCTTGAGCTGAGCCTCATTCATCGGACGCACTCCAGGGTCAGGGAAGGGCGATGTGCCGTCGTGTGAAAGCTAGCACCCAGTGTCGGCTCCGTCACGCGAAATCAGGACAGGACGTATGCGTCGAACAGATCATCCAGCGCCCTGCGCGGATCGTCGCACACGCCTTCGTGAACGGGCGAGCTCTGCAACACATCCGAGCGCGGGGCGGTGAGCCAGTGGAAGCGCTCCGATGGCGGCGCGAGCGCCATCGGACCTGCAGACGCGTCGCCCGCGCAGATGGCGACGCACGAGCGCAAGTAGCGGGCGAGAAGCGCCACGTCCACACCCTTCACCCGCTCGGCGAGCGACCGTTCGTCGTCGAGCACGCGCAACGCGAGGAACTCGGCCGTGCGCGCATGGACGACGACCCCTACGTTGACGAACGCGCCCAGGTGCACGCGCGGTACGACGCGCAGCACGGCGAAGTCGTAGTCGACGCGAGCGTCGGTCATCGCCGAGCTTTGAGATGGAGTGGCGGCTCCAACCGCACCTGCGCCTGAGCCGCGATCGCTTCGGAGGCGAACGCACGCGGCGTTCGAAGGCGGCGAGTCAGGTAGCCACGATAGCGATCACGTGCGTCGGCCGCCGAGGCGAACTCCGGCTTGCCGTCGATCGCATCGAGCAGGAGGTCGTCGGGCACCGCGTCCACGACGCCGCTGATCACGGCATCGGACAGTGCTGCCGCGCACTCGGCGTCGGCCACCGCCAGGTCGCCGCTCGAGGCGAGCAGGATATGCGAGCGGATGAGCGGGAAGCCCGTAGCGGTGCGCGCGTCGTCGACCGAGTCCCAATCGTGATGCGCGTAGAGCGCCGCGCCGTGATCGATGAGCCAGGGGAGTCGCTGCCAGATGAGGAGGTTCGGGTTGTGCGCCGTGCGATCCGGATTGGTCGTGTATGCGTCGAGCCACACGATGCGCGCGGCGACGTCCGGGGACAGGAGCGCGCCAGCGGCGGCCAGGTCGAAGTTGAACGCGCCTTCGAGGTAGCGGAGGCCGACGTTGGTGCCGTGGCTCCGGCGGAGCAGCTCCTGGATCTCTGGATCGGGCTCGCTCCGCCCGAAGCGATCACTGACGTCGACGAGGGCGAGCTCGGGCACGGGCAGACCCAGCGACTGTCCCAGCAGGCCGACGATCAGCTCCGCGACGAGGACCTTTGCCCCCTGCCCCGCACCTCGAAACTTCACCACGAACAGCCCGCCAGCATCGGTATCCACCACGGCAGGCAGCGACCCTCCTTCGCGAAGAGGCTGGACGTACCGCGACGCAGTATGGCGGGCGAGGAGCGAGCTGGAGGACACGCGAGGGCGGAAGTGGGATCGTGAGTGGCGCCGAGGGCGGTCGCGCAATGTGGTTGGCGCGGTGCGACGTGGGAAGAAGTGCCACCTCAGCTCGCAACGTCGCTCGACTCCTCGTGGCGGTCGCCGTGACTCGGCGGCATGGAGATGACGAGGAACTCCGCGTCGGACGCGTTGTCGTTCATCGTCTGGTGCGCGGTGCCGGGCGGCACCTCGATCCCGCTGCGCGCGTCGAGGCTGTGCCGCACGCCCTCGACCTCCATGGTCAGCGTGCCGGAGAGAACGTAGAAGAACTGCCGGGTGCGGGCGTGCCAGTGTCGCACCTCGCGAGTGCCGGGCGGCATGCGCTCTTCGATCACACTCAATCCGGTGACGCGCACCAGATGCCATCCATCGCAGCCGTCGCCCCAACCGTATCGTGCCGCGGTTGCCGTAGAGGTCGGAATCGTCACTGTGGCCATGATTTGCTCGGAGGGATTGCGGTGCTGCCAAGATGCGGGCGGGGGACTCGGCCGACCAGATGGTGGAAGCCCGCTGGGAACTTTCGCGACCGAGCGTGACTTAACACTATGCATTTCAAGGTGTTAGGCCAATTCCCACCACGTTGACTCTCTAGTGAATACCGACTACTTTACTTTACTATCGCCGAACGCTCGTGGGCGCGTGACGTCGCCGCCCCGCGCTGCGGTTGAGACGCGGTTCGCGCGCGGCGAAGGCAGCCCCAAACGGTCCGGAGATTTGCCGTCATGAGTTCGTCCATCGAGACCCTCGTCAACCGGGAGTATCAGTACGGGTTCGTCACCGACGTCGAGACGGATACGCTTCCGCCTGGTCTGAGCGAGGCAGTGATCGGTCTCATCTCGGAGAAGAAGGAAGAGCCGCAGTGGCTGCTGGACTGGCGGCTCAAGGCGTACCGCCGTTGGCTCACCATGAAGGAGCCGCACTGGCCGAACGTGTCGTATGGACCGCTCGACTACCAGTCGCAGTCGTACTACTCGGCGCCGCGGTCGGTGAAGCCGCTCCAGTCGCTGGACGAAGTCGATCCCGAGCTGCTGCGGACGTATGCGAAGCTCGGCATCCCGCTCAGCGAGCAGAAGTTCCTCTCCGGCGTGGCTGTCGACGCGATCTTCGACTCCGTCAGCGTCGGCACGACGATGAAGGAGGAGCTCAAGGCGCACGGGATCATCTTCTGCTCGCTCGGCGAGGCGGTGAAGGAACACCCCGAGCTCGTGCAGAAGTATCTCGGCTCGGTCGTGCCGCACTCGGATAACTTCTTCGCCGCGCTGAACGCGGCGGTGTTCAGCGATGGCTCGTTCGTGTACGTGCCCAAGGGCGTGCGCTGTCCGATGGAGCTCTCCACCTATTTCCGGATCAACGCCGAGGGGACGGGCCAGTTCGAGCGGACCCTGATCATCGCCGACGAGGGCTCGTACGTGAGCTACCTCGAAGGCTGCACGGCGCCGAAGCGCTCGACGAGCCAGCTGCATGCGGCGGTCGTAGAGCTCGTCGCGCTCAAGGACGCGACGATCAAGTACTCGACCGTGCAGAACTGGTATGCGGGCGACAAGGAAGGCGTGGGCGGGATCTACAACTTCGTGACGAAGCGCGGAAAGTGCGCCGGCGCGAACTCCAAGATCTCGTGGACGCAGGTGGAGACTGGCTCGGCGATCACGTGGAAGTACCCGAGCGTGATCCTGCAGGGCGACAACTCCACGGGCGAGTTCTACAGCGTGGCGGTGGTGAACAACCACCAGCAGGCCGACACGGGCACCAAGATGATCCACATCGGCCGCAACACCAAGTCGAACATCGTGAGTAAGGGGATCTCGGCGGGCCACGGGCAGAACAGCTATCGGGGCCAGGTGAAGGTGATGCCGAAGGCGACGGGCGCACGCAACTACACGCAGTGCGACTCGATGCTCGTCGGCAACCAGTGCGGCGCGCACACGTTCCCGTACATCGAAGTGGGCAACAACAGCGCGCAGGTGGAGCACGAGGCCTCGACGAGCAAGATCGGCGAGGATCAGATCTTCTATCTCAAGCAGCGTGGGCTCAGCGCCGAGCAGGCGGTGAGCATGATCGTGAGCGGCTTCTGCAAGGAAGTGTTCAAGGAGCTGCCGATGGAGTTCGCGCTCGAAGCGCAGCAGTTGCTGGGGATCACGTTGGAAGGGTCGGTCGGCTGACGCCGACGGAACCGTTCGTCGGTTTACGGTTTGTCGGTTCTCGGCCGGCACACCGAACTGGGTCCGGTGTGCCGGCTGAAAAACCGTTCACCGACATACTGAAAAACATCTTCTGAAATTCGGAACTCATGCTCGAAATAAAGGGTCTCAGGGCCACCGTCGCCGACAAGGAAATCCTCAGGGGCATCGACCTCACTGTGAACGCCGGTGAGATCCATGCGGTCATGGGGCCGAACGGCTCGGGCAAGAGCACGCTCGCGCAGGTGCTCGCCGGACACCCCGCGTATGTGGTGACGGGCGGGACGGTCACGTATGAGGGGGAGGATCTGCTGGCGATGGACGCCGAGGTGCGGGCGCAGGCGGGATTGTTCCTCGCGTTCCAGTATCCAGTGGAGATCCCCGGCGTGAGCAACGCGTACTTCCTGCGCGCCGCCTACAACGAGATCCGGAAGGCGCGCGGCGAAGAGGAGATCGATCCGATGAGCTTCGCCGACCTGATGGATGAGAAGATGCAGCTCGTCGAGATGGATCCGTCAATGCTCTCTCGCTCGGTGAACACCGGCTTTTCGGGCGGTGAGAAGAAGCGCAACGAGATTTTGCAGATGGCTGTGCTCGCGCCGAAGCTCGCCGTGCTCGACGAGACCGACTCCGGGCTCGACATCGACGCGCTGCGCATCGTGGCGCACGGCGTCAACTCGCTCAAGCGGCCGGACAACGCGACGATCGTCGTGACACATTACCAGCGTCTGCTCAACTACATCGTGCCCGACTACGTGCACGTGCTGGCGAGCGGGCGCATCGTCCGTTCTGGCGGCAAGGAGCTCGCGGTGGAGCTCGAGGCGAAGGGGTACGACTGGCTGCTCGAAGAGGCGGTCGCGTGATCGAGTCGTACCTGCGCGCCTTCGAGCGCACGCCTGCACCAGGCGGGACCACCGCTCCGGACTGGGCGCGGTCGCTGCGGCTGTCGGCGATCACGCGGTTCGAGACGCTCGGCTTTCCGAGCACGGCGAACGAGGACTGGCACTTCACCTCGGTGGCCCCGATCGCCGAGCGGGAGTTCACTCTCCTCGGGCCGCCGAAGCACGGCGTGACGCCTGCGCAGATCGCCCCATTCTCATTCGGGTCTGCGGACTGGCACACGCTGGTGTTCGTGAACGGCCGATTCGACGCCACACTCTCCAGCAGCGCTTCGCTGCCGGACGGCGTGACGCTCCTCCCCCTGGCGCGCGCGTACGATGAGCTCCCGCTGCTCGTGGAGCAGTATCTGGGCAAGGTGGCCGCGTACGAGGGCGACACCTTCACCGCGCTCAACACTGCGTTCCTCGATGACGGCGCGGTGGTGCACGTCGCGAACGACGTCGAGGTCGCTCGTCCGATTCATCTGTTGTACGTCGCCGATGCCGGGGCGAGCAACGGCGCCGCGCAACCGCACAACCTCATCGTCCTCGACCGCTTCGCCAAGGCGACGGTGATCGAGACCTACGCTGGCCTCGGCGACGGATCGTACTTCACCAACGCCGTCACGGAGGCAGTCGTCGGAGACGGCGCCACGCTGACGCACCTCAAGCTCCAGCGCGAGTCGGCGAAGGCGTATCACGTCGGCACGCTCGACGTGCGCCAGGCTCGCGACAGCCATCTCGTGTCGTTCAGCTTCGCCACTGGCGCGGCGCTCTCGCGCACCAACATCTACACCGAGCTGCGCGGCGAAGGGTGCGGCGCCACGCTCAACGGACTCTATCTCGGCGACGGCGACCAGCACATCGACCATCAGACGCGCATCGAGCACGTGGAGCCCAACTGCTACAGCCGCGAGCTGTACAAGGGGATCCTCGACGGCTCGGCGCACGGCGTGTTCAACGGCAAGGTGTACGTCCATCCCGAAGCGCAGAAGACGGACGGCAAGCAGACGAACAACACCCTGCTCCTCTCCGAGAAGGCGCAGATCGACACCAAGCCGCAGCTCGAGATCTTCGCCGACGATGTGAAGTGCACGCACGGCGCCACGGTGGGCCGCCTCGACGAGACCTCGCTCTTCTACATGAAGAGCCGCGGCATCAACGCGCGGACGGCGCGCGAGCTGCTCACCTACGCGTTCGCCGCGGATGTGCTGGAGACGATCGAGCTGACCGAGGTGCGCGAGGGGCTCGAGGCGGCGACGCTCCGCCGTTATGCGGCGAGCGTGTAGAGGCGGCCATGGCCGATCTCCAGGAGCTCTACCAGTCGATCATCCTCGACCACAACCGGCGGCCGAAGAATTACGGCGCGCTCGAAGGGGCGAGCCATCGCGCCGCCGGCCGCAATCCCGACTGCGGCGACGAGGTGACGGTGGAGCTCAAGGTGACGGACGACCGGATCGACGACGTGCGCTTCACGAGCGCGGGCTGTGCGGTGTCGCGCGCCGCGGCATCGATCATGACGCAGAGCATCAAGGGGAAGTCGCGTGCGGAGGTCGATTCGCTGTTCGCGACCTTCCACGGCCTGGTCACCGGCAAGGTGCATCCGACCGAGCAGGAGGCGCGCGCGATGGGTGAGCTGGCGGCGTTCTCCGGAGTGTCCAGGTTCCCGATCCGCGTGAAGTGCGCGAGCATGCCGTGGCACACGCTCCAGGCCGCGCTCCGCAGCGACGCCTCGCAGGCGTGAGCGGCGACGGCACCCGCGGCGGCGAGTTCTACGACCTCGCCTCGACGTCGGCGATCCCCGAGGGTGAGCTGCTCGGCGCGGTATTGCCCGACGGGACGCCGGTCTGCCTGTACAACCATCGCGGCGTGATCGGCGCGGTGGGCGACGTCTGCACGCACGCCGAGTTCGCGATGTCGGACGGAGTGCTGCACGGCGATGGGACGTTGGAGTGCGTGTGGCACGGGGCGCGGTTCGACTGTCGCACCGGTGCGGTGCGCCGGCACCCGGCGACCGAGCCACTTCCGGTCTACGAGGTGCGCGTCGGCGCGGGCCGCGTTCTCGTCGGTCCACGCTTGTTCCCGCATCGCGAGGCACGCACGTGACGCCACGCAACCCACGTCGGGCGGACTTCCCGCTGCTCGCTGCCAACCCGGAGCTGTACTACCTCGACTCCGCGGCCACGTCGCAGAAACCAACGGCCGTGCTGGACGCGATACGTGGCTACTACGAGCGGGACAACGCCAATCCGCACCGTGGCGCGTACGCCCTCTCGACGCGCGCCACCGACCGCTATCACGCCGCGCGCGCGCGCATCGCGAGCTTCCTCGGCGCGTCCGACGCCGAGAGCCTCATCTTCACCCGGGGCACGACTGAGGCGATCAACCTCGTGGCCACCGCGTGGGGCCACGCCAACGTGCGTGAGGGAGACGAGATCGTCGTCACCGCGCTGGAGCATCACGCCAACTTCGTCCCCTGGCAGCAGCTCGCCATCGCGCGCGGCGCGGTCTTCCGCGTCTGTCCGCTCACGGAGGACCATCGCGTCGATCTCGAGGCACTGCGGTCGATCGTGAGTCGGCGCACGCGTGTCGTCGCGTTCAACCATGTGTCGAACGCGCTGGGCACGATCAACCCCATTGGCGAGATCGCCGCGATTGGTCGCGGCGTCGGGGCCCTCGTGGTGTGTGACGGCGCGCAGGGCGCGCCGCATCTCAAGGTCGACTTCGACGGGCTCGACGTGGACTTTTACGCGTTCAGCGGCCACAAGATGTGCGGGCCGATGGGGATCGGCGGCCTGATCGGCCGGCGAGACATCCTCGAGTCGATGTCGCCCTATCAGTTCGGCGGCGACATGATCGAGTACGTGCGCGACGACGAGTCCACGTGGAACGTGCTCCCGCACAAGTTCGAGGCGGGCACGCCGAATGTGGCGGATGCGATCGGGCTCGCTGCGGCGTGTGACTATCTCGACGGGATCGGCATGGCCGAGGTGACGCGTCACGAGCGCGCACTGGTGCGTCTCGCGACGGAGCGCTTGCAGGAGGTCGAAGGGCTCACGGTGCATGGGCCGCCGCCGGCGCAGCGCAGTGGGGTGGTGAGCTTCAGCCTGGCCGAGATCCACCCGCACGACCTGGCGACGATCCTCGACCAGAGCGGCGTGTGCATCCGGGCTGGCCAGCACTGTGCGCAGCCGTTGATGCGGCGGCTCGGCGTCGGGGCCACGGCGCGGGCGTCGTTCTACGTCTACAGCGACGAGGCGGACGTTGAGGCGTTGGTGACGGGGTTGCTCAGGGCGAAGGCGCTGTTCGCGGGGTGAGCGTTCTCGCCCGGCCGACCACGAGGAGCGAGCTGCCGAACGGCAGCGGAACCGCGCCGAGCAGCGCCTCCTCGAGCCTGGACATCAGGTAGAGCGCACGGTTGATCGGTCCCGCCGGCACAGTCGGAAGCGACGGCTCGCCCGGCAGGAGCGCTTCGCGCGCGCGCGCGACGAGCTTGGCTCCCGCCGTCCAGCGGAAGAAATAGCGCATCTCGTCGGCCTCGAGCCCCGCCGCCTCGGCCAGCGCACCGAAGCTTCGCTTGTCGTAGCGCGTGAAGTGGTGATTCAGATCGTCGTGCCGCGTCCACAGCGCCATGAACGCCGGCACGGTAGCCACGAACACACCGTCCGGCTCGAGAAGCGCGAGCGCGTGGCGCAGGGCGCCGACCGGATCCTCGAGATGCTCGAGCACATCGAGCATGAGCACCAGCGAGTAGCGTCGTCCGGGATCGAAGCACGCATCGAATGGCATCACGTGAATGCGCGCTCGGTGCGGCCCATCCGGTGAGACGAGTGCGGCGGCGGGCTCCACTCCTTCGACGAGCTCCACGCCGTCGAGCGCCGCGAGCCGGTCGAAGAACAGACCATCACCGCAGCCGACGTCGAGCACCGAACGCCACCCTCCGGCCGGCCGATGGACTTCGAGCGCACGGAGGATGACCTGCTCGCGCGCGCGCCACCACCAATGGCGCTCGAACAGGTCGCGGTACTTGGCGCCGTAGCCGTCATCCATCGACGGTCATGCGGCGGTCACGCATGGCACCTCGTGGCGGCGACGCTCACACGTTGGTCGGGCTCGGCGTGGCGATCGAGTAGCGCGGCGTGATCGCCGCTCGCGGATCCATCGGCACCCGCACCGGCGCGGTGCGGAACACGGTCCCCACCACATAGAGCGGTCGGCGCTTCGTCTCCTGATAGATGCGCCCGACGTACTCGCCGATCACACCGAGGAAGAAGAGCTGCACGCCGGTGAGGAAGGACATGAACAGCATCAGCGAGGTGAAGCCTTGCGGCGTGCGATCGAGAAAGAGCTTGGCGTACAGGGTGTACAGCGAAAAGCCGGTGGACACGAGGATGGCCACGAGCCCGAGCATCGCCGCGGCCCGGAGCGGCACGATGGAGAACGAGAAGATCCCGTCGGATGCGAGCTTGAGCAGCTTGATCGGACCGTAGCGCGTTTCGCCGGCAAATCGCTCGTCGCGCTCGACGATGAGCCCCGTCTGCCGGAAGCCGACCCAGCTCCGCAGGCCGCGCAGGTACCGATTGTGTTCGGGCGCGGCGCGCAGCTCGTTGACCACACGGCGCGTCATGAGTGCGAAGTCGCCCGCGTCCAGCGGCATGCGCGAGTCGGCGAGCGAGGCGAGCAGGCGATAGAACAGGAAGTACGAGAGCCGGAGTGGCCAGCGTTCCTTTCGCTTGACGCGCTGCGCGTAGACGACGTCGAATCCCTCGCGCTGCTTCGCCAACATCGCCGGGATGGCTTCGGGGCGGTCCTGGAGGTCACCGTCCATGGCGATCACCACATCGCCCGTCACGAAGTCGAGCGCGGCACTGAGCGCCGCCTGATGCCCGAAGTTGCGCGACAGCGCCACGACGACGAGGCGGGCATCGATCCGCGCCGCCAGCTCGAGACGCTCGAGTGTGCGATCCGAGCTGCCGTCGTCGACGATGACGATCTCGTGCGGACCGCCGGGAATCTCGTCCAGCACCAGGCCGAGGCGCCGGAGCAACTCGGCGACTCCGTCTTCCTCGTTGAACAACGGGATCGCGACGGAGACGCGCGCGCCGACACTCATCGGCGGGCGCTCCCCTTGAAGTACACCATGTTCCACAGGCTCACGCCGCGCGCGCCGAGATCGTAGGGCTCGAACACCTGCGGCTCGAACGCCTCCTCGAACAACGCACGCCACTCCGCCAACGGGCGCGGATAGTCTCCACGATCGGCGCGCGCGAGCAGGCGAGCGATGGACGCACGTTCCGGCAGCACGAGATCGAAGATGTGCACGTGGCCGTCCGGTGCAAGCAGTGTGGCCAGGTGTGCGAGGATCCGTCGCGTGCTCTCGCTGTCGATGTGATGGAAGAGGCTGTTCGCCAGGATGAGATCGAACCGACGGTCGTCAGCGACCTCGTATTTCGTCACGTCGGCGACGACGAATTCGCGCCCGGTCCGCTGCCGCGCACTCTCGATGTACGCCGGGTTGAAGTCGATGCCGAGATAGTCCGCGCCGCTGAAATGGTGCGTATTCGTTCCGGGCCCGCAGCCCACGTCGAGCACGCGCCGCGCGCTCGACACGTCGTTGTGCGCGAACAGTGGCGCCAGCTTCCGCTCGGCGAACGGCGCCTGCCACACTCGGTAGGCGAGGGTGTTCTCCATGAGCTTCGCGTACGGCTTCACTGGCGCCACCGGACCTGCAGCGGGCCAGCGTTGGCCGCGTACGGGAACCGCTCCTCGAGCGGCGTGATCAGATCGTCCGTGAGTGGGGCCGAGAACACGGGCCGCCGGTTCATGACGATGGCCGTGACGCCGCGTGCGTCGAGCGCGTTGAGGATGCGCGCGGTGCGGCCCGTCGTATCGTCGAAGAACTCGAACAGTGATCGCGTCGGGTTCTTGAGACCGGTGAGGAAATAGATCTCCGGCATGTCGGGCGAGGCCCACGTGTATCCGCCCTTCGCGTGCCGCTGCACCAGCCACACGACGCGCCGATACGCCTCGGCGTGAAAGGTCGGCACGTTCAGGTCGCCGCGCGGCAACCCGAGCGGCACGGTGGCCACGTACGGGCGGTATGCCATCCCCATCGTCGCGAGCGTCGAGTCGTTCGTGCGGAGGAGCGGGAACGCCAGATAGAAGCCCAGTACCGCCGTTGGCAGCGCGGTCGGCATCGGCCGCAGATAGCGAGAGAGCGCCAGCGCCGTGAGCGCCACGAGCGGCGCGACGTAGCAGAAGTACACCGGCGCGGCGAACGGGAACTGCACGAGGTTGCAGAGGCTCGTGACAGCGAGGAGCGCCACGCATCGCGCGCGGAGCAGCGGATCGTTCGCGTCCGCCGCGCGCGGACGGGCGAGCACCAGGACTCCGGCCGCGACCATCACCGGAAGCATGGTGCGCACGGAATGCCACACCACCCGGTACACGGGGCCGTTCGTGCCGGTGACGATCAGCAGCACGACACACGCAACCACGAGGAACGCCGATCCCCAGTGCCGTACGCGCTCGCTGGAGCGCTGCGCTCCCACGAGCACGAGCACCATCGGAATGATCGCCAGCGCGCTCATGATGGAACCCGGCGACACTGCCGCGACTCCGAATCGCTTGGTCGGAAGGATGAACACGCCGTACACGAATGCGCCGAGCGCGCCGGAGCGAGCGTAGGGCACGAGAAAGACGGCGATCGGGAGGGCGACGCCGAGCAGGAACGGCGCGAGCAGTCGGGCGAGCGCCTCGAAGCGTGTGCGGCTCGGGCCGGCCGGCTGTGTCCACTCGTTGCGCACGAGGAACGCGGCGAGCAGCGCGCCAGGCACCACGAACTGCAGCGCGTCGGCGGCGGTGAGTTGACGTCGCACGAGACCGACGAGCACGGCCACGAACATCGCGAGCGCAGCGCTGACGAAGAGCGAGTACGCGGCGCCGCGGCGCGGCGTCGCACCGGCCAGCACTCGGGACGTGGCGTGCGCGTGGAAGACGAGGAAGAGGAGCACGCCGGCCACGTAGTACAGTCCGACGACTTTCATCAGGAACGAAAGCCCGCCGGCGATTCCCGCGGCGACGAGCCAGCGTTGCCGTCCGTCCTCCAGAAACTGGAAGAGGGCCACGAGGCCGAACGTGGCGATGAACAGGTTGTACCACGACGGCATTGCCGCCGTGTAGTTGGGCAGCGACCACGCGACGGCGAGGAATGCGATGACACCCGCCACGGCCGGCCGCACGAAGCGCGATGCGAGCGCGAACACCGCCGGCACCCAGGCGAGGAACACCATGAACAGGGCGAGCCGCATCGGCAGCAGCGTCGTGCCGAGCAGGCGGAACGCGCCGGCGTTCAGGAAGGCGAGGCCGCCGGTGTAGATCTCGTCGAAGTCGCGGTGCGGCAGCTCACCCTGGAGCACTCGCTCGGCGCTCTGCGCCAGGGCGCCCTCGTCGTAGGGCATCCAGCCACGGTTCAGGTGCCAGGCAACATAGAACGCGCTCACCAGCAGCACCGCGAGCAGGACGAGGCCGGCGTCGATCGGCCGCCGGATCGACACCTCGCGCGGAAGGGAGGCGATCGCGACGTCATCTGCCTCGTGGATATCCGGGGCGGTGCTCAGGGACAACGGTTTCACTCCAAATGGAAGCGCGCTCACCGACCGAGCCGATGTCGGGCGATGAGCGCTGCCACGACGAACGCGACCAACGAGCTCGCGCTATTCGGTCTTCTCCTTCTCTTCGTGGTAGACCATGTCGAGGTTCACGTCCCACAGGTTCGAGTGGTCCGTGCGCCCTTCGACGATGTTGTCGACCGCCATCATCGCGGTCAGCATGCTGTGGTCCTGATTGTTGTACCGGTGCATGCCGTTCCGTCCCACGAGGAACAGGTTGGGGATCGTCGTCGTCCAGTCGCGGATGACGTCCAGCCGATCGTACGTGCCGAAGTACGCTGGATAGGCCTTGGGCATGCGCAGCACACAGCCGTCGAGGACGTCGCCCGGCTTGATGAAGCCGATGCGCTCGAGTTCGCGCGTGCCGAGGGCGATCAGGTCGGCGTCCGCCATCGACCACAGGTTGTCGTTCTCGTTGACGAAGTACTCGAGCCCGATCCAGACCGTGTTCTTGCGGTCTGCCACCATGTAGGGACTCCAGTTGTTGAACACCTGGATGCGCCCGACCTGCACGCCGCCGTCCTGCACGTAGATCCAGTTGTCCTCCACCGACGTCGCCGGCTTGGAGCCCTTCACCTGCACATGGAGCTTGCTCAGCAGCATTCCGACCGTGAGGAAGTCGCGATAGACCAGACCGGCGGCGACCTCGCGCACCGGCTCCGGCGGCGCCGGCTGGATCTGCTTCACGAGCTCCTGCACGGGCATGGTCGAGAAGAAGTAGTCGCACGGCATGCGCGTGCGGACACCGGTCGCGATCTCCTCGATCTCGACCTCCGTCACCTGCCCTTCGTCCCGCACGACGCCGACGACCTGATGGCCAAACTTGATGTCGCCGCCGGCCTTCGTGACCTCGCGCGCGACGATCTCCCACATCTGGCCAGGACCGAACTTCGGATAGAAGAAGCGGGTGATCAGGCTCGTCTCCCGCTCCTGCTGCGCCTTCTGGAAATCGCTCGACAACAGATCCTTCACGGCGTGCACCACCGCCTTCTTCAGCGACAGTCCCTTCACGCGCTGTGCGCCCCAGTCGGCGCGAATCTCGTCACACTTCACACCCCACACTTTTTCAGTGTAGTCGCGAAAGAACGTCTCGTAGAGACGCTGCCCGAACCGGTTCACGAAGAAGGCGTCGAGAAAGGTCTCGTCCTTCTTGGGAGAAAACTGCGCCTTGCAGTAGCTGACGCCGATGAGCGCAGTGTTGAGGAGCCCTAGGCGGCGCGCGACTGTCAGCGTGATGCCGATGGGATAGGGGAAGAAATGGCGCTTGTAGTAGATGCGCGAAAGACGCGGGCGATGCAGCAGCACCTCGTCGTCCTTCTCCGGATCGGGAGCGACACGGCGCTCTTCGCGGGTCCGCACGCCGACCTCCACCGCCGTACCGCCATCGGTGCTCTCGTCGAGCAGCTCGGGCGCGAACCGCCGGACCACGGATTCCGCGACGTAGTCGATGTCATGGTCGAGCTCGACCGAGTCGGCCGCCGGCTTCCCCTGTCGCGGCATCATGGCGAACCACCACGACATGACGCGCTGATCCTTCGAGAAGAAACGGTGCCCGCCGATGTCGATGCGGTTGCCCTTGTAGTTGTACGTCTGGGCGATGCCCCCGATGGCGTGCGTACGCTCGAACACCATGGGGTGGACGTCGGTACGCGCCAGAAGCTCGTATGCGGCGGTGAGACCGGCCGGACCAGCGCCGGCGATCACCGCAATCTTTCGTTGTGACATGAGGGAGGGACAGAGTCAGTACGAAGGGGCGGCAGAGCATCGCCTCAAGCTCTAAGACGCGCTCTCCGGCGGGCTCGCAACAGGACTGAGGGGGTACGGCTCCCTCAGCAGCGGTGCACGGCGGTAGCCTTTATAGTGGCGACTACGCGCTCGACGGGCAACCGGCCCAGGTCGGCGACGGAGTCAGCCGTGACCGTGGCTGGCGACGGAAAGACGACCACCACGTCGCGCGCCACCGGCCGCGCGCGCCGAGCTCCCTCACGAAGAGAGAAGCACGGGGAGGGTTGCGCGCGGGAGGACCTTGTACACATGGCGAATATCGTTGCCCGCGTACAGCTTGGGCATGAGTCGCGCTCCCTCGAATCAGCTTCCTGGCGCGGTCGCACGGACGCGAGTCCCCCTACCCTGGCAATGTCCGACCTCGCCATCGACATCCGCAACGTCGTCAAGCGCTATGACGAGCACGTCGCGGTCAATGATCTCACGCTCGCCGTCCCGCGCGGTTCAGTCTATGGGCTGCTCGGTCCAAACGGCGCCGGCAAGACGACGACGATCCGCATGATCCTGGACATCATCGTGCCCGATGAGGGCACGATCACGGTGTTCGGCGAGTCGCATCGCTCCTCGGGAATGACCGACCGGATGGGGTACCTCCCCGAGGAGCGCGGCCTCTACAAGAAGATGCAGGTGAAGCGGGTGCTCAGATTCCTCGCGGAGCTGAAGGGGGTCCCGGGCAAGGAAGCCGAGCGGCGCATCAACGACTGGCTCGAGCGGCTCCAGCTCAAGACCGCCGAGAAGGATTGGGGGCTCTCCAAGATCGACGAGCTCTCGCGGGGCATGCAGCAGAAGGTGCAGTTCATCGGCACGCTGGTGCACGACCCCGATCTCGTGATCCTCGACGAGCCATTCTCCGGACTCGATCCGATCAACGCGCAGGCCCTCAAGGACGCGATCGTCGAGCTCAAGACGCGGGGCAAGACGGTGATCTTCAGCACGCACCTCATGGACAACGCCGAACGGATGTGCGACTCGGTGTGCATCATCGCGCGCGGGCGGAAGGTGCTGGACGGAGGCGTGGCCGAAGTGCGTACGGCGCACAGCGGGCGGATGATCGCTTTGGGAGTCGCCAGCGACGCGCGCGAGGTGGTGGCGCCGCTGCTCGCCGACCGGACCCTCGTCGCGCGCAGCGACGACCACAATCGCTTCTACGAGATCGAACTGGCTCCGGGCGCCGACGCACAGGAGCTCCTGCGCCGGGTCATGCAGACGGGCGCGCCGATCCATCGCTTCGAGCTGGTGCTGCCGTCGCTGCATCAGATCTTTCTGGAACGGGTCGGCGCTCGCGGCGTCGAGGAGGGGATGAGCGGTCATGGGTAAGCTCGGCGTGGTGTTCCGGCGCGAGTATCTCGAGCGCGTGCGGTCGAAGTGGTTCCTCCTCGGGACGCTGCTCGGGCCCGTGTTTTTCTTGCTGATCTTCGTCGCGCCCCAGTACATCGGCGGAAAGAGCGCGTCGTCGAACAACGTGGCCCACGTCCTCGTGATCGACGCGACGGGGGCTGGGATGGGAGGGCGCGTCGGATCCGCGCTCCACGAGGGGTTTCCGCTGTCGCCGGCGCCCACGATCGAGACGGTGACGCCCGCGGACCTTCCACTCGCCGAGGACCGCGCCGCGCTGCGGGTTCAGCGCTCGGAGATGCTCGGGTATCTCGTGCTCGACACGGGCACCCTCGCCGGCCGGTCGGTGCGCTACTCGGGCCGCAACGCAAGCTCGATCAGCGACCTCGAGGCGATCAGGAACGTGGTGCGCCAGGAGATTCTCGCTCAGCGAATGGAGCGCGAGGGCATCGACGCGAAGAAGGTGGCCGCGTTCACCAAGATCAAGCTCGAGATGCGGACCCAGAAGATCGGCGACAAGGGCCGCGAGAAGGGGAGCGGCATGGGCGCCATCTTCTTCGGCTATGCGGTCGCGATGCTGCTCTACATGATGATCGTGCTCTACGGTCAGACGATCATGCGTGGAGTCGTCGAGGAGAAGACGACGCGCGTCGCCGAGGTGGTGGTGTCGAGCGTGAACACGGACACACTGCTCGCCGGCAAGATCCTCGGCGTCGGCTTCGTGGCGATCACCCAGGTGGTCTCATGGGTCGCGCTCATCGCGGCGACCGTGGTGTACGTCGTACCACTGCTTCAGAAACCAGGCACATCGAGTGCGACGACGATGAATCCGATCATGGCCGGACTTCCCTCACTCCCGATGGGAACCGCGCTAGCCCTGATCGCCTTTTTTCTCCTTGGCTTCATCTTCTATTCGTCGCTGTTCGCGGCGGTCGGCGCCATGGTGAACAGTCAGGAAGACGTGCAGCAAGCATCCATGCCGGTCATGCTGCTGCTCGTCTCGTCGGTGATCTTCATGGGCCCGATCATGACGAACCCCGGCAGCGCGCTCGCGCGGACGATGTCGCTCATCCCCTTCTCGGCGCCCATCCTCATGCCGCTGCGCATGACGCTCGTGCCGGTGCCGTGGTACGAGCTGGCGGCTTCACTCCTCGATGTGTTGCTCGCCTGCGTGGCCGCGACGTGGTTGTCGGCGCGGATCTATCGCGTCGGCCTGCTGATGTACGGCAAGCAGCCGTCGCTCTCCGAGCTCGCCCGCTGGATCAAGCACGCGCGGTAAGCGTCAGTCGCCTCGCGGGATCGCATTGATGCCGTCGCCGCCGGCGGGCTGGTAGCCCAGGGATCCGCTGCCCCCCAGCGCCGCGCTGCCACGCTGGCCGACGGGCGCGCCGATCGCGCGCTTCACCTCGTTGGCGAGCCCCTCGATGCGCTGCTCGATGACGCCGTGGAAGCTCTGCACCACCTGCGAAACGAGATCGTCGAGCACCGTGCCGATGCGGCCGCTCGCGCCTTTCGTCGCAGTGACCGTGGCGGCCGCGGCCTTCACGTCGGCGCGCGATCCGCTGAGCAACACGCCCGCTCCCACGGCGAGCGCCAGCGCCGGCCACGGATTGTCTCGCACGAGCTGCGTGACGTTGAGCTTCTGCTCGAGCTCCCCGAGCGTCTCGGAGATCCGGTTCCGCGTCAGCTCGATGTCGCGCCGGACGTCAGCCGTTGTCTCAGCCATTCCTTGTCCTCCTTGAGCGTCGCCACCGTTTCGTGGGGAGCGAGCGCGGACGGCGAGAGCGCCTTGCGCCCTCGCTGAGCGAGCCAGGCGACGACGCCGCCGGCAATGAGTGCAACAAGCAGCGCGCCGAGCCAGTACAGGTCGCGCGGCAGCCACTGGTCGCCGATGAGCAGAATCAGGCCGGTGAACGTGGCCAGCGTGCCGAGCAGGAGCAGCACGCCACCCATCGCCGTCAGTGCGGTAGCTCGTGCCGCCGCTTCTGCCGTGCCGCCGAGCTCGAGTCGTGCGAGTCTGACCTCGCCCCGCACGAGCTCGGCGCTCCCCTCTACCAGATCGCGAAGAAGCGCGCCGAGCCCTCGACGACCGTCGCTCGAATGATCGATCGCCATGGTCGTCTCTTACTTGCGGATGGCCTTGCCGAGCAGATAGCCGAGGCCCACCGCGACGGCCAGCGTGCGACCCGGGTGTTCCTTGACCTGGCGCTCCAGACCCGACTTCAACCCGTCGAGATCCGCGTCGCGCAGCCAGTCGGCGGAGGCCTGGAGGCCGCCCGCCATCTGGTTCGACACGTCAGCGAGCCTGGTGCTTTCGCTTTCGACCATCGCGGCACTGTCACCCGTCGCGGCGGCACCGGCGATCTGTCCGCCGCCCGAGCCCTGTTGCCGAAGCTTCTCCGCACCGGACTCGAGCGCGTCGGCGAGCGTCGCCTTCAGGTTGCCAGCCTTGTCCCTGACTGTGGTTCCGGCGCCGGAGAGCTTGTCGCCCGCCGTGCCGAGTGCGTTCCTGGCGCGGTCGGCGATGCCGGCCGGCTCGGTCGCGGCGTCTCGCGAGAAGCTGGCGTCGTCCATTCCGCCGTGCTCGCTGGTGCCACCCATGCCTCCGGCGCCCGCCGTGCTCCCCCCGAAACCGGAAGCGGTGCTCCCTAGCGAGCCGGCCTGCGAGCCCTGTCCCGTCGTGCCGCCGAAGCCACCACCCGTCGACGAGTCGCCAGAGTTCTGATCACCGAAGTTGTCGTTCGCGTTGCGCTCCATGT
>JBDSDB010000030.1:0-13614 GCA_039920785.1 Gemmatimonadaceae bacterium
GGGATGACCGTCGTCGTCACGAAGACCGACGCGCGCGGCAACATCGACGTCGCCGACCTGCGGGCGAAGGCCGAGGCGAACCGCGACAAGCTCGCCGCGCTGATGGTGACGTACCCGAGCACGCACGGCGTGTTCGAGGAGTCCATTCGCGAGATCTGCGACATCGTGCACGAGCACGGCGGCCTGGTCTACATGGACGGGGCGAACATGAACGCGATGGTTGGGCTGTGCCGGCCAGGCGACTTCGGCGCGGACGTCTGCCACCTGAACCTGCACAAGACCTTCTGCATCCCGCACGGCGGCGGCGGACCAGGCATGGGACCGATCGGCGTCGCGGAGCATCTCGCGCCGTTCCTGCCGGGCAATGCGGTGATCGAGACGGGAGGCGCGCAGTCGGACGGCGCGGTGAGCGCGGCGCCGTGGGGCAGTGCGAGCATCCTCCCCATCTCGATGATGTACATCGACATGATGGGCGGCGAGGGACTGACCTACGCGACGAAGATCGCCATCCTCAATGCGAACTACATCGCGGCGCGGCTGGAGCCGCACTATCCAGTGCTGTACAAGGGAGCGAACGGTCGCGTGGCGCACGAGTGCATCGTCGATCCGCGCCCGCTCAAGGGTAGCGCGGGAATCGAGGTGGAGGACATCACCAAGCGGTTGATGGACTACGGCTTTCACGCGCCCACGGTGAGCTTCCCAGTCGCTGGCACGCTGATGATCGAGCCGACGGAGAGCGAGCCCAAGACGGAGCTGGACCGCTTCTGCGACGCGCTGATCGCCATCCGGGAGGAAGTGCGCGCCATCGAGCGAGGGACGTCGGATCGTGAGGACAACCCGCTCAAGCACGCGCCGCACACCCTGCGCGCGGTGGTCAGCGACACGTGGACGCACGCGTACGGCCGCGAGCAAGCCGCATTCCCCACGTCCTGGACCCGCGAGCGCAAGTTCTGGCCGGCGGTCGCGCGGGTGGAGAGCGCGTACGGTGATCGGAACCTGGTGTGTTCATGCCTGCCTACGGACGCGTATGCGGAGAACAACGCCGATGAGTAGCGAACAGCCGTGAACGGTTTGTCGGTGAACGGTTTACGGCCGGCGCCGGGAAGCTCTTGCGTCCCGAGGCCGGCCGTAGACCGACAAACCGTTCACTGACAAGCGCGGCGCATCGCCCCGGCCTTACCCCAGCTTTGCCGCGTACGCCGCGGCGTCGAGCAACCCTGCCCGCTCTTCCTCGACCGTCATCCTCAGCTTGATCATCCAGCCGTCCCCATAGGGCGTGCTGTTGACCACCGCGGGCTCGGCGTCCAGGCGGCTGTTGATCTCCAGCACCTCCCCGCTCACCGGGGCGTAGAGCTCGGAGACGGCCTTCACCGCTTCGATCGTGCCGAAGACGTCGTGCTTCTTGAACGTGGCCCCCACCTTTGGCAGCTCCACAAAGACGATGTCGCCCAGCTCGCCCTGTGCGTAATCCGTGATGCCGATGTAGACCACGCCTGGCTCGCCGGCGGGCTTCAAGTACTCGTGATCCTCGGTGTACAGCAGGTCCTGCGGAATCTCGGACACGTCGTGCTCCGGCGGTCGGGGTAGGGTCGAAGGGGGCGCAGTCTATCCGGGGCCCAAGCGGGGTGTCAAGCGGCGTCGCTGGCCGGGATTCCCCGTGCCGCTAGCCGTCGAACGAAGTTGAGCCGACCAGCTCGGCGGCCTGCTCCAGCGCGCTCCAGACCTCGGCTAACCGGGCATCGAGCTGGCCGAACGTGCCCTCGTTATCGATCACGAAGTCGGCGCGTGCACGCTTGAGCTCGGCGGGCATCTGCGCGACGATCATCTCCATCGCCTCTGTTTCGCGAAGCCCACGCTCGCGCACGAGGCGCTCCAAGCGCACGGGGCGCGGGGCGTCGACGAGCACGATGCGGTCGAACGCGTCCGTCATCTTGCGCTCGAACAGCAGGGGAATGTCGCAGACGACGAGCTTGTCGCCGCGGAGCCGGGCCTGCTCGACGAGGGCGTCCCGCATGCGCTCGACCTCGGGATGCACCACGGCGTTCAGCTGCTCCAGCTCGGCGGGCTCACTGAAGACGATGCGCCTGAGGGCGCCGCGGTCGATCATTCCTCCGGGCTCGAGGACGGAGGTACCCCAGCGCTCCACGATGGCCTTGTGGGCGGTGGTCCCCACCTCGACGGCCCGGCGCGCGAGGACGTCGGCGTCGATGATCGTCGCGCCCCGCTCGCTCAGAAGTTGCGCGACGGTGGACTTTCCGCTGCCGATGTTGCCAGTGAGACCGATGAGGAGCATGTACTCGATGAAGAAGGTTCGCTCGATCGGCAAGGTATGAGCCGAGGGCGGAGGCGGCAATGGTTCGTGCGCGCGGAGGCGCCGCCGGCCCGAGAATAGCACCTCTCGTGATGCGGCCGAGGCCGATGTTGGCAGCACCGGCCCCGCCGATTGAAAATCCCGGTGCTGCTCATGAGATTGCATCAGCTACGTCGAAGTGGGCGCCCCGCGCCCGGACTCCGCGCACCGGACCGCACCCGCGGTCCCTCGGCCGAATGACCTTCCTGGCTCCCGGATCGTCTTCGAGCGACGGCGACACATCTGTTTTCCCGACTGTTCCAGTCTGAGGCATACCCTCTCCATGGCTCTGAACGAGGCTGATCTCATCGCGGCCGCTGCTGGTCGCGGTACGGGCGTGCGTCGGGTCAAAGTGATCCGGCCCGTCTCGTTCTCTCTGCACGATTTGTGGACGGGGCTCGTCGGACTGTCTGACTACCGCGATCTGCTCGTCGCGCTCAGCGCGCACCGGCTCAAGGTCCGGTACAAGCAGTCCGTGCTTGGCATCGCCTGGGCGATCATCCAGCCAGTCGCGCTGATGCTGATCTACACCCTGGTGTTCTCGATCGTCTCCAGGGTGAAGGTGCCGGGTGTGCCGTACGCGGTGTTCGCCTACGCCGCGCTGCTGCCCTGGTCGTTCTTCTCGACGGCGCTCACGAACGCCACGAACGGGCTCGTGTCGCATGCCCAGCTCGTGACCAAGGTGTACTTCCCACGCGAGATCCTCCCCATCTCGTACGTGGTCGCGGCTCTCGTCGACCTGCTCGTCGCGTCGCTCGTCATGGTCGCCCTGATGTTCTACTACCACGTGTCGCTCACGCTCCAAGCGCTGTGGATCCTGCCGATCACGCTGATCATGACGGCGTTCGTCAGCGCGTGCGCTCTGGTCTTCTCGGCCATGCAGGTGCGGGTGCGCGACATCGGGATGGCGATGCCCTTGCTGCTCCAGCTCTGGATGTTCGGCTCACCCGTGGTCTATCCGCTGAATCAGGTGCCCGAGCGGTTCCGCGACTACTACGTCCTGAACCCGATGGTGGGCGTCATCGAGAACTTCCGTGCCGCGCTGCTCGGCACGCCGTTCGACCTCCGCTCGCTCTCGATCTCGGCGATCGTGTCGGCCCTGCTATTGCCGCTGTCGTATCTCTATTTCAAGCGAATAGAAGCGACCGTCGCGGACGTGATCTAGATGGCGGATACCCCAGCGCACGACCTGACCTTCGACAACGTCTCCAAGCGATATCTCGTTCGCAAAGAAATCGACGACGACGCGACGAAGCATCCCTGGATCCGCAAGCTCAACGCGCTGCGGAAGCGGAAGGAGCAGTTTTGGGCTCTGCAGAACGTGAGCTTCACCGTCGCGCGCGGCGAGACGGTCGGTATCATCGGCCACAACGGCGCCGGCAAGAGCACCATTCTCAAGCTGCTGGCCAACATCACGTCGCCCACCTCGGGCCAGATGATCATCAACGGCCGCCTCTCCGCGCTCATCGAGGTGGGCTCCGGCTTTCATCCGGAGCTGACCGGCCGCGAGAACATCTTCCTCAATGGCGCCATCCTCGGGATGCGCCGCACCGAGATCGCCGAGAAGCTCGACAGCATCGTGGACTTCGCCGGGGTGCGGCCCTTCCTCGACGTGCCAGTGAAGCGGTTCTCCTCGGGCATGTACGTGCGCCTGGGGTTCTCCATCGCGTCGCATCTCGATCCGGACATCCTCCTGCTCGACGAGGTGCTCGCCGTGGGCGACGCGGCCTTCCAGGAGAAGTGCCTCTCGCGCATCGAGTCGCTGCGGAAGGCGGGCACGACGATCGTATTCATCTCGCATGATCTCGCGGCGGTGGAGCGGATCTGCGATCGCGTCATTCTGCTTCGCCGCGGCGAGGTGGCCGCCACGGGCACGCCGCGCGAGGTCATCACGGAGTACCAGCAGCACGTGGATTCCTCGCGGATCAACACGATGAAGACGGCGGTCGAGGACGATCGCGCGATCATCGAATCGCTGGTGTTCCGCTCGCCCGACGGTTCCCGGCCGGCCGTGTTCCACACTGGCGATCCGCTCGTGGCGCGCATCGAGTTCGTCGCGCATCAGGAGGTCAAGGACGCCGTGTTCGAGATCTTCGTTCGCACCGGCGATCTCACGGAGCTGTGCCAGCTGACGACCGAGACGAGCGGCGACGTGGTCGATCTGCCCGTGGGTCCGGGCACCGTCGAGTTCCACTGCAACGAGCTCGGTCTGCAGCCAGGCATGTACCACGCGAATGTCTGCGTGAAGGAGCGCGTGGCGTCCGAGGCGATCAACTGGCAGTACATGGCGGCGACGCTCCGCGTGGATCCCGGCAAGGTGACGCGCGGCTACTACTACCAGGCGAACAGCTGGCGGATCGACCTGGCGCCAGGCGCGGCCGCCCAGCCGACATCGGCCGCGTCGGCGAACGGTGCGGGCGCGGCGCGACCGCCGCGTCCCACGCTCGCACCGTCGTCCTGACCGGATGCACCAGCGCGTCATCGTGAGGCGATCGTCCTCCCGCCGCGCGGTTCCGTGGCTGGTGGGATGATCGGCGCCGGCGTTCGGTCGGGCGGCGCGCCCGCGGTGAGCGTCGTGCTCCCCGCGTACAATGTGAGCGGCTACATCGCCGAGACGCTCGACTCCGTCTTCGCGCAGGAATTCGAGGACTTCGAGGTGATCGTCGTCAACGACGGCTCACCCGACGCGTCCGCCCTCGAGGTGGCGATCGCGCCGTTCCGCGACCGGATCATCTTCCTCGCGCAGGCGAACGCGGGGCCGAGCGCCGCACGCAACACGGCCATCCGCCAGGCTCGAGGGAAGTATCTCGCCTTCCTGGACGGCGATGATCTCTGGCTGCCGCACTACCTCTCCGATCAGGTGGGCCGCGCCGAGGCGGATCCTTTGCTCGCCGTCGTGTACGGCGATGTCGAGATCATCGGCGATCCGACGAGCGCCGGCAAGACTGCGCGTGAGCTCAACGGCGCCATCGAGGAAGCCAACTTTCTCAGCCTGCTCTCGGCACGCTGCACCTTCACGACGTCGTGCGCCATGGTGCGCCGCGACTGGTGTGAGAAGGTGGGCCTGTTCGATCCGGCGCTGCGCAGGAGCGAGGACCTGGATCTGTGGCTGCGCATCGCCAACGCGGGGGGACGGTTCGGCGCCACCACGAAGGTGCTCGCCAAGTACCGGCGGCACGGAGGGGGCGCATCCTCCGATCTCCAGGCCATGGCGGACGCGAAGATGGCGGTGATGGACAAGTGCGAGCGCACCCTCACGCTGTCCGTCGAGGCGCGCGACGCGATCGCGCGGGGACGGAGCCAGCAGCGTGCGGTGAAGAACTTCCTCACCGGCAAGCAGGCGTTTGCCGACGGCGACTTCCAGACGGCGCGCCGCGCACTCAGCGAGGCGAACACCGTCATGCGCAGCCGGAAGCTCTCGCTGATCGTCACGGGGCTCGCCGTCGCCCCGAACGTACTGTCCCGACTCTACTCGCTCGCCACCGCGCGCCGGCGCTGATGCGCACCGTCGCGCACTTCATGCCGTGGCCGGGCATTGGCGGCACGGAGCACGCCACCGTACGCATCGCGCATGCGATGCGCGAGCACGCATTCCGGAGCGTGGCCTTCTGCCGCGATGACGCGCCCGACGTGCAGTCGTTCTTCCGCGACGCGGGCATCGAGACGATCTCGTATCATCACACGGAGTTGAGCAAGCGCAACCCGATGCGGTACTTCAGGCACGTCCGGTGGCTCGCGCGCAAGCTCACCGCGCTCGATGTCGATCTGCTGCACTGCGCCGATCTGGATGCAGGAGTCGAGGCGGCCTTCGCCGGCCGCCTGGCGCGCGTGCCCGTGCTTTGCCACGTGCGCAATCCCTGCACGGTGATGACGCGGCGCGATCGACTCCTGCTATCGGCGGTGAGCACGTTCGTCTTCGTCTCCAAGGACACGTGGTCCACCTTCGCCCTGCGCATCCCGCCGGCGCGCGGACGCGTCCTGTACGACGGCATGGTGATCGACGACGAGGCGGCGCCCGGTGTGGGCGCCGAGATGCGGCGCGAGCTGTCGCTGAGCGAGTCGGCGCGCGTCGTCGGCATGACGGCGCGTGTCGCACCGCAGAAGGACTATCTCACGCTCGGCCGCGCGGCGGTCATGGTGCGCGAGGCCGTGCCCGACGTGCGCTTCATCATCGCCGGCGACAACTCGGGACACGCCGTGCACCGCGAGCATTACGCGATGGTGCGCGAGGAGCTCGAGCGGCTCGGTGTCGGCGACGTCTTTCTCTTCACCGGCTTTCGCTCCGACGTCACGCGCCTGATGCGCGCGTTCGACGTCTTCGTGCTGAGCACGCACTTCGAAGGGCTGCCGCTCGTCGTGCTCGAGGCGATGGCGATGGGTCTCCCCGTCGTCGCCACCGCGGTGAACGGGATCCCCGAGGTGATCGATAGCGAGGAGGTGGGGTTGCTCGCCCCGCACGAGGACGGCGCCGCGCTGGCGCGGCAGCTCATCGCGCTGCTCACCGACCCGGCGCGCGCCAACCGCATCGGCGCTGCGGGGCGCAACGTCGTTCGCGGACGATTCGGCATGGAGACGTTCGCGCAGAACGTCGCGACGCTGTACTCGGACGCGCTCGGCGACACACGCTAGCGCGCCGAGTGCACCGGCGCGCTACAGCAGGCGCACCTGGTCCTCGTCGCGTCGCGGGACGGAGTGGCAGCTCCGGCAGCGTGCCTCGTAGCTCTCGTCGCCTCCAACCATGATCGTCGGCGAGTCGTAGCGCGCGGGCCGGCCGTCGATCAGGCGCTGGTTGCGGCTCGCCGGACTGCCACACACCACGCAGATGGCGTGCAGCTTGTCCACCAGTTCGGCCACGGCGAGCAGCTGCGGCATGGGCCCGAACGGCTCGCCGCGGAAGTCGGTGTCCGTGCCCGCGATGATCACGCGGCGCCCGCTCGACGCGAGCTCGGTCGCGAGACCGACGATCGTCGCCGGAAGGAACTGCGCCTCGTCGATCGCCACCACCTGAGTGTCGGGCAGCACCGAGCGCCCGATCTGCTCCGGTGTATCGATGGGCACGGCCTCCACCGTGCGGCCATCGTGGCTGGAGACGTGGTAGATCCCCGCGTACCGCTCGTCGAGGTGCGACTTGAACACCTGCACACGCTTCTTGGCGATGAGGGCGCGGCGTACGCGGCGAATGAGCTCCTCGCTCTTGCCACTGAACATCACGCCGCACACCACCTCGATCCAGCCGCGTCCCGCGCCTGGGTACAGATCACCGATCATGCGTCGTCGCGGCGCGGACGGGGAGGACCATCGGATCGCGTGGGACGACGCTCGCCGCCTGCGCCGCTGCGGTCGAACGGCTTCCTCGGCCCGGCGTCGCGGGTGAACGGGCGCGGTGGACGGTCGGGACGATCACCGCGCGGTGGGCCGCTGCGCGGCGCGCCTGGGCGCGGCGGGCGATCGGATCTGTCGAAGGAGCGCGCCGGTCTGTCGCCGCGCGGTGGTCCGCTTCGAGGCGGTCCTCCGCGATCGGGGCGTCCTTCGCCTCGCGCCTCGCGCGGCTGGTCGACGCGCGCCTGCACGCGACGCCCGCGCACGACGCTGCCGGTGAGCTTGCCCGCAACCAGCTCGGCCACCGACGCGGCGACTTCCACCAGCGAGTGGTTGTCGCGGACTTCGACTTTGCCGATCTGCGAACCCGGGATGCCGGACGCCGCCGTCACCGCGGCGACGAGCTCCTGCGGCCGCACGCCGTCCTTCTCGCCGAGATTGACGAACAGCGCGGTCATCGGCGTGACCTGCGCTGCCGCCGTCGCTGGGCGGGTCGGCCGCTGCTGCTCGAGCATGCGCAACGCCGCGGCGGCGATCTCGATGCCGTCGAACTCGGCGAGCAGCGGCTCGATGGCCAGCACTTCGCGACGCACGTCGTTCGAGGTGAGCACGTCGCGCAGCGATGCGCGCACCGCGGCGTCCTTGCCACGCGCACGCTCGGCGGCTTCGAGCAACGCGACGGCGGTGACCGTGCCACCGCCGAGCAGCGCGCGCAGGCTCGCGAGCTGCGAGGGCTGCACGATCGCGTACAGTTTGCGTCCCGCCGTCCCCGCGAGCGCGCGCATCTCCTGGCGCGTCGCCGGCAGGTCGAGCATCACCAGCGGCTCGGTCCCCACCGTCTCTTCGGCCGCGCCGATCACACGCACCGCGTCGGCGGGATAGCCGAGCAGCCGCGCGACCTGCGTGGCGTCGGCGTGAGCGGCGTCGTCGCGCGCGTACAGTACCGCGACGGGCAGGTCGAGCGCGTCGAGCAACCGACGCAGCGCCATCGCGCGTCCCGCGAGTGACGCGGCCACGTACTCCGCCGACAGTACCGCGCCGGGCTCTCCGGCGGGCTCCGCGCTGCGGCGGGCGCGACGCGCGTAGCGTTCCACCAGCGCTTCGTGCGCGGGCGTCATCTCCGTGGCCAGCACGAGTCGCGCGCCTTCCTTCGGGAGCTCTCCGAGCAAATTCTCCAAGAGCTGCGCCTCGGCTGTGCCGAGGATCGGATCCAACCAGGCGAGCACCAGGGCCCGCACGCTGTCGGGCTTGAGTGCGGAGCTCTGTAGCAGCGCGGCCAGCTCCGTCGGCGCGCCGCACACTACCTGCGGCGGCGACGACTTGAGCAGGCGCGCCGCGCGCGGGCTCGACGTCACCGCCATCACCCGAAGTCCGCGATCAGCGACGATCGTCACGAGTGCGCCTGCCGCGGCGGCGGCGCTCTCCGTGTCCGCCGTGATCACGAGCAGCTGCGCCTCGGCGCGACTCGCCTCGAGCTTGTCGACGAGCGGACTAAGCACGCGTCCAGCGGCGGACCAGTCGAGAGGCATGACGTGCACGACGTTCTGGCCCCGGGTCACCCCGGTGGGCTCTTTCGGTTCTGCTTCCACGGATTCCTGGCTCCGGTCCGGGCGCGCGTCGCGCACCGCTGAATTGTCAATGAGACCGAAAGCTATCCGGGCGGAGCCGGCGTGGCCACTTCCGGCGTCGCGTCGACGGTCAGGCCATCTTGGGCGCGCGTCGCGAAAGAAGCTCGCCACCGCCCGGCGTGCAGGTGAAGTCGTCCTCGATGCGAACGCCGAACTCGTTGGGGAGATAGATCCCGGGCTCTACGGAGAAGACGAACCCGGGCTCGAGCGGGCGCGTATTTCCCTCCACCATGTAGGCCGGCTCGTGCTCTTCCATCCCCATGCCGTGGCCGAGCCGATGGGTGAAGTACCGCCCATAGCCCGCCTTGGCGATGACCGCGCGCGCGGCACGATCGATCTCCTGGCATGGCACGCCCGGACGCACACGCGCCATCGCGGCGGACTGCGCGTCGTGCACGACGTCGTAGATCTCGCGGAGCTTCGCCGGCACCGAGTCGCCGATCCAACGTGTCCGCGTGATGTCCGATGCGTAGCCCTGGAACTCTCCGCCCGCATCGATCAGCACGACGGTGTCGGGGCGAAGCGTGGCCGTCGTCGTGCCGCCGTGCGGCAGCGCCGACTGTGGGCCGAACTGCACGAGCCCTCCACCCTCGATGCCGCGCTTCTCGTGCTCGCCGGCGAGCACGCGCGCCACGTCGACGTCACGCATGCCCAGCTGCAGCTGGTCGAACGTCGCGGCGATCGCGTCCTCCGTGATCTCGATGGCGCGTCGCATGCGAACGATCTCGTCGGCGCTCTTCACGATGCGCAGCGTCTCGAACGCGGCGCCGCCATCGGCGAGCTGGGTGCCAGGCGCGGCGCGCAACAGACGCATCGCCGTCCAGTACTCGGTCTTGGGCTCGATGAGGATGGTCCGCCTCCTCTTCTTCGCGGCGGCGAGCACCCGCCCGAGGTGGGCGAATGGATCCTCGGTCTCCTCCCATCCGCGCACCTCACCGACGCGTGCCGCACGCCGTACGCGCTCCACCTCGAACGACGGCGCGATGATCACCGGCGGTCCATCGAGTGGCAGGACGAGCGCGATCGGCCGCTCGCTACGGCCGAAGCTGCGCCCGACGAGATAGCTGAAGTTCGTGCTTCCGCTGGTGGCGACGAGCGCGTCGGCGCGCGCTTCGCGCATCAGTGACCTCGCGCGCTCGAGCCGGCCGTTGAACACCTCCGCGCCGAGCGCGGGGATGTCGGGGTACGACGACCGCACCGCGAAGTTCGTGGCGGGATGCGTCGGCACGGTCGCCGAACCGTGCGGCGTGCTCGCGCCGCTCGCAGAGTGCGTGTGCGCCACGGCGACCCCGCCAGCGGCGATGGCGGTCGATCGCAAGAAGTCTCTACGGTTCATCTCTCTGCGACGGTTTGCGGGAAGAGGAGGCACCCCTGTCTGCATCGCGCAGCGGGCGGTATATCTTAGCGCGACGCGAGGGTGAAGCACGAGGCAGCTTCGCTCCAGTGCGCGGCGTTTCGACGACGCGCCCGGTGGCCGACGTTGCACCTTCAGCCTCTCGCTGAACGGAGGAGTCTCGTGAGCGTCGCAATTCAGTTGGAGCCGGCCCTCTCGTCACCCCCGGCGGTCGACTATCGCTGGGATGCCGACACCGACATCCTCACCGCGCGGTTGCGTGGCGCGCGAGGGGGCGTGGGAATGTCCGGATCGGTCGAGCTCGAGGGGACGGACGGCTCGTGGCTCATCCTCGACGTGTCGTCCGGCTGCATCGATGGGGTCGAAGTGGCGGTGTGGCCCGACGTGCACAAGCGTGCATCGCTCGCGCCCCCCGTTGCCGAGGACGCCCGGGTGGTCGTGCCGTCCTCCAGCGATGGACCCGCTGCCGTCGAGGTGGAGACAAGGCTGCTCGCCGAGTCCGACGACACCGAGCGCGTGATCCATTTCCGCGTCGGTTCGGCGCGCGACGTGCGCACGGTGCGGCTCGGCCGCGACCTCCTGCTCGACGTCGATCCGCAGAGCCGGATTGCCGGCGTCTGGCTGCTCAACGTTCCACCCTTTCCCTCGTCCTGACTTCGTGATCACCACCATCGTACTCATCCGCGCCGAACCAGCCTCGCTGCCGGCCACGGCGCAGCGCCTCGCCGAGATCGACGGCGTCACCGAGGTGTACTCGGTGAGCGGAGACTGGGACCTCGTCGCGATCGTGCGGGTGGCCGAGTACGATCAGATCGCGCACGTGGTCACGGAGGTCTTCCCGACAGTGCCGGGCCTGCAGCGGACGCAGACGCTCACGGCGTTCCGAGCGTACTCCAAGAAAGATCTTCAGCAGGCCTGGGACATCGGCGTGGAGTGATCGGGAGCCGCGGGGCGCCGCCAGCTGCGTACCCGGGCTACTTCTCCCCGTCGGCGCACCAGCTCGTGCCGCCGCGCGCCATCTCGACCCACTTGCCGTTCGTGTAGCGCATGAAGAGCAGGTAGCTGTCACCGCCGTTCTTCCAGCCCTCCATCAGCAGCTCATCCACTCCGTCGCCGGTGATGTCGGCGTGGTCGATGAACCGACGGAACTCGGGCATCGAATCTCCGGCGGTGTGAACGAACGACGGTTCGTAGCCGCCGCTCCCGCTGTCGGCGAGGACGAAGAGATGGCGTGGCTTGCCCTGAATGCCGCCACCGCGCTCCATGAACGACGCGACGAGAGTGGGCCATGCCGTCGATCCAGTGGAGATGGCGCTCACCGCCAGGTCGAGCTCGGCGCGCGATTTCTTCGTGATCCCTTCCCTCTGCGACACCCGCAGCGCCAGCGCTCGCGCGGAGTCGAGCGTCCGTTTCGCGATGGGCGCCCGCAGTGGGGCAGGGGTCAGCGGCTCGCTCGACGCGATGCGCTCCAGCATCACCTCTCGCGTCTCGTTCGGCCGTGGCAGAATGGCCGCCAGCGGCTTGAGCGCGCGGCAGGCGGGAAGCTTGTAGAGTGGCGTCGAGCCCTCCCACATCCCGCGGCGGACCGTCGCCTCGCCATCCGGCCGGCCGTCGCGATAGAGCGAGACAGGCGTGCCGGACCGCAAGTACAGGTGGTCGAAGTCGCGCCATTCCTGTGCGTCCAGCGCGATGGGCGTCACCTGGCCGTCGATCGACGTCGCCACGGGGAGGAGCCGAGGGTCGCTCCGATCGCCGAACAGGAGAAAGATCACGTTCGGTTTGTTGGCCAGGCTCGTGTGATGCACGATCTCCGCGGTCTCGGCAGCGTTGTCACACGCGGCGCCGACCATTAGGATGCTCGCCAGCGCCCATAGCCCGAAGATCGCCCGTAGCCTGGCTGCGGCTGGCGGGCGAAGCGATGGGGCAATGCCGGCGTCTCCCGAGGAGCGGAAGGTCAGGTGCATTCGAGTCTCGAGGGCGACCCTGCGTTGGACGTTCGCACGGTGCAGCGACAGCTGGCTGCCTTGCTGCCGGAGGCGCGTCCCGCCGGCCAAGGTGAGGGAACTCTGGAGCTTGCGTCCTCCAGTTCAGACGCCCCCCGACTCATCAGCGCAACGGTTCTCGAGGGCGGCGGCGCCCTGGGGGCTCGGCGGGTCCTCGAGGAGCCAATTCCGGGCTTCCGGGCCTTCCTGGACGGAACGCAGCGGAGCAGGATCGCTGCCCATCTAGCAGGGGTGCCGATCATACTCGGAACCGTCGCCGCCGTCATCCGGGAGCGTCGGAATCGGCGAATGCACACCTGGGACCTCCCCCTCGTCGAGACATGCGTTTACGCAGCGCGAGCGCTCCTCTCCACCCAGGACTGGGAGGCGCTCGCCACTTTCTATGGCCACCGCCTGATCGACACGAGCGACGGTTCCGTCGACCTGGGCGCCCATCCGATCGCGCTTCGCGATGCCGCGTTCCACCAGGTGCAGTCGCGCCGAGAGGGGCTGGAGCGGCGGCTCGCCGAACAGTGGTGCGGCCGCGAAAAGGACCGCCTGTTCATCGACGGCGGCATCAGCGGGAGCGAGGCGGTCGCCGTTAGCGCATGCACGGTGGGCGTGGTGAAGAGCCACCGAACGCTCTATGCGGAGGGTGCGGCCCTTGCCGTCGTGCTGGGGCTGGACCATCGGGAGCGGTCGAGCGTATTCCGCATCACCTCGCCCCGGCGGACGACCGTGGCCAGCTGGTATCTCCGGCTCCGCGATCCGGCCGGTCACGATCCCATGTGGGGGCTGATCCGGGTCGAGATCGCGCATCCGGGGCCGCAGGAGATGCACGGCATCGGCGGGCGCGCCGACGAAGTGTCTCGGTGGATCCTGGCCGAAGCCACGCCGTTGGCGCTGCCGGACGCTCGGTGGGACAAGATGGTGTATGGGATTCGGGATTGTGAGGAGTTCTTGAGGGCGATCGCTACGTGA
>JBDSDB010000031.1:0-41831 GCA_039920785.1 Gemmatimonadaceae bacterium
GGTGCGGTCCTTCGGGTAGAAGGCGATCACGACGACCTTGCCGCGAAGCGCGGCCAGATTCACCGGCGTGGCGCGAGCGCCGGAGGCGTCCGCCCAGGCGGCGGTGAAGTCGGGCGCCGCCTGGCCGACCTCGGGAGCTGCGGGCGCTTCGGGCGCTGCCGCGGGCGCGGCCGGCGCGGCCATCTGCGCGCGCGCGGTGATGGGCATGACGAACGCGATCAGCGCGACGAGCAGGGATGGATGGAGGCGGCGCATCAGTAACTCCTTGAACGTGAACGTCGACGTCACCCCTCGCATCGGGCGTAGGGGCACGTGCCCCTGCAACCCGAACGATGGCGCGTCTGTTCCCGGAAGGCTAGGGAGCGTTCGGCTCCCGCGTTATTCGCGGACGAGTCACGGCGCGGGCTTGAGCACCAACACCGCGGCATTCCACTTCGTCGTGGCCGTCATGCTCGACGTCGTCGCCGCTCGGCCCGTCGTGGTTCCCGTCGCGAACCTGTCCACGTCGGTCGTGGTGATCGCCGCGGCCAGCGCGTTGTTGGCGCCCGCTGTGGTGTTCTTCCAGAGATCGCTGCTCACCGACCACTCGCCGACCGTCGGCGTGGTAGATGAGAGGGCGACGCCGGCCATGGTGTAGAAGTAGACCAGTGTGTTCTCCGAGACGTCGCTCACGGTCACCGACGGCGACGTCGCCGTGACGCCCGTCCCGCTGGTTGAGGCGTAGATGGGTGCGGTGCCGTCGGTGGACTTGTAGGTCACCAGCGAGATCGCGTTCTTCACGTTGCCCGACCACTCGAATCCGTACGGCGTGACGCGGCCGACGTCGCCCGCGGTGGCGATCTTGTAGAAGACGGTCGTCTGATTGCCGCCGTTGAGCTGCGTGCCCAGCGAGGTGAACCCTGACGTGAACGCGTCCTGGGTGATCGCCACGGGTGTGACCGCCGAGCTGATGGCGATCGTCACCGGGATGAGGATCACGGTGCCCAGCGCGGTGCCGCACCAGGGAACGATCGTGATCGAGTTCGCACTGGAGTTGGAAGTGCCCGGCTGCACGCAGGCGAGACGGCTGGACGGTCCGACGGTGGTCGCGGTCGCGATGGCCGATGGCGGGCCGATGCCCGCGAGGTTCTTGGCGGAGATGCGGACGTTGTAGGTCATCGAGGGGAGCAGGCCGTGCACGGTCGCCGACGTCGCCGTGGACGCCGCGTGCGGGAAGGTGGTCCACGTGCCAGCGGCGGACGTCTTGTACTCGATGACGTCGTCGGTGATGGCCGAGCCGCCATTGCTGGCTGGCGCCGTCCAGGCGAACAGACCGTCGAGCGCCGTCCGGCACCGATGTTCTCGAGCTGTCAGACAGGCGATGTGATGGGAATGCGATCGGTCACGAACGTGTCCTCGAGGATCGTCCGCGCCGGCTCGCACTCGACCGGTCATCGTCGCTCCGGTCGGGACATTGGGTCCCATCGTGGGGGGCGCCGACAGTAGACCGAGGGAAGGCGCCGGCGAATACCGGAATTCGACAGTCAGGCGCGCAAAAGGCCGCGTCGGACGTTCGCGCACCCCGTCGTCGATCGCACTATATTCCGCCGGGTACCGCCCATCCGATCCGCCAGTCGCCCATGAAGATCACGATCGAGTACTGTACGGTTTGAAACTATGAGCCCCGGGCCACCAGTTTGGCGGCCGAGCTCGAAGATCAGCTTCCTGATGCCGACGTCCAGCTTCTCCCCAGCTCCGGTGGTCGCTTCGAAGTGGCGAAGGACGGGACCCCGGTGTTCCAGAAATCCAAGCTCGGACGCCACGCGGCCCCGGGCGAGATCGTCCGGCTGCTGCGCGCCGCCCGCTGAACGTACTTCCTCGAGGACTTGATCCGGGCCGACGCGTCGTCGGGACGCGTTGGCCCGTGGCACGTCGCACCTCACGTACCCCAGCATCATCACATCACAGATGCGCATCGCAATCTCCACCGGCGGCGGAGACGCCCCGGGCCTCAACGCGGTCATCCGGGCCGCCGCACTCTCCGCGATCAACCGTGGATGGGACGTTCTCGGGATCAAGCGCGGATTCGCCGGCCTCATGGGCGAGGACGAGGTCATCCCGCTCACGAAGAATGAAGTGCGCGGCATCGGCCATCAGGGCGGCACGATCCTCCGGTCGACGAATCGCGGCCATCCGTTTCACTACCCGCGCAAGCAGCCCGACGGCACCTACGTCGAGGAAGACCGCTCGGACGAGCTGATCGACAACGCGCGCAAGCTCGGCATCGACGCGCTCATCTCCATCGGTGGCGATGGCTCGCTGGACATCGCGCGCCGGCTCTGCGCCAAGGGCATGAAGATCGTGTGTGTGCCCAAGACGATCGACAACGACGTGAGCGGCACGGTCACCACCTTCGGTTTCGACACGGCGGTGAACACGGCCCTCGAGGCGATTGATCGTCTGCACACCACCGCCGAGAGTCACGACCGCGTGATGGTCATGGAGGTGATGGGTCGCGACGCCGGGTTCATCGCGCTGCACTCGGGCCTGGCCGGCAGCGCGGATGTGATCCTCATCCCTGAGATCCCGTACGACATCGGCAAGGTGTGCGAGAAGATCCGGTATCGTGATTCGGTCGGCCGGCTCTTCTCCATCGTCGTCGTCGCAGAGGGGGCTTTTTCGCGCGGCGGCCACTCGCACACACTCGGCGAGTCGATGCCAGGACAGGCGCGACGGATCGGCGGCGTGGCCGATGCCATTGCCCGCGAGATCCAGATGCTCACCGGCAAGGAGACCCGATCGCTGGTGCTGGGTCACCTCCAGCGCGGCGGCGTACCCACGGGCTACGATCGCCTGTTGGCCACGCGCTTCGGTGGGGCCGCGGTCCGCGCCATCGCCGACGAGAAGTGGGGCCAGATGGTCGCGCTCCAGTCGCCGCACATCGTCACGATCCCGATCGAGGAGGTCCTGGGAGAGGTCAAGCGGGTCGATCCCAGCCACGATGTGGTCCAGACGGCTCGCGCCACAGGGATCAGCTTTGGCGACTGAGGGTACGAGAGAGGGCAAGAAGCGCTGAGCGCGGCCGTCGCGATGCACGAGCGGTCCCGCGGCGGAAGGATCGGCCTGATCGGAAGGACGCGAGTCAGACGAGCTCGGCTGTGCTAATTGTTACTCCTCCCAGCGTTTGTCAGTCGCACCACGATTACTTCGCCCGGGTCCCTCTCTGCCTTTCCTTACGGTGTCGCGCGAACTCGACGCGGCGCTGGAGACTCTAGATGAAGCTGCGCACCGCACTCCTCACGCTCGCCTGCACGGCCGGACTGGCCGGCGCCGCGCACGGGCAGAAGCAGGAGGAGGAAGTTCCGAAGGCATATCGTCCTCCCAGGGGCATGTGCCGGATCTGGTTGGACAAGGTCCCACCGAAGCAGCAGCCCGCTCCGACGGACTGCCCGACGGCCGTTCGCAATCGTCCGCCCAATGGAAAGGTGATCTTCGGTGACGACTACAAGGACGGCGGCGGGAAGGGGCAGAAGAAGGAGCTGCCCTTCCTCAAGAACTTCGGCACCGATCGGATTACTCCGTAGCGCGCGCCGCACCCGCGCACGTTTCTCGCCCAGCGGGAGCGCATGCGCGACGTAAGAGACCAGTACCTCCCGCCCGACCACGACGCGTTCGTGGGGGCCGAGCCGCCGACGGGGCGCGTCATCGTGATCGCCCCGACGCGCGCTGCCTGCGAGACGATCGAGCTCGCCGTGGGGCTCCACATCGAGACGTACCTGGAGAAGCACTTCGGCAGCCGCGTGCGCGAGCTCGCCCGCTCGCGCCGCGGATTCGGCATCGTCGCCGGCACGGGCTCGGGCAAGACGCTGGCGATCCGTCCCATCGCCGAAGAGCTGCTCGGCACCTCGGACCTTCGCGTCGGCGTGATCAATCGCGAGCGCGAAGCGACGCCCGACACGCCGAGCTGGAACATCGTCATCGTCACGACAGGCATCGCGCGGCGATGGTTCCAGGATGGCGACATCCTGCCGCAGGACACGCTGATCGTCGACGAGATCCACCAGACCTCCGCCGAGCTCGAGCTCTGTCTCGCGCTCGGCAAGCGCGCGGGATGCCGCTTCATCTGGCTCTCGGCGACCGTCGATCCGACGTTCTATCGCGCGTACCTCGAGAGTGCGGACGTGCTCGAGGTGTACGCCTTCGATCCGCAGAAGGCGGCGAAGGTGGAGGTGCTCGACAAGGAGCCCGGCGAGTTTCTCGACGACAAGTTTCTCCAGCGCGTCTACAAGGAGAAGCGCGGCGTCGCGTTGTTCGTGCCGACGCGGAAGGGCGTGGAGCAGGCGGCGGAGCACGTGCGAGAGAAGGCGCCGCGCATCAACACGGCGTTCTACCACGGCGGCGAGCCGATTCGCGTGTTGCGCCCCTTCCTCGAGGGAGGCGAACAGAAGCCGTATTTCCTGGCGATGACCGCGGCGGGGCAGAGCGCGCTCAACGTGCACGGCCTCGACACCGTCGTCATCGACGACGTGCGGTTCACCTCGATCGTCGAGCGGGGAAAGAACGTGCTCACCAAGCTGCACCTCGGCGCCAACGAGATTCTGCAGATGGCGGGACGCGTGCACGGGCGCGTGGCGGGCGGCCGCGTGTTCATCCTGAGCGATCGCGACATCGACTTCGCCACACTCAAGCCGACGGCGCCGGAGTTCCAGCTCGCCGGCGACTCGGAGCGAGTGGCAATCACGTGTGCGGATCTCGGCGTCGTGGCCGATGAGCTCGAGCTCCCCGTGCCGCTCGACAAGACCGCATACCGGCGCGCGATCGCGTTCCTCGAGTCGCGCGGGATCATCGAGAAGGGAAAGCTCACGCGCTACGGCCGCGCCGTGGAGGCGATGCCGGTGGAGCGCGAGTGGGCCGAGCTGCTCGTGAACGCCGACGACCAGATGGTGCCATATCTCGCGGTGATGAGCGGCGTGGAGTCGCTGCACCGCATGACGCGCGAGGAGCGCGACCTCGACGGGCTGATCGTGCCCGGCAGCGATCATCTCACCGCGTATAATGTGTACGCGGACGCGTACAGATCGTCCGGTTTTATTGGAGAGGTGTACGGACTCGAGCGCCATCTCTTTCACGAGGACGAGATCGGCGAGTGGGCGGAGCGCCGCGGCGTGCTGGTGAAGTCGATCGAAGACGCCGCGCTCGGCATGGCGAGCGTGTATCGCGGATTGAGCATGCCGCTTCCGGCGCAGCTTCCCATGGCGCACGAGGGCACGCGCCGCCAGTTCGCGCTGCTGCTCGCCGAGTACATGCCGTTCGATCTCGTGATCGATGAGGTCACCAGCTGGGGCGAGGAAGCAAGAGTCTCGAAGACGAGCGTGTGCGGGAGCTGGGGACCGATCGCCGGCGCGCTACGCTACTTCGCCGACAAGTTCGGCCGGCCGCGCGCGTCGATCGAGGGCACGCAGCTCCCGACGGACGTCATTCGCCGCTTCGCCACGGGCGACGAGGCCACGCTCGAGTACGACGGCGAGCGTCGCAAGGCGCCGCTCGTGCTGCGCCGCCGAGTCGAGTACTTCGGCTTCGAGCTGGAGCGCGAGCTCGAGGCGGTGGACGAGTTCCCACCGGGCCGCGAAGACGAAGCGCGCAAGGTGCTCGCCGATGCGCTGGCGCGCGGCGAGGCGCGCCACTATGCGGTGAAGAACAATCTCGACCACATCGACGCGGTGCGCGAAGCGTGGCGCCGCTCGGGCGGCGTGCGGGCGCGGTTGAACCAGGCCGACCTCGCCGCGCACTACCTGAATCGGTTGGCGAGTGTCCACTCGCTCACCGACTTCAAGAGCGCCGACCTCGATCTGGCCACGGACCTCGAACGGCTCTCTCCCCGCGCCGAGCGCGCGAAGTACGACGCACTCCCCACGCGGGCGACCGTGCGCGATCGCGAAGTGGAGATCGACTACGACGTCGAGGAATCGGACGGAAAGCCGATCGGGGTAGCCAAGCTCCGACTCCCCGAGAAGATCGCGCGATCGCTCACGGAGGGAGAGATCCCCTCGCTCGACCGTCCGGTGCGCTTCGTCGTGGCGCGTGGTCAGCGCGGATCGGTGCGTGCACGCACCCTGGGCGAACTGCAGTCGCTGCTCGACGCGCCGTGGACGGACGAAGAGGTGGCGCGGTTCAACCGCAAGCGCGACGAACAGCGCGAGTCGGCACGCGATGCCGCGCGCGGGAAGAGAGGCGACCGCGTGGGCAAAGAGCCGAAGCGCGGACTGCGCGACCGCAATCGATCGCAGCGGCCCGGCAAGAGTGAGCGCGGCTCGCGCGGTGAAGGCGACGGCGGGGCCGACCGGAGTGGCGGTGGAAGGCCTGGTGGTGGGCGAGGCGGTTCGGGCCGGCGCGGTCGGCCCAGGCGGTAGAGCAGTTCATCCAACTTCGCCTGGCAAGATCGCCGATGGCGTTCAGTAGCACCTCTCTGCCGCGCGAGGGGGGACATCGAGCAGATACTGGTCTTCGCTGACGATGCGGAACCCGCGTGCCAGGTAGTTCGGGAGCGCGTGCGGCCCGTCGAGGGTGCAGGTGTTGAGCACCATGCGCGTCGCGCCGAGGGTGAACGCTTCCTGCACGGCGCGGGTGAGGAGCCAGCCGCCGAGCCCTCTGCCCATGAACGCCGGCGCGAGGCCGAAGTACACCAACTCCACCGAGCGATCGGAGTTTCGCTTCAGCTCGAAGTAGCCCGCGGTCGCTCCATCGAGGACGGGGGTGAAGACGTGGACGTCGGACGACGCGAGATAGCGGTCGAGCTCCGCATTCGTCCACGTGAGCCTGTCGCGCCACAGCCAGCGCTCGCCAACGAGGGCGTAGAGGGCGAGGTACTCCGCGGCTCTCATGGAGTCCCGACGCACGAGCTCGACGGGTTCCGAGGGCTGGCGAGCCGGCGTGAGCTCGTCGAGAAAACGCATCTCTAGATGCGTCCGACGCACGCTGACCCGCGTCCACGAATCGGTCTGCATGGCGTAAAGCTAATCAATTCATGGGGTTGTCGCCAACTGTCCGAGGTGAGCGACCCTGGGATTGACATTAGGACCGATCGGTCCTATAATTCACGCGTGAGCAATCGCCGCAACGCCATTCTCGACGCCGCAGCAGGGATCATCAACGAGCGAGGGTTCACGCACACCTCGGTCGAGGATCTCATCGAGGCGACCGGGCTGAGTGGCAAGAGCCATTTCTATCACTACTTCCCCTCCAAAGAGGCGCTCGGCCTTGCGGTCCTCGACCGACAGTTCGAGCGGTTCACGGAGCGAGGGTTGGCGATCCTCGACGAGCCGCTGATCGACCCGATCGATCGGCTCTCGCTGTTCATCGACACCCTCGTTGCACTGCAGTACGAACGAGGGAGCGGCTACGGCTCTCCCTTTGGAAACCTGGCCGGCGAGCTCGCGGACGTACACGAGGGATTTCGGACACGGCTCGATAGCGTTTTCGATCGATGGGCGGGACGGCTCCAGGCACTACTGGAAGCGCAGCGCCCGTTGCTCAAGGACGGAGTGGAAACGAAGCGGCTGGCGCGATTCGTCATCGCTGCGCTCGAGGGTGGAATGCTCATGACGCGAGTCGCACGCGACGTCACGGTGATGGAAGGGATCGGCGAGGACCTCAAGCGATTCATCGCAACGCATCTGCGCGACGGCGAGGCACGGGGCCTCGAGCGCGCGCTGTTTGGGTGAAGGGAAAGGAGAAGGAGAGATCAATGACGCAGTCGATCGACAGCGAGGTGACGCCGCGTGCGCGCTTCGAGCAGGAGGCGCTCGTGCACCTCGACGCGCTATACGGATTCGCGCTGAAGCTCGCGTGCGCACGCGACGACGCCGAGGATCTCGTGTCGGACACCGTACTCCGCGCGTTCGACCGCTGGGAGCAGTATCGCCTCGGCACGAACATTCGCGCCTGGCTGTTCACGATCCTCTACCATCTCTTCGTGAGCCGCAGGCGGCGCATCGACGCCCGCGAGGTCTCGGAGGGCGACGGCGACTCGGGCTGGTCCACGCGCGACGCCGTGGGGGAGGCAGATCCCGAGGGACGCTTCTACGACTCGTTTCTCGACGACGAGATCGTCCGCGCCATCGAATCGCTCCCCGACGAGTACCGCGCTGCCGTGGTCCTGAGTGACATCCAGGAGCTGCGCTACGCGGAGATCGCGGTGATGCTCGGCATACCCGAGGGCACGGTCAAGTCGCGCCTCTTTCGCGGTCGGCGACTACTGCAGCGGAAGCTGCGCGGCTACGCGGAAGAGATGGGCTACGTGAAGGCATTCGCCCTCGCCTCCTGAGCGAGCGTTCGCGTCAGGTGTGAAGTTTCATGCGGTGCCGCGCTGCCTTGGCGCGGTTGCCGCAGGTGGCCATGTCGCACCAGCGGCGCCGGCCGTTCTTGGTCTCGTCCTGGAAGACGCGACCGCAGCGCGGGTCCGCGCAGCGCCGCACGCGTCCCAGCTGATCGAGGATGAGCGCATCGGCCGCGCTCTCGACCACGGGGATGAGCAGGCCGGCGAACGCATCGCCGACCGGCACGAACGCCCTGGCGAACGTGCCATCGGCGCGCAGCTCGACGCGGCGCGTGCCCGCGCTGCGGCCCAGCACGCGATTGATCTCACTCAGCGCGGCGAGCCGAACGTCTGCGAGCACGCCGCGCTCGGCCATCGCGCGCAGCACGGTCCGCACGCGGCGCGCGTCACCGAGCACGGCGAGCGCACCCGCGGGCTGTTGCTGCGAGCGCCGTCGCATCGACGCCGAGCGCTCCGCGTCGAGGACATGCGCGGCCTCCAGCCAGAGCACGAAGCGATCGAAGTCGTGCAGCGCGTCCGCGCCGCGCACGCCCGTATCGGTGTTCACGAAGTCGAGCCAGAGGCGCTCGGCGACGAACGCGAACGTGGGACGGTCGCGGCGAGCGAGGTCGCCGAGTGTCGAGGAAGAGAGCTCCAGCGGATGTGACATCGGCCCTAGCTTATCCCGCCGTCCGGGTGGCAGCAACCGCACCCACGAAGCCGGCGCGCCGGGGTGGTGCGAGCCGGGGTCGTCGAAGGGGGAAACGCATTCGCGGGAGCGGGCCCGCGAAGAGGCTCAGTCGTCGGCGGCGTCTTCGACGATCGCCCTCGACGCACCATTTTCGCGCGCCTGCCGCCGCTCCAGTTGCTGGAGCCCATCATAGGCGGCGTACTTGTATGCGTCGCTGAGCGACGGGAATCCGAACGCCGCCTGGATGAAGAAGTCGAGCGTTCCCTCCAGCGCGATCACCGTCATGCCCACGTGGATGAGCTCACACGCGCCCTCGCCGACGATCGTCACGCCGAGGACGCGCTGATCCTCGGGGCTGAAGAGGATCTTCACGAAGCCGTCCACGTCGCCGAGGATCTGTCCGCGCGCGTTGAGGCGGAAGCTGGCGCGCCCGGACTCGACGGCGATGCCGCGCGCCAGCAGCGACTCTTCGCTCTCGCCGACCGTGGCAATCTCCGGGATCGTCCACACTCCATACGGCAGCACGCTCGACACCGACCGCTTGTAGCGCAGATCGAAGGCGTGACAGACGGCGACGCGCGCCTGCTCCATGGAGGCCGACGCGAGGGCAGGAAAGCCGATGAGATCACCGGCGGCGTACACGTTGGGCACGACAGTGCGGAAGTTGGAATCGACGTGCACGAACGACTGCGCGTTCACGCGGACGCCGAGCGCCTCGAGGCCGAGGCCGGCGCTGTTGCCCATGCGGCCCGTGGCGACGAGCACGAGATCGGACGCGATCAGCGTTCCGTCCGACATCGTCACCTGTGCGCGCGCCCCCTCGACTTCGACCGAGCGGATCTCGGCGTGGCCGTATACGGTGACGCCGAGTCGAGCCGTCATGGACTGGCGCAACGCGTCACTCACGTCCGGGTCGAGGTGAGAGAGGAGCCGCCCTCGCTCGTTGACGATCGTCACGCGAACGCCGAGCGCGGCGAAGATGCACGCGTACTCGCATCCGATCACGCCGCCCCCGACGACGACCATCGACGCCGGGATCTTCTGGATGGTGAGAAGCGACTCGCTGTCCACCACGACCTCGCCCTGGAGCGCGTAGCCCCGCGGCGGCTTCGGTCGAGCGCCCGTCGCGACGAGGAAGACGTCGGCCGTGAGCCGACGCGGCTCGAGTCCATAGCGGAGCACCTCCACGGTGTGCGCATCGACGAATCGCGCACTGCCCTGCACGGTCGTGATGTGATGACGCTCGAGGTTTTCGGCGATGAGACCCCACTCCGTCTCGATCACCTCTCGTTCGCGCTGCATGAAGTCACTGATCGTGATGTCGTGCTTCACGCGGAGGTCCACGCCGTACAGGCCGCGCTGCCGGAAGCCGGAGAAGTGGAGCGCGGTCTCGCGCAGCGTCTTGGACGGGATCGTTCCCGTGTTCACCGCGGCACCACCCGGCTTGGGCGCGCGCTCGATGAGGCACACTCGCTTTCCGAAGTACGCCGCCTGCGCGGCGCCCTTCTCGCCGGCGGGGCCCGCGCCGATGACGATCAGGTCGAAGTGCTCGATGTCCGTATGACGCGTCACGATGGCGGAGACGAGAGGTCCGGGAGAGGAGGGGCGAGCGCGTCCTCCCGGTAGACGATCCATCCGGTCGCCTCTTCGGCGACCAGCTCGACTTCCGTGCCGAGCGGTAAGGTCAAGTTAGGACTGTCGTGTCCGGCAGGAAAGTCCATCAGCACCGGAACGCCCAGATCCGACACGAGGTCGAGCACGAAGTCCTCGAACTCGTCCTCCTCGGAGCGGTCGAGCGAGAGGTGGCCGAAGACGATGCCGCGCACCTTGGCGAGGAGTCCGGAGGCGCGCAGCTGCACGAGGCGTTCGTCGACGAACGACATCGGGTCGCGCACTTCCTCGAGGAAGAGGATCGCGTCGGTGGTGTCGATCTCGTACGGTGTGCCGATCGTCTGCTGCACGAGGGCGAGGTTCCCGCCGACGAGACGTCCCGCGGCGCGGCCCGGGCGCACGCTGCGCGCGACGTCGCGTCCCAGGCGAGTGCTGGGCCGAGGCGTGGTGAGCGCGCTGAGGAGCGACGCGGTGGTGACGTCGCGTGCGCTCGGGATCAGGTCGTCCGCGGTGGGGCCGTGAAAGGCGCGCAGGCCGGCGAGGCGCTCGAGCCAGATGTGCAGCACCGTGATGTCCGAGTAGCCGACGAAGGCCTTGGGATGCGCACGGAACACTGCTGGATCGAGGTACGGCAGCATGCGCACCGCGCCGTAGCCGCCCGTTCCGCCGATCACGGCGTGGACGCGCGGGTCGGTCCACATCTCCGTGAAGCTCGCGGCTCGTCGCTCGTCTTCGGCGCGCGTGTAACGCCGGACGGTGGCGAGGTTGGGATCGACGAGGACGCCGTAGCCGGCGCGCTCCAGGGCACGTACGCCGCGGGCGAGCCAGCCAGCGCGCGGCGAGTAGGAGGAGGCGACCACGCCGATCGTGTCGCCCTTCTGAAGCGGCGGCGGGCGCAGGAGTGGCGTGCGTTCAGCCACGAGACGCGGTGACTCCGTCGAGGGGCGTGTCGGCATCGCCGTCCACGCGCTTCGACGTCTTGCCGGCCGGTGGCAACACGAGCGTGCCGTGCGCCGGTGTCACGTGGCGCAGCAGGCGTTCCACCTCGTCCTGCGCGGCGACGGCCTCGCCGATCTGATCGCCGATCTGCCGCGCGGCGTCGATCGACGCCGTGACGGACTCGATGCCGGCGCTGCCCATCTGCAGACGCAGGAGGTCCAGGCGGATGGACTCGAGCGCGGCGACGGTGGCCGCCAGCCGCTCTGCGCCCAGCGTGCGAGTGGCGCGCAGCTCTTCGGCCACTCGTGTGCGCTCGTCGTCGTGCAGTGCGTCGCCGCCACGCTCGAACACCGCGAGCTGGTCGTCGAGCTTGACGATGCTGTCGCGCAGGCGGCCCGCGTCACCCTCGAGGCGGCGCACTGTCTCCGGGAGCGCTGCCAGTTCGCGCCGCGCGGCCTTGGGCAGTGCCTCGAACAGGTGGTCGGTGGCTCGGCCGAGCGCCACTTCGGTGAGGAGGGGCATGCCGAGCGTGGGGCGCTCCGCTCTCTTGAGAAAGAGCGAGGCGACGCGCCCGAGACGGGCGCCCCACTTGCCTTTCCAGAAGGCGATGGCACGGGCGGCCATGCGGCCGGCGAGGTGGAGACGAACGTACTCGCCAGCCAGAGCGACGCCGGAGATGGTCAGCGCCGTCAAGGATGCGAACAGCATTCCGATCACCACTCCCTGCACGTTCCAGTACGCGTCCCACTGCGCACTCCCGTACCTGATGTGCGAAGCGGAGCCGGCCTCCATCATGATGATGACACTCAGCGCGGTTCCCGAGAATCCGAGGCCGAACACGAAGCGCATGACGCGCTTGAAGAGAGCAGAGCTCTGTCTGCGCTCGTACTCCAGCTCCTCGCTTCGCGCGAGCTGATGCTCGCGCATCGCGGCGTGCAGATCGTCCACCCGATAACCATCGGCGAGCACTCGGCGGAGTCGAAAAAAGCTCGGCACGAAACTGAGGCTGACGAGCGGGACGAACGGTACGAGGAACCAGAACACGAAATGAAACGGCATCCGCATACTCTCGAGCATGGAGAAGGCGAGCGTCACGCCCGTCATCGCCCCGATGCCAACGAACGCCACTCGCGCCGGAGTCTCCTTCTCTCCCTGGCTGAGCCACACCCTGAGCGGCGCTGGGATCTCCTTCGCGTGCTCGAACGCCAGATCGATCGCCTCGGCGAAGCTCTCGGCATTGCGGTAGCGGCGGATCGGCTCCTTGTGCAGGCATCGCTCCACCGCCGCGGCGAGGCGCGGAGGGACGGACGGCGCGACGCTCGTGATCGACGCAGCGATCGCCGTCAGCTGCTGCGTGACGACCTCGGCGCTCGTCTCGCCGTCGAACGGGAGACGCCCCGTGAGGGCATAGTAGCCGGCGACGCCGAGCGAGTAGAGATCGCTGCGTGCGTCGAGCGGCTGGCCAGTGGCCTGTTCCGGGCTCACGTAGTGCGCGTTGCCCATGACCCGACCGTCCCACGAGAGCGCGTTCGTCTGCATTGCGCTGGCGATGCCGAAGTCGGTCACGAGCGCGCGCTCGCTGCCGCGCTCGAGCAGAATGTTCTCGGCCGTGACGTCGCGGTGCACGAGCCGCGCGCCGTGCGCGTAGGCGAGCGCCCAGGCGACCTCGCGCAGCACGCGGGCGGCCTGGCCAGGCAGCAGTGGGCCACGCGTGCGGATCCGCTCGCCGAGCGTCATCCCCTCGACGAACGCCATGACGATGTAGACGAATCCAGCGCTCTCGCCGGCCGCGTAGACCGGGACGATGTTCGGGTGGGTGAGCGCCGCGGCCGTCTGCGCCTCGCGGAGGAATGCCTCGCGCAGCTCGGGGTTCGACGAGAAGGCGCGCGGCAGCACCTTGATCGCCACGGGGCGGGCAAGCCGGACCTCACGAGCCAGGTAGACGACGCCCATCCCTCCGCGGCCGATCTCTCGGTCGAGCGAGTACTCGCCGGCCAGCGCGGTCTGCAGGGCGATGAACTCGGAATCCGGGGCTGCGGACATGGGCGGCGAAGGTAGGGGGAGAAGGCGAAGAGGCGCCAGCGCTCGCGCCGCAGAGTGCCGAGGCCGAGCCTACCTACGAGACGCATGAGGGGAACACGAGTGACACGCCGGTCTGGGAACCTTCTCCCCGGGGCTCCAGCGTTGACTCTCACACCCCTGGAGCTGGAGAGGCCAATGTGCGCGTTCTCCCGCGGTACCCCGTACGCTAGATTTCCCGACATGGCAGCCACCGGAGACCAGTCGACTTATTTCCGCAAGGGATTCGGCCTCAAGGCGGACGTCCAGGGCGACCTGTCGGCAGACTACAACGGGCTCGTCGTGGACACACTCCGCGAGAACGACTACACGTTGGTGGTGGACGACGTCACCGTCTTGTTGGCGCGCGAGTTCGGGTTCTGTTACGGAGTGGAGCGCGCGGTCGAGTACGCCTACCAGACGCGGCGCAAGTTCCCGGACCGGCGGCTGCTGCTCGTGGGTGAGATCATTCACAACCCACACGTGAACGCCAAGCTCCGCGGCATGGGGATCGAGATCCTCGAGCCGAACGCGGCGGGCAGCTTCGACTTCTCGGACGTCCGTCCGGAGGACGTGGTGATCCTTCCGGCGTTTGGCGTGACGATCGGCGCCTTCGAGGCGCTGCGCGCCGTCGGCTGCGTGCTGGTGGACACGACGTGCGGCTCCGTGCTCAACGTGTGGAAGCGGGTGGAGACGTACGCGCGCGACGGCTACACGGCGCTCATCCACGGCAAGTACTACCACGAAGAGACGCGTGCCACCGCATCGCAGGTGAGGAAGTATCCGGGCGGGAGCTATCTCGTGGTGCGCGACATGACCGAGGCGCGCGAGGTGTGCGACTACATCGAGGGACGCGGCGACCGTGCTGCCTTCCTGGTGAAGTTCGCGACGGCCATCTCGCCGGGCTTCGATCCGGACGTGCACCTGCGCAGGGTCGGCGTGGCGAACCAGACGACGATGCTGGCCAAGGAGTCACTCGCCATCGGCGAAGAGGTAGGGCAGGCGATCGCACGGGCGCGCGGCGAGTCCGCGCGGACGACGGATTTCCGCACCTTCGACACGATCTGCAGCGCGACGCAGGAACGGCAGGACGCGGTGACGGCGCTGCTGGAACAGCCGCTCACGGCGATGATCGTGATCGGCGGCTTCAACTCGAGCAACACCATCTCGCTGGCCGCACTCTGCGCAGAGCAGGTGCCGACGTACCACATCGAGGACGCGTCGGGGATCGATCCGGAGACAGGCATGGTGCACTTCCGCCGAGCCGGCATCCAACATGTCGAGGCGAGCGAGACGGGATGGATTCCCGCGACGGGTCCGGTGCGCATCGGCGTGACGGCGGGCGCGAGCACCCCGAACAACAAGATCGGCGAGACGGTGGCGCGCATCCTCGCGACGCGCGGCCTGGTACTGCAGACGGCCTGACCGCGTGGAGCCGTTCGTCTCGTACGTCGCGCTCGGCGACTCCATGTCCATCGATCTCTACCCCGCGCTCGACGCGGGCGAGGTGGACGTGGCGGTGGCGCTGGAGCGGGTGACCCACGCGGGAGCCGTCGCTCCGCTGGGCGCGGCCTCACTCCTCCATCGCAACGACGACGCGCGATGGCCGGGGGAGCAGGGGGCGGACCTGGTGTCGTACTATCCGGGCATCGCGCTGCAGAACCTCGCCGAGGACGGGGCGACGATCGGCGACGTGTTCGGCGAGCAGATGCCGCAGCTCGCCCCGAGCGAGGAACGCACCTTGGTGACGATCACGATCGGCGGCAACGATCTACTGAGCGCCTTCGCCAATCGCCCGCGCAAGTCGCTGCTCGAGGCCATCGCGCGCGACGTCGGCGAGGCGTACGAGTTCCTCGTGGACGCGGTGCGACGAACGCGCCCCAACGCGGTGCTGATGCTCACGACGATCTACGATCCATCGGACCGCATCGGCAAGATCCCGGGCGTGCTCGAGCAGGCGGGCACCCTTCCGTTGAGCGTGCTCGAAGGGCTCAACGATCGCGTGCGCGAGCTCGCGGGCGGCACGCCGGGCGCGCTGCTCGCCGACGTGCACGAGCATTTTCTGGGGCACGGGGCGAGCGCGCCGGAGGACGAACGTTGGTACTGGCGCCGATCGCTCATCGAGCCGAACGCGCTCGGCGCCAACGAGATCCGGCGTGTGTGGCGCGACGCGCTCGACTCTCTGGACGCGCGATAGGTGCGCTCGGTGCGCCGGGTGATCGCATGATCGCCGGACTGCTGCTGGCGAGTGGCGCGAGCCGGCGGTTCGGCTCGGACAAGCTGCTCGCGCCGCTCGCGGGACGCGAAGTGGTGCGATGGAGCGCGGAGGCGCTCGCGCCGGCGGTGGATGCGCTCTACGTCGTGGTGCCTCCGGACTCTGTTCAGCTCCACGACGCGCTCCACGGGCTCGACGTGCGCTGGGTATCGAACGCCGCCGCCAGCACCGGGATGGCGAGCTCGATCTGCGCCGGCGTCTCCGCGCTGCCCTCCGATGCCGAGGCGGTGGTCATCGCGCTCGGCGACCAGCCGCTCGTGGATGCGAGCGTGGCTGTGCAGCTCGTGGCGCGCTGGCGCGAGGGTGGTGCAAGCGCCGTCGCGCCAGCGTACGACGACGGACGCGGACATCCCGTGCTGTTCAGCGCGTCACTCTATCCGGCGCTCCTGGCACTCGACGGCGACTCCGGCGCGCGCGCCCTGCTCGCCGCGCTGGGCGACGGCTTCGCCAGTGTGCAGGTGGCGGGGCGGATGCCCGCGGACGTGGACACTCCCGACGCATTCGATGCCGTGGCCACGGAGGTTGCGCGGCGCGCGCGCGTCCGAGGCTAGCCGGCCGCCGGGAGCTCCGAGATCTCCTCCATCCCCGTCGCCGGCGTCAGATCGCTCGCGCGACGAACCGGGAGCGAGAAGGCGAACACGCTGATGCCTTCGGGAAAATCGGCCCAGGCATGACCGCCCAGCGCCTCCACCGTCTCGCGCACGATGCTGAGACCGAGTCCAGTCCCTTCCACGCCGGTCACCGTCTCGACGCCGGCGCGGAAGAAGCGCTCGAACAAGCGGTCGCGCTGCTGCGCTGGAACGCCGAGCCCGTTGTCGCGCACCTCGACGACGACGTGCGAGTTCTTGTCGTCGGAGGCGGGGACGAAGCGGCCGACGATCTCGACCCAGCGATCGGTCTTCTCCTCGTCGGCGTACTTGATCGCGTTCGAGACGAAGTTCGTGAGGCAAAGTTCCACCGCCGCGGCGTTGACTTCGACGCTGGGCAGCGAGTCCTGGACCCGGATGCGCACCTCGCGCGCGCGCGCCAGCTCGCGCAGCTGGCGCACCACTTCCGTCGCCGCCGCCGGCAGGAAGATGTGGCGCTGCTGGCGTGCGTCGCCCGAGAGCCGCGTCAGCTCCAGCAGGTTGTCGAGTGCGACGCGCATGCTCTCCATGTTTCGCACGACGATGCCGACGAGGCGCCCGCGCTCCGACTCGGCGATCTCCGGCATCTGGAGAAGCTGCCCCGCCCCCATCGTCGCGCCGATGCGGTTCCGCAGCTCGTGCGTGAGCGTGCGGTTGAAGGCGCGCAGACGCTCCTCGCGCTCCCGGATGCGGTCTTTCATCAACGCCAGAAACTGGGTCGTCGTCGCCTGCTGAATGAGCGAGATCGCCTGGTAGAGCCGCTGCGCGCAGAGCATCAGCTCACTTCGCGAGCAGGGCATGTCGATCCCGTCCACCTCGGCGGCGATGAAGGAGTAGAGGATCCCGCCGAAGATCTCGTACTCCTTGAGCAGCTCGTACTCGTCGAAGCCCTGCGCGTGTCGCAGCGCCCCGAGCTCCATCGCCTTGACGATCACCGGTGTGTCCGCCGAGACCGGCAGCGTCGGATCTTCGATGTACGCGGCGATCCCCACGATGAGGAGCGGCACGTGGTCGAGCAGGTCGTTGGTGGGGAAGATCCTGTTGGGATGGATCGCGACCCGCTCGCTGATCCGCTCGAGCCAGCGTTGGGTCAGTGGCTCCTGCGCGTGGCGGAGCCGATCCGAAAGAACGCTCGCGAGCGGGCAGGGAGCCATCACATCCATCTCCAAGCCTACCGCAGGGGACGGCGCGCGTCGAGGGAGAATTGGTCATCCGCTCACGCGCCTGCTTGCGGCGGAACGTGCCGCTTGGCAGCTTGAATTTTCTCTCATCCCGCCGATGCATCCGCGTCTCGCCGAGCTCACCGACTACCTCGCGCAGCAACGCCTGGCCGTGCTCACGGCCGCCGCTCTCGTGCCGAGCGCGCTGTGGACCGAGGCGCCCGCGCCAGACCACTGGTCGGTCTCCCAGATCCTGGAGCACCTGCACCGCGTCGAGCGCGGCACGGCCGCGCTCCTTGCCAAGCGGATCAGGGGCGCCGTAGAGGCCGGACACCCGCGCGAGACCGAGACCAGCTCCGTGCTGGGGACCCTGGAGCGGTTCGCGGTGTCTGATCGCGCTCGCCGGCTCGTCGCTCCGCCGTTGGTCGATCCGACGGAGAACCCGGATCGCGAGACGATCGAGCGTCGACTCGCCGAATCGCGGGCGGCGCTGCTCGGCGCACTGGAAAGTGGCGACGGGCTCGCACTGGGTGAGATTCGTCACACTCATCTAAGATTCGGCGAACTCGATCTGTATCAGTGGATTCTGTTCGTCGGGGAGCACGAGAAGCGTCATGCTCTCCAGCTGGAAGAGGCCGCGGCGCAACTCGCGCCGGCCTCCTGACCATTCCGCGCCGCCTCCGTCGTCGCTGCCTTCACCTCCAAGGAGATCTCCTTCCATGATCCGTCGTTCGCTCACCACGCTCTCGCTTCTCGTTCTGGCCTCCGCGCCGCTCTCCGCGCAGGCGGACAAGGATCCGACCCATAAGGTCGCGGGCAAGACGCCGCTGCCCGCTGGCTGGTCCGGTCGGACGGACCGTCCCAACGACAAGCTCTCCGATGCGAAGTTCGTCACCATGGGTTCGGGCTTCCACGTGACCTCGGGACCGGCAGCCATCTACTGGAACGCGCACCACACGGCAGCAGGACCGTTCGTCGCCACCGCGTCGCTGACGCAGACCAAGGCGCCGATGCATCCCGAGGCCTACGGGATCATCTTCATGGGGAAGAAGCTCGACGCGGCCGATCAAAGCTACATGTACTTCATCGTGCGCCAGGACGGGAAGTTCATGGTCAACCATCGCGCCGGCGCCGAGGTCCACAAGCTCGTGCCCTGGACCGATCACGCCGCAGTGCACAAGGCCGACGCGGCCGGCAAGGCCACCAACGCCCTCACCGTCGACGCCAGCAAGGCGGACTCCGTGCGGCTGCTCGTGAATGGCACGCAGGTGCACGCGCTTCCCGCCAACCAGTTCGGCGGAACGGACGGCCTGGTCGGCCTCCGCGTGAACCACAACCTCGATGTGCACGTCGGCGAGTTCTCGCTCACGCCGAAGAAGTAACGTCGGTCATCCTGCACGGCGCCGCGGAGCATCTGCTCTGCGGCGCCGCGTTGCATCGGGGCCCGATCTCCCGCTTGGCACTTGGACCGGGCACCGGCCCCGCCCCACCGCACAGGCTGATGTTCCCAGACGTCCTCGGTACCAGCGACCACACGGAATTGCACGACGGCCCCACGCTCGAGCGCGCGCTCGGCCTGCGCGATCTCGTGCTGTTCAACCTCGTCGCCGTGCTCGGCCTCCGATGGCTGGCCACCGCGGCCAAGGCCGGCCCCAGTGCACTGGTGCTGTGGGTCCTCGCGGCCGTCTTCTTCTTCGTGCCGCAGGGGCTCGTGGTCACGGAGCTCGCCTCGCGCTTTCCCGAGGAGGGTGGGATCTATCAGTGGACGAAGCGCGCGCTCGGGGAGAAGCACGGCTATGTGTGCGGCTGGTGCTACTGGATCAACAACGTGCTGTACTACCCCAGCCTGCTCATCTCCACGGCGGTCATCGCCACTTTCGTGGTCGGGAAGGGTGAGAGCGGGCTGGCGAACGACTGGACATACGTTTTGGCGGCGACCCTCACGTGTCTCTGGCTCGCAGTACTGCTCAACATCGTCGGCGTGGGCACGGGGAAGTGGCTGCAGAATGCGGGTGGCGTGGGGACGTACATCCCCGGCATCATCCTCATCGCACTCGGTGCGGTGCTCGCCTTCACTGGACATCCGTCGGCCAACCCGATCACGCGACAGAACGTCACGCCGCACCTCGCGAGCCTCGAGGGGCTCAATCTGTGGGCGTCCATAGCATTCGCGTTCGCGGGACTCGAGCTATCGAGCGCCATGGGCGGCGAGGTGCGCGAGCCGAGGCGTACCTTGCCGCGCGCCATCCTCATCTCCGCGCCGCTCATCGCGGTAGCGTATCTGCTCGGCACCGGCGCGCTGCTGTGGATCGTGCCGACGGACGACATCAGCGTCGTCTCGGGTTTCCTGCAAGCCACCTCGGTGGGCGCGAATGCCATCAGCCCGTCGCTCTGGTGGCTCGCCCCGCTCGCCGCGGCGGCGTATGCGCTGGGCAGCGTCGGCGGGGTGGGCGCGTGGCTCACCGGACCGGCGCGCATCGCCTTCTCCATCGGCCTCGATCGATACTTCCCGCCCGCATTCGGGCGAATCCATCCCAAGTGGAAGACGCCGTACGTCGCAATCCTCGTCCAGGCGTCGCTGGCCACCGTCTTCCTGCTGGTGTCCGTGCTCGGCAAGGGCACGACGGTGGAGAAAGCCTACCTGATCATCCTCGACACCCAGCTCCTGATCTACTTCATCCCGTACGTGTACCTGTTCATCTCGTTCCTGCTGCATCGGCGCACGCCGTCGCCGGCGGAAACCGTCCGGGTGCCCGGCGGTCCTGTCGGGGCACTGATCGTTGGCGGGAGCGGGCTGCTCATGACGCTCTTCGCCATGGGCGTCGCGATGGTGCCGCCGAGCGGTGACGCGAACCCGCTCCTGTTCGAAGCGAAGGTCGTCGGCGGAGCACTCGGCTTCGTCCTGCTCGGCGGCATCGTGTACTGGCGTGCGCACCTCGGATCGCGCGCGCTCGTCCCGCCGCGCTAACGCCTTCGCGAATCGTCACTCTCCGTCCAGCGGACATACCATGCTCGTGATCCTTGTCGTCGCCCTGCTGCATCAGGCGCAGGTGCCGCCGGTGCCCGCTCTGCCGGCCTCGCCGGTCGCGCGCATCGCCCTCTCGCCGGCGCGGCTGGTGGTCGGAGCGAGCGACTCGATCAGGCTCGCCGCGGTCGCGTACGACGCCGGCGGTCGGCCGATCGCCGATGCGCGCCTCCGCTTCTCCGGCGCGGCGGCGAGCGCGGGTCGCATCGACACGAGCGGGTGGGTGTACGCGCGCGGCACCGGCAAACTGACGGGGGCAGTGGTCTCCATGCTGCCGGGGTATAAGCCAGTGATCCGCCGCTTCGAGATCGTCGTGGTGCCCGACGCTCCGTCACGCATCGCGATCTCGGCACTGCCGGCGAGACTCGCCGTGGGGCAGCGCGCGCGCGCCACCGCGGACGTGTTCACGCAGATCAACGACCGGCGCGAGACGGACGAGATCCACTGGTCGTCGAGCGCGCCGGCCGTGGCGCGTGTCGGCGCCGACGGGATGATCACCGCGATGCGTCCCGGCACGACGACGATCACCGCCACCGATGGACCGGCCACGGCGAGCGCGACGATCACGGTGATCCCCAACACGATCGCTTCCGTAGAGCTCACGCCCGGGGCGCCGCGCGCGCGCACCGGGGACGTCGTGCGGTTCTCCGCGACGCCGCGCGACGCGAAGGGAGCGCCGGTCGCCTCGCTGATGCCGACGTGGAGCTTCTCCCCGGGCCGCGGCCAGATCGACGCCGACGGCGCGTTCGTCGCCTACGAGCCCGGCACGTACGTGGTGACCGCGAGCTACGGCGGGCGCGCCGCGGATGTGGTCGTGAAGATCGACGCGCGCGACGCCCGCCGGCCCCTGCGAGTGGTGGGACGGCTCCCGCGCACGGCCTTTCCCACGAGCGAGGTCTGGATCCATCCGAGCGGAAAGGTCGCCTACCTCGGCACGCACGGCGGCGGCGATCGCCTGTACGCGATCGACATCTCCAACCCGGCGAGCCCGGTGCTCGTTGACTCCATCCAGGCGAACACGCGCCTGGTGAACGACATCATGACGACGCCCGATGGCAACTACATGGTGTTCACGCGCGAGGGCGCCGCCGACCGAAAAAACGGCATCGTCATCGCTGACACGCGCGATCCGCTGCACCCCAAGGTCATCAGTGAGTTCACCGAAGGCGTCACGGGTGGCGTGCACTCGGCGTTCATCCATCAGCAGGCCAAGTTCGGGACGCACGTCTACCTCACGAACGACGCGACGGGCGCGATGCACGTCATCGACATCACCGATCCCGTGCACCCGAAGCAGGTCGGACTATGGAAGACGCCGGGGTCCGACCAGAGCTCGCGCTACATCCACGACATCGACGTGCGGGACGGCATCCTCTACGGCTCGTGGTGGAACGACGGCCTCGTGATGCTCGACGTCGGCAATGGCATCAAGGGCGGCTCGCCGTCGAACCCGCAGTTCATCTCGCAGTACAAGTACGATCTGGACAAGCTGTATCGCGACGTCGAGGCAGTATCGGGGCCGGGCTTCGTGCGCGGGACGCACACCGCGTGGCGCCACAAGAACTACGTCTTCATCGCTGACGAGGTGTATCGCAACGGCACCGTGGCCGGCACGAAGGACGCCGCGTCGAGCCGCATGTACGGCACGCTTCAAGTGCTGGACGTGACCGACCTCGAACATCCGAGAGCGGTCGCCTCATACACGCCGGAGTACGGCGGGGTGCACAACGTGTGGGTCGCGGGCGACACACTCTACCTCGGCGCATACGACGGCGGCTTCCACGTGTTCGACATCGCGGGCGAGCTGCGCGGCGACCTCCGCGCGCAGGGGCGTGAGATCGGCCATCTGAACACGGCCGACATGGACGGCGTCACCAAGAACGCCGCGTTCACATGGGGCGTGGTCGTCAATCCGAAAGATGGACTGGCGTACGTGAACGACTTCAACAACGGGCTCTGGGTGGTGAAGGTGGAGCCGAATGCGGCTCCCGTACCGTGAGCCGCCGTTAATCGGTGAACGGTTCATCGGTTCTCGGCCAACCTCGGGACGCAGGAGCTTCCCGAGGCCGACCGACGTCCCGTTCACTGATGAACCGACGAGCGGCGTTCACCCCAGCATGGCCGCATCGAACACTCGATGCTGCCCGCGCCCGCTGCGCTTCGCCGAGTACATCGCTACGTCCGCGTAGCGCATGATCTCGTCCATCCCGCCGCCCACCGCGGACGCGCTGCCGATGCTCGCCGAGACGTAGACGTCTCCGTTGGAGAGGGCGAATGGGAAACCCATCTGCTCGGTGATGCGCTCCACCAGTCGGGCGGTGCTTGCCGTGGCGTTCGTGTCCTCGACGAGCACGGCGAACTCGTCGCCGCCCAACCGAGCGACGGTGTCGGTGGAGCGCGCGGACGCCCGCAACCGCGCGGCGATCATCGCGAGCAGGCGATCGCCCTCGGCGTGGCCGAGGGAGTCGTTGATCTGCTTGAAGTCGTCCAGGTCGAGAAAGAGGACCGTCACCACGCGCTCCTCGCGGCGCGCCAGTGTGATCGCGTGCATGACGCGATCGCGAAACAGCGCGCGGTTGGCGAGCCCGGTGAGTGGGTCGTGGAACGCCTGGTGCGCGAGCTGGTCGAGCAGCGCCTTCCGCTCGCCGACGTCGCGTGCGTTCAACACGATCCCCCCGACGGATGGGTCGGCGAGCAGGTTGCTCGCCACCGCCTCCACCTGCACGGTGTGGCCGTCGGGCCGGCGCAGCCGCCATTCGGCGAGCGGCGATACGCCCGGCAGCTGCGCCGTCATCTCGATGAAGGCGTCGACGCGGCCTGAGTCCTCGGGATCGGCCAGCGCCGACAGCGCCACGCCGATCAGCGACTCCGGCGCGTAGCCGATCACGCGCGAAGCCGACGAGCTGGCGAACCGGATCGTGCCGTCGGCGTCGAGGACGAAGATGAGATCCGACGAGTTCTGCACGAGTGTGCGGAACCGTGCTTCGCTCGCATGCATCGCCTGCTCGGCGACGATCAGCGCATTCTCTCGCTGCGACAGCAGCTGCCGCGCGCCCAGCAGGAGCGACACGGCGATCGCGCCGAGCGCGAGCCCGCTCAGCGGTGCGACCCACTGTTGCATCGCGCCGACGAAGAGCAGCGCGTACGTCACGCCCGCCGCGATGAACGGCAGCGCCGACACGAACGGACTGCCGGGCACCGTGCCGCGGTGCGCCTCCGCGGAATGCGGATCGCGCAGAAAGAGCTCGGCGCTGACGATCAGCGCGATGGCCGCTGCGAGATGAAGCGCCTCGGCCCACACGGTCGCGAGCGGGCCGCCTCGTACCAGCAGCAGGCTGCGAAAGAGATCGTCGGCGACGCCGAGTGCGGCGCTGATCGCGAGCCATCCAGTGGCGCTGCGGTTGCCGTCGGCCGGATGGCGGAGCAGCACCGTCACGATCGCCACGAGGATCAGCAGGTCGCCGAGCGGATAGACGAAGGCGAGCGCCACGCCGGCCGGTGACGCCATTCCGCTCGCCAGCGTCTCGCGCAGCACGAAGAACCAGAGCGCCACACCGCCGCCGCAGAGCACCATGCCCGCGTCGAACGCGAGCTTCCAGCGCTCGGTGGGCCGCTGCTCCCGTGGAATCGACAGGAACGCCGCGAGCGTGAGCGGAAAGCTTGCGAGCAGGAAGAGATCGGCGAGCCCCGCACTCGGCGTCGTGCCACCGGTGACGTGCGCGTACAGGGAGATCGTCCGCCCCACGAGTGCCACGCCGGCGGCCATCGCCATGTAGCGGAGCGCGCGGGCCGTGCCCGCACTCAGCTCCGGGTTCCTGGCGGCGCGACGGAAGAGCTCGACCAGCACCAGGTCCAGCGCGATGAACAGCGCGGAGACGACCGTGCCGCGCGCGCTCGGGCTCCCGCCGCTCCAGTGCAGCCAGAGCAGATAGGCCGCGGCGGAGCAGAGGGAGAGGACGGCCACCACGAGAGTGGGGCGGTGACGGGGCGCCGCGAGGGCGCGAGGGGGGAGGGGAGAGTTCATGAGCGAGAGGCCGCTGACGCGAGCCGCCCGTAAGGTGCGCGCGCCTGGTCGTCCGACGCAAGCGGCGAACTGCGGCGCTGTCGTTGGACCACGTCGCCCGCCGAGGATCCGAAGCTCGAACGGGGCGGCTGAGCGGTCGCGCGACCGCCGCTACGGGCGGGACTACTTGCGCGGGTCGGAGTTGGGCGAATTGTCGAACGAGAACGGCGCGTGCGATTCCGGCGGGTTCGCGTGCGCTTCCTCTTCCTTGTCCTGCTCTTCTTCGGCGAACTTCTGCTTGTCTCGCTCCAGCAGTCCGCTCTTCTCGCGGATCATGTCCTTGTCGGCGCCGCCCGACTCGGGACGGTCGGCCTTCAGGGCGTGGTCTGGCTTGCCACCCATGAGCTGCTCCATTGATGAAAGACGAGCGCCGAAAGAGTCACGAAGCGTGCCGTCGGCGTAGGCACGCGATCACGGATCGTCGGGCGGAGCCTGGCTCCGGCGATTAGAATCGAGGCATACTATAGCTCCTCGAAGGGATCGAGTACGACACGCACGGACCTCGACACGGACCTCGACCGACGTTTTACGTGTACTCCCAAGGTCAGCTCACGCGACCGCTTCGACCCTATATTCCCTTCATGCGTCTGCTACCGATCACTCTCTCGCTCTCCGGGGCGCTGCTGCTCGCCGTTCCCGCGACGGCCCAGCGCCCGACCGCTCGACAGGCTCCCAAGGCGCCGGCCGAGAAGAGCGGACCAGCCACCAAGCCCGTCATCAGGCAGATCGCCCCGCCGCTGCCCACGACGGGCTTTCTCCAGGGCGTGGCCGTGGACAGCATTCACGGTGGACCGCTCATCGGCGCGCTGATCCAGCTCGAAGGCACCGACCGTGCCGCGATCACCGATACGCTCGGCCGCTTCCTGGTGGACAGCATCAAGCCCGGCTCGTACAAGATCGCCGTCGACCATCCGATCCTGGACACGCTCGGCATCATGCTCAGCACCGAGCCCGTGATCATCGCTGTGAACGAGGTCACGCGATTCGTCGTGGCCATCCCGACCGGCGAGTTCCTCGCCTCGCGCTTCTGCACGCCGGCGCGGCGCACGCTCGGTCCGAGCGTGCTCGTGGGACGCGTGCGCGAGCCGGACTCCGAGAACGCGGCGATCGGCGCGCGCGTCTCGCTCGTCTGGTACGATCCCGATCCGCCGGACGTCGCGGGAATTCCGATCAAGGTGAAGAAGGCGCCGCGCGTGCGTGAGGCGACGGTAGGCCCCGACGGTACATACCGGCTGTGCGGCCTGCCCGAGAAATTCGAGGGCAAGCTGATGGCACAGCGCAAGGATGGCGGCACCACGGCCGAGGTGGCGATCGCGCAGGAGGAGGGCGTGCTGTCGCTTCGCAGCATGAGCGTCGCACCACTCGCCGTCGCGTCGGGTTCCGACACGAGCGCCGCATCGCGGGCGCGGGGCAGCGCGCGCGTCACGGGGCGCGTCACGAACAACGCGGGCGCTCCGGTGGCCGGCGCGCGCGTTGGGCTCATGGGCAGCAGCGCGTCCACGCGCACCAAATCGAACGGGGAGTTCATCCTCGATTCGTTGCCTGCCGGCACGCAGTCCCTCGAGGTGCGGCAGCTGGGCTACGCGCCCACCGAAGTTCCGGTGGAGCTGTCGGCGCGCAACCCCGCCCGAAAGGACGTGAAGATGGGCGCGTACGTGCCGGAGCTCGCCCCGGTGGAGGTGGTGTCCCAGCGCGACCAGGGTCTCGAGCGCGTGGGCTTCACCACCAGAAAGCGGAGCGGGGCGTCGGGCTACTTCATCACGCCGGAGCAGATCGAGGCGCGCAAGGCGATCCAGTTCACGGATCTCATGACGACCGTGCCTGGCATGCGCGTGCAGGGATCGATGGGCCGCATGAGCATCAGCTCCACGCGCATGGCGGGTCGCGCCGGCTGCGTGACGATCATCGTCGACGGGTCTAAGTGGCAGCAGCTCGAAGCTGGCGATCTGGATTCGTTCCTCAAGCCGGACGAGGTCGCGGCGATCGAGGTGTATCAGAGCGGCACAGCGATGCCGGTGGAGTACACGACGACGGGCCAGGACTGCTCGGCCGTGGTCGTCTGGACCAAACAGAACGTCAATCGCCGAACCCGGAAAAAGTGATGATCTCACCGATCGTGCATCATCCGTTCAAGTTCTTCGTCGGGCCGCTGGAGATCACCGGGTTCGGCATCGCGATGATGGCCGCGTTCGGCGTCGCGCACTGGGTCTCGCAGATGGTGCTCGCCGAGCGAGGGGACGACGGCGAGATCATGAACGACGTCACCTTCGCGGCGCTGCTCGGCACGATCATCGGCGGCAAGGTCTACTTCGCGATCAACGAGCAGCGCCTCTCGGCGCTGTTCAGCCGCGCCGGGTTCGTGTACTGGGGCGGTTTCCTCGGCTCCGTGCTGCTCGCGTGGATCGTCATCCGCTGGCGGAAGCAGATCTTCCTTCGCGTGGCGGATGGCGCCGCGGTGGGGATCGCCGCGGGCTACGCGATCGGGCGCACCGGATGTTGGGCGGTGGGCGACGACTACGGCCGGCCGTGGAACGGCTTTCTCGCCGTCGAGTTTCCCGAGGGCGCGCCGCCGTCGACGGCGGGCATCATGAACCAGGAGTTCCATGCCGGACTTCCGGCGTCGCTCCCGTTCGACACCGTGGTGAGCGTGTATCCCACGCAGCTCATCGAGGTCGCGCTCGGCTTCGCGATGTTCATGATCCTCTGGCGCCTGCGCAAGCACGCCCACGGCGCGGGGTGGCTGTTCGGGATGTACTGTCTCCTCGCCGGCGTCGAGCGGTTCATCGTCGAGTTCTTCCGCGCCAAGGGCGACATGGTGGGTCCGCTGACGTCGGCGCAGCTCATCGCGCTCCTCATCACGGGTGCGGGACTGTTCCTGCTCACGACCCGCCGCGCGACCGCCCGTCCACTCGCCGCCGTTCGCTGATCCATCCTCATTCGAGGCACATGCCCACCTCCCTTCGCGCCCGCCCGCACAGCTCCGAGTACGCGCCCTTCTTTCACGGCTACATCTCCGCGGTGCCGGAAGGCGACGTGGTGGACGTGCTCCGCAACGCGGGACGGGAGCTGCACGACGCGGTCATGGCGATCCCGGAGCAGCGCGGCGGCTTCCGGTACGCCGAGGGGAAGTGGAGCATCCGCGAGGTGCTCGGGCACCTCATCGACGCGGAGCGGATCTTCAGCTATCGCGCACTGCGCATCGCGCGCGGCGACGCCACGCCGCTCCCGGGCTTCGAGGAGAACGACTACGTGCGCGCGGCGGGCTCGGACGCGCGGACGCTCGCGAGCCTGGGCCACGAGCTCGGCGTCGTGCGAGAGAGCACGATCCAGCTCTTTCAATCGCTGCCGGCCGATGCATGGGTGCGGCGCGGAGTTGCGAACGGCAAGGAGATCAGCGTGCGCGCCATCGCCTACATCGCCGCTGGTCACCCGCTGCATCATCTCCGCATTCTGCGTGAGCGCTATCTGATCGCGTGACGATGCGAGGGCATCACGACGAACGTGGGGCCGGTGCGATGCACCGGCCCCGCGTCATTTCCTTGACGCGCGACGTCGTCACTCGGCCATGCAACAGCCTTGCGCGCACTCAACCCACATCGGATCGATAGGTGGCGGCGCGCGCAGGACGAGCCCTGACCGCTGCACCGAGTCGCTCATGTGCGAGTCGGCGCACGTGTAGAAGTTCGCGCGGTTTACGCGGCCAGGCTGGAAGGGATGGTTGCAGGGCGTGAAGGTGCCGCTCCCTACTCGTGTGTGCCGTCGAGCGCCTGGGGTGGTGTCCAGCTCTTCCAACTGCCACGCACCACGCGTCGCGTTGCCGGGCAGGACGATGAGGTAGTACTCCAGCTTCTTCTCCGCCTTGAAGCCGTATCGGTCCTCTGTGGCCGTACCCTTGTTGATGGCCCTCACGGTGACGACGCCGTTGGCCGGCAGGCTGACCGCACTGATGGAATCCTGACCATCCACCGCGTCCACGCGCACGAGCGTGCGCTTGGGTACAGCGCCATTACAGGCGGGATCGCCCTTGCACTTCCGGTCGCGATCCGCGCCGCCGCCCCACTTGAGGCGCTTGACGAGGTCGTAGAGCTCGTCGCCGGAGTACTGGTCGATCGGCTTGGTCAGCGCGCCCGGAAGCGCCGCACTGGCGCCACCCACGATGGCCTTCGCGGGCGGCGGTGGCGGCGTGACGGCATTGGAATCGGCTCCGGCGCGCGCGCTATCGGGCGCGCGCTCCTTGGAGGTGCAGGCGCTCAGTGCCGCACCGGCGAAGAGCATGACGAGAGAGGCGCGCGCTGCGCGAGGGACGACGGGAAGACGTCTCACGAGACCTCATGATCGAAGCGGTGGCGTACGGCGCCGAGGCGGCGCGGGTGGACGGCGACAGCGAGTGGGGCGGCGGCGACGGCGGCTTCGGCAGACCGGAACTCTACGACGGCGATTGACGCGCGGCGAGACGACGCATGCGTGTCATCGTGGGTTCGAGATTGGCGTCGGCGTGTCTCCACAGCGTGAGGACGCGGCTCGCCCAGAGCGCCGCGGACGCGGGATCGCCCAAACGCGCCGCGAGCTCGGCGCGATTCGCCATCGCTCGGCCGACGGACGCCGCCATCACGGGCTCCGTCATGATGAACGACGAGAGCGTCGGGAGCGCCGTGAGGGTGAGGTCGAGCATTGCCGCGGCGCGACGCGGATCGCCGGCGAAGTCGGCGAGCCACGCTTCCTGGATGATGTAGTCGAGCGAGATGGCGCCCGGACGCATGCCGCGGCGCGTCAGGCCAATCGAGTCCAGCATGCGCGTGACGCCGGCGCGGTCGCCGCGCGCCGCCACCTGCTGGGTGCGCATCAGCGCGCCGGGCCGCGAGACGACGAGCGTGGCGGTGGGACCCGTGCACGGCACCGCGAGGGCGATCGAACGCTCGAGCAGACGGTCCCCGGCCTGTTGCCGCTGCGCGGGTCCGACGTAGCTGTCGAGCGTGCGCAAGATCGAGGCAGGCAGCGCGCGCAGCGAATCGTCGCAGACGCCGAGGGCCGCGCGCATCAGGAACGCGGCAGCGGCGTCGTCCGCGGCGGGCACCGCATCGTTCGCCTGGCGTACGTCGCGTGGTCCACTCGCCCGCATGAATTTCGTGGCCAGCCCGGTGCGTCCGGCGAACGCCGCCAGAGCGGCGAGCTGGCCGGCGTGACCCTCCTGCGTTCCGTCGTCGGCGCGCAGCACGGAGTCCGTCGTCGCCGCGGCTCGCGCGAAATCGGCGAGCTTGAGATGCAGCCGAATATCTGCGGCCGCGAGGCGCAGCCGTTGCTCCGGATTGGTAGCCAGTGCGCGCGCGCGCTCCAGCGCGGAAAGCGCGGAGTAGCGTCCGTTCGGCGTGCCGATGATCTCGTCGCGCGCTTCGAGGAGGTTCGTCATCGCCTCGAAGATGTCGGGGCTGCCGGGCATGCGCTGGGCGAGCGACTCGAGCAGCGTCAGCATCCGGTCGCGATTGAACCGCAGCGCCGCGTCGTACGTCTCCGGCGCGCGCACCGCGGGCGCAGTTGCCGCCGGATAGGGCACGAACGCGATGGTGTCCTTGATGAGCGCGGGCGACGCCAGGTACTGCCCGGCCTCGCCCGTTCCAATCCGCACACGGTTGTGCTCAACCTGTGCGACGCGGCGCAGGAAGTCGCTGGGCAGGGCGCTGAACGATGCCGGCGCGAGCTCGAGGGCACGGTTGACCGCGCGCCACGCACCTTCGTAGCTGCCGCGGAACGCGACGCCCGAGGGTGATTCCGAGGACGGCACCACGGCTCGGTCGCTCGCCTGACAGAACGCCAGCCCGAGCCACGCGACCGCATCGAGCGAGTCGCGCTGCCGCAGCGCGTCGTAGCTGCGGCACGCGCCCGGATAATCGTCCTTGCCGATGGCGCCGAGCGCGTCGGCGAACAGCTGCTCGCGCCCATCGAGGAGACGTCGCCCACGATCGGCGGCGATGTACGCGGTGGTCCACTCCTTGGGCGCCGACCGCCGCCACGACTTGGTCTGCGCCAGCCAGAGGTTGGCGTGCGGATACGACGGATCGGCCGCAACGGCGCTGTCGAATGCGGCGATGGCGACATCCACGTCCCATCGCGTCAGCGCGAGCGCGCCACGCTCGAACGCTTTCCACGCGACGTACGACGAGGTGCCGCGATCGGCCTGCGACGAGATCGCCGTCGCGCGCGGCGCGCGCAGCAGCTCGACGACGACGTCGCGATAGTCCACCCGCGCGGCCGCCGGCCCGCCGGCGGGCACGACGCGCGTGATCTCGCGCAGGCTCTCTCCGGTAATCGCGTCGTAGAGTGCTGCCCGTATCGTCACGGATTCGCGCCCGACCTGCACGCGGCCCCACACCACCCGGCCGGCGCGCAGCGAGCGCGCCACGCGCGCCACGTCGTCGAGCGACAGCTCCGTATTGCGCTGCGCGCGCAGCACGTCCTGCACGCTCACGTCGCTCGCGAGGCGCAAACCTTCCCATCGCTTCAGCGCGGCGTACACGGCGTCCGACGCCGGCTCGGCGCCGGCGGCCGGCTTGGGCGCGCCGACGTACTGGAAGGGAAGCACGGCGAACTGCGTCGAGTCCACGCGCGCCGTCCACAGCTCCAACCTCTCGCGCAGGGATGGGGAGGACGCGGCGCCGCTGGCCAGCACGAGCGCCAGGCCGGCGGCCCACACCCATGGGTTGCGCCAGCCGGCGCGGCGCGCGGCGCGCGCCGTGGCCGTCTCGCCCGAATGGCCGATGGCCGCGGACAGCGCGGCGCTGAACGCTCGCGCATCGGCGTAGCGGTCGTCCGGGGAGAGAGAGAGCGCCTTGGAGATGACGATCGCGATCGGTGCGGGCACGTCGTGCCGGAACTCGTTCAGCGGAGGCGGCGTCTTGGTGATGCGCTGGCTGAGCTGCTCCTGCGGCGTCTCACCGACGAAGGGCGGCACGCCGGCAATCGCCTCGTACAGCACGCACGCGAGAGAATACACGTCGCTCCGGCCGTCGAAGGCGCGATCGCGTGCCTGCTCCGGGCTCATGTACGCCGGCGTGCCGGTGATCGTCCCCTGCTGCGTGATCTTCTCGTGCGCGCGGTCGATCGCACGCGCGATCCCGAAGTCCGCGACCACGGCGTGCCCGCCGGAGAAGAGAATGTTCTCGGGCTTGATGTCACGATGCACGACGCCGCGCTCGTGCGCGTAGGCCAGCGCGCCGGCTACCTCGCGGCCGAGCCGCACCGCCTCCTCGATGGACAGACGGTTGTCCGCGCCGAGCCGGTGTCGCAGCGAGTCGCCCTCGACGTACGGCATGACGTAGTACAGCTGGTCCGCCGTCTCGCCCGAGTCGTGGATCGGGAGAATGTGTGGATGCTGCAGGCTCGCCGTGAGTCTGATCTCCCGCTGGAAGCGCTGCGCGCCGAGCGCGTGCGAGAGCTCCGTGTGCAGAATCTTGATCGCCACCAGCCGCTCGTGCCGCACGTCGTGCGCGAGGTAGACCGTGGCGGAGCCGCCGCGCCCGATCTCCCGTTTCAGCAGGTAGCGCCCAGCACCGATGTCTCGCTTCAGGACGTAACGTCCGGCGAGCATGTCGTTGATGGTGGGCGGGGAATCTTGCACGGCTAGCTGACTCTCGGCGAGGAACGCTAAACTATGACTTCCTGCGCGACACATCCAGTGCGAACTGTGGCTCCCGCCCTGATCTCCCGTGATTCCTCAGACGACTTCAGCCCATACCCCCGAAATTACCTTGCGGGCGGCCACGTCCACCGACGTTCCGGCGATCCTGCACTGCATTCGGGCACTGGCGGAATATGAGCAGCTCACCGACGCATGCGTCGCCACGGAGGAACTCCTGCGCGACTCGCTGTTCGGCGAGCGGCGCGCCGCCGAGGTCGTGCTCGCCTTCGAGGGTGAGACGATCGCCGGCTTCGCCCTCTGGTTCCACAGCTTCTCCACCTTCCTGGCACGGCCGGGGATCTACCTCGAAGACCTGTTCGTCTTCCCCAGCTTTCGCCGGCGCGGGCTGGGAAGGACGCTGCTGGCGCACCTGGCGAGCATCGCCGTGGAGCGTGAATACGGGCGCGTCGAGTGGGCGGTGCTCGACTGGAACGTCGATGCCATGCGCTTCTATCGCTCCCTGGGCGCGGTGCCGATCGACGAGTGGACCGTGTGTCGGCTCACCGGCGACGCGCTCCCCGCGCTTGCCTCCCATGCGACGCCGTCATGACCGCGGCTGGAGAGTTCGGCGGGTTCCGTCCCGCAGCATTGACCTTTCTGCGCGCCCTCAAGCGCAACAATACCCGAGAGTGGTTCCAGGAGCATCGCGAGACGTACGACTCGGAGCTGCGTGAACCGCTCTCGGCGCTCGTCGAGGAGATGGACGTGCGCCTCGCCACGCTCGCGCCGGAGATCGTGGCCGATCCCAAGCGCTCGCCCTTCCGGATCCATCGCGACGTGCGTTTCTCCAATGACAAGTCGCCATACAAGACGAACGTGGCGTGCTGGTTCTATCACGGCGACGCGGGCCGCGGCGTCGGGACGGCCACTCCGCATGGCGGAGCGGGCTTCTACTTCCACATGGAGCCTGGCCGGTCGCTCATCGGTGGAGGGATCTGGATGCCGCCCCGCCCGACCCTCAACAAGATCCGCGAGCAGATCGACGAGGATCATCGAGCGCTCGCACGTCTGTTGAAAGAGCCAGCGCTGAAGCGCCGCTTCGGCGGGCTCGCCGAGGAGGCGATGCTCACGCGGATGCCGCGCGGCTATTCAGACACGCATCCAGCCGCGACGCTGCTGCGCCACCGCTCATTCACCATCGGCCGCGAGCTGACGGAGAAGGAGCTGTTCAGCCCACGCCTGCCGGATTTCCTCGCCGCCGACTACGCACGCATCCTTCCGCTGGTGCGATGGTTCAACGCGGCGCTCGGCCTGCGCACGCTCGCGCGTCGCTGACGTGATCGGTAAGTTGGCGGTATGAGCGCAGGCGCAACTCCGGTGATCACCACGCGGCGCGCCGAGCCGAGCGATGCGGCGCTGCTCTCGGCGCTGGCTGCATCGACGTTCTCCGATACATTCGCGGCGGACAACACGCCGACGGATATCGAGACGTATATGTCCGAGGCGTTCGGCGAGGCGATCCAGCGCGCCGAGCTCGAGGATCCCGACGTCTCGGTGTTCTTCGCCGAGCGGAACAACGAGGTCGTGGGCTACGTGATGCTCAGGGAGGGACCGGCGCCGCCGGTCGTGCGGGGCTTCGACGTCCTGGAGATCGCGCGGTTCTACGCCCGGCGACAGGCGATCGGGACCGGGGTGGGACAGGCGCTGATGCAGCGCGCGATCCACGAAGCGGCGGCGCGCGGCAAGGAATCCGTCTGGCTCGCCGTGTGGGAGCGGAACCCGCGCGCCATCGACTTCTACCGCCGCTGGGAATTCTTCGAGGCCGGTACGCAGCCCTTTACGCTGGGCGGCGACCAACAGACCGATCTGGTGCTGGTGCGCCGGATTGCACGGGAGTCATGAGATGCGCCACACACTGAAGATGCACGGCATCGTCGTCGGCCATTCGGATCTGGAAGAGGTCGACCCACTGGATCGACGCGTCTGGGGGCACTTTCGACCGGGCCTCGGCTACGAGCTGGTGCAGCCGATCTTCCGCCTGTTCAGTGAGGCGACGCCGATGCCGGGCGGTGAGCCGCGCGATCAGATCAAGCTCGCGCGCTACCTCGCTGCGCGGGACGAACTGCCACTGGAGCTCGTCGACGATCGCGGCACCGCGATCGCGACGGCGGCGATCCACATCGCCGACTACACGGTGGAGCGCGGGCCCGACGCCTTGTCGCTCGACGTGCTGATCACGGACGAGGAATACTGGGCGCGCCGGTAGCGGGGAAGCGTAGTAGGCGCGCATGATCGTGTCACCCAGGGGCTCGAAGCTGCCTCGTGGCCGCTCTTCCAGTCCGGCCACGTTCCGATGATCGGCGAGTGGGTGGCACTTCCGATCTAGCGCTTCGCCGGCGGCACCTGCGTTGGCGATTCACGCTACGACGAGATTCTCCCTCCCACCGCCGCGCGCCTCGTCGAGCTCTGTCTCGTCGTGCTGCGACTCGACGGCGCCTCGAACGGCGCGGACACCGACGTCAGGCTCGCTCGTGCGCGAGGAATCCCCGTGTACGATCGGGGCGAGGACGTCCCGGGCTGTGAGGGACCGGCTCGTCGGTGAACGGTTCGTCCGTCATCGAGCGGCACACTCCGGTCACGCGGTTGACGTTCCTGCTCGCTGACGTAACCGACAAACCGACAAACCGACAAACTGACAACCGACACTGACAACCGACAACCGAAATCGAAACTGAAAACCGACAACCCGAAAACCGGAAACCGAAAACCGTCAACCGTTCACTGCGCTTCCAGCTCGTAGTCGATCGAGTAGAAGTGCTGCTTCTCCCGGATCTCGATCCCGAGCGTGCCGGTGATCCCCGTGAGTTGGCCCGTGCCCGTTCCGGCCACGATGACGATCTCGAGCTGTTGACCGTCTACGTTCGCGATTCCCCGATGGGCGATGAGGAAGCTGCCGGCGCGGCCGTGCAGCGTCCCGCTCACGCGATCGATCGCCACGTAGACGCCGGCGTTCGTGAGCGGCTCGAAGGCAGCGAGCATCTCGCCATGAGCGACGGCCTCGAGGTCGCCGTGGAATTCCTTGTACAGCAGGTTGCGGGCGACCGCCGCGTCGGGCGCGGCCTCCTGCTTGGTGATGGTGACGTCGAATGGGCCGGTGGCGTGGTCGGGCATGCGGGTCTCGGTGGAAGGATGGATGGGAGGGCGTGGACGTGCTCGTGAACGGGTTGTCGGTTTTCGGTTTTCGGTTTTCGGTTGGCGAACGGGTTGTCGGTTGTCGGTTGTCGGTTGTCGGTTGTCGGTTGTCGGTTACGAACGGGTTTTCGGCTTGTCGATTTACGTCAGCAGGCAGGAACGTCAACGGCGTGGCCAGAGGCGTGTGCCGGCCGATAACCGACGAACCGTTCACCGACGAACGCGCGCCCAGCGCGCCTAATGAAAATCATGCCTCTTCGCAAACTCCGCCCCAACCGCCGCCTGCAGCGCGCGGAACTGCTGGGCGCGGACGTTCACGACCTTCTGCTCCACCTGGAGCACCCCGCGCACGAGTAGGAGCGGTGTGCGCGAGATGAGCAGCGCCTGCCGCTCGAACCGCTGTGGTGTGACGACGACGTTCACGAGCCCCGTCTCGTCCTCGAGCGTGAGGAAGACGAACCCCTTCGCCGTCCCGGGCCGCTGCCGGCAGATCACGAGCCCCGCCGTGGCCACGCGCTCGCCGTCGCGGCCGTTGCGCAGCAGGTCCGCTGCGCTGCGCACGCCGTTCGGCGCGAGGATCGGCCGCACGTGCGACATCGGATGCCCGGCGAGCGAGATCCCCGTCATGCGATAGTCGGCCTCCGTGAGCTCGAGGCGCGTCATCGAGGGGAGCGGCACGCTGGCGTCGCTCGGCGTACGAGCTCTCGGCGCGAGCGGGCCAGCGTCGCCGCGCGCGGCGTCGAGCAGCACCCAGAGCGCGGCGCGGCGCTGCCGTACGTCGGGCTCGTGCGGCAGCATCGCGTCGAACGCGCCCGCTTCGGCGAGATGGCGCAGCCCGCGCTGGTCCAGTCCCGAACGGCGCACCACCTCCTCGATCGACGTGAACGGCCCCTCGGAGAGCGCCGCTTCGAGCCGGTCGCGCGCCGTCGCGCCGAGCCCGCGAATGCTGCGCAGTCCGAGCCGCACCGCCGGTGCGTTCGACGCGGACGTTCCCCCATCGCGCGGCTCGAGCGTCGCCTCCCAGCCGGAGCGCGTCGCGTCCACCGGCCGCACCTCCACGCCGTGCCGCCGCGCGTCCTCCACGAGCGTGCCCGGCGCGTAGAACCCCATCGGCTGCGCATTCAGGATGGCCGCGGTGAACTCGGCCGCGTAGTAGTGCTTGAGATACGCCGACGCGTACACGAGCAGCGCGAAGCTCGCCGCGTGGCTCTCGGGAAAGCCGTAGTCGGCGAATCCGTTGATCTGGTTGAAGATCCGATCCGCGTCGACAGAGGCGATGCCGTTCTTCGCCATCCCGTCCAGCATCCGCTGGCAGATCGCCGCCATCCGCTCGCGGCTCCGCTTGTGCCCCATCGCGCGGCGAAGCACGTCCGCATCGCCCGCCGTGAATCCTGCCAGGGCGATGGCCACCTGCATCCCCTGCTCCTGGAAGAGCGGGACGCCGAGGGTGCGTTTCAGGATCGGCTCGAGCGAGGGATGCAGATACGTCACCGCCTCCTCACCATTTCGCCGGCGAAGATACGGATGCACCATGTCGCCCTGGATCGGACCGGGTCGGATGATCGCGACTTCGACGACGAGATCGTAGAAGCAGCGCGGCTTGAGCCGAGGCAGGGTGTTCATCTGCGCACGACTCTCCACCTGGAACACGCCGATCGTGTCGGCGGCGCAGAGATCGTCGTACACGTTCTGGTCGTCCATGGGCAGCGCGGCGAGATCGATCGTGACGCCGCGAGTTTGCCTGATGTAGAGCAGACAATCCTGCAACAGCGTGAGCATGCCGAGTCCGAGCAGGTCGATCTTCACCAACCCCACTGGGTCGAGATCGTCCTTCTCCCACTGGATCACCGTGCGGCCCGGCATGCTCGCTGGCTCGATCGGCACCACCTGATGCAGCGGCTCGGCCGTGAGGACGAACCCTCCGACGTGGATCGAGCGGTGACGCGGCAGCTGGTGCAGTCCCGCGACGACCTCCGCCAGCGCGCGCACGCGCTTGTCGTTCGGGTCGAGTCCCGCGCGCTCGACGATGCTCGGACCGCTCGTCGCGTTGAGCGCGGTGGTGGGATTACGGCGCTCCGTGTGGTCGTCGCCGGCGTAGGGATCTTCCCAGCGGTTGCCGCGCGCTGCCTGCTCGTGCATCGGCCGAGGGATCTTCGCCAGATCGCGCGTCCCCGCGCTCTGCGCGTTGGGGCTGCCGTACGGCTCGTACGCCGCGCGCGGCGTGGGCCGGTCGGCGCTCGTCATCGGCCGCGCCACCTGCTGCGCCTTTTCCTTCTCGGCGCGTGCGCGCGTCGTCGCCTCGGTGCCGCGCACCATCGCGCCGCCGAGTGCGCTCGCCACCGCGGTGTCGCTGGCGTCGTCGCTCTCGGGCGTGGCACGCAGCGCCTCGGCAGTTGCCTTCGCAGAAAAACGATCGCTCAGCATCGCCAGCGAGTCCGCCTGCTCGATGCTGAAGCCGAGCACGCGTGCCGCGTCGCGCACCGCGCTCTTACCGCGGTAGGTGATCTGCTCGCACACCATCGCCGCGTGGTCGCGGCCGTAGCGGTCGTACACGTACTGCAGCACGCGCTCACGCTCGCGGTGGGCGAAGTCGATGTCGATGTCGGGGGCCTCGGTGCGCTCTTCGCTCAGGAAGCGCTCGAACAGGAGCTCGAGCTTGATCGGATCGACGGCGGTGATGCCGAGGCAGTAGCAGACGGCGGAGTTGGCGGCAGAGCCGCGACCTTGGCAGAGGATCCCTCCGCGCCGCGCGAAGCGGACGATGTCCCACACGATGAGGAAGTAGCCCGCGAGCCCGAGCTTGGCGATGAGCGCGAGCTCGTGGGTGATCTGTTTTTCGTGTGCGGCGGTGCGCGTCGCGGTGCCCGGCGGACCCCATCGCTCGCGCGCGCCCTGCTCGACGAGGCGCGCGAGGTATTCGTCGGGACTCACCGCGGCGGGCAGGGGGAACGCCGGCAGCGTCGGGTTGAGCTGATCGAGCCGGAACGTGCACCGTTCGGCGACGGCGAGCGTGGCGCGCACGCCCTCGAGGTTGCCGCGCCACCGCCGCGCGATCTGTGCGGGGCTCTTGAGGTACCACTCCGCGTTGGGGCGGAGCCGCGTGCCCATCGTGTCGAGCGTCCTGTCGTGCCGAAGACACGACAGGACGTCGTGGGTCATCCGGTCGCGCGCGCGCGCGTAGTGCACGTCGTTGGTGACGACCCACGGTACGTCGAGTGCACGCGCGAGCTCGATCAGGCGCGCCGTGGTGACGCGTTCCTCGAGGAGCCCGTGATCCCAGCACTCGATCGCGACGCGGCGGTCGAAGATATCCATGAGTGTCGCCGCGGCTTCGCACGCGGCGTCCGTGTCGCCGCGCGCGGCGAGGGTGGGCACCCCGCCGCGCGGACAGCCGGTGAGCGCGAACAGTCCACCGGCGTGCTGGGCGAGCTGGTCGAGCGACACGCGCGGCGAGCCGCGCGTCGCCACGTCGCTGCGCGCGAGGGTGACCAAGGTGGAGAGGTTGGCGTAGCCCTCGCGCGATTCGGCGAGCAGGGGCAGGTGGGTGAGCAGGGGCGCACCGTCTGCTTGCTCTATCGTGACGGTGAGCTCCGCACCGATGATCGCCGGCAGCTCCATCTCGTGCGCCGCGGTGGCGAAGCGGACGACCCCTCCGAGCTCGTCGTGGTCGGTGATCGCGAGGGCGGCGAGGGCGAGCTCCTTGGCGCGCGCGACGAGCGGCTCGGGGAGCGCGGCGCCATCGAGGAGGGAGAACGCGGTGTGCGCGTGGAGCTCGGCGTAGGGCGGCATCAATCCACCCACCCCTGCAACCGCCACGCATCATCCGCGCGGTCGAGATACACGACGAACTCGCCGGCCAGGCTCTCGCACCGCCAGTAGTCGCGCCGATAGCCGTCGTCCCACCAGTCGCCTGACAACCGCTCGGGACCGATAGCGCGCGACACGGCGATCCGGTGCCCGTGCCAGACGACGACGCGGGGCTCCGCGCTGTCGCACTCGACCTCCACCGGCTCGGCGGGTTCGAGTGCGCGATGCGCGGCTGATGTCGTCGGCACCGGTGCGGGCTCGCGCACGATGCGCAACGTCGAGGAGCCGTTCGGCGCACGCGCGCCGTTCGTGCTCGCGTGCGCGACGGGCCCCGGCGTGGCGGGAACCATCGACGCTCGCGCCACCGCCGGCACCACTGCCGGCGCCACGTCGCGCGTGCGCGCGACCGGTTCCACCTCCAGCGCATCGCGCCACATCCCCGCTCGTTCCGGCCGGTGCGTGTCCTGATGCACCGCGCGCACGATCGCTCCTGGCCCGAGCTCCGCGCGCAGCCGCTCCAGCGCCGCGTCGGCGGCGCCGATGTCGCGCCACGATGCGCTGAGCAGATCCCCCTGCTCGCCCGTGAGCGGCGCCGCCGCGGCGATGGCGACGCGCACGCCGATCACCGGCGCGGTGAGCGTCCACCGGTCGAGCAACGCTCGGCAGCGCTCGAACAATGGAGCGACGCGGGCGAGCGGCCGCGCGGGGCGCACCTCGCGCGTCACCGTGTGCACCGGCTCCGACACGAGCGCACCGCGTGCGTCGTCGAGGGTGAGCGTGATGGCGACGGCGGCCGCGGCGCGCCCGTGCGCAATCAGCTCCTGCACCAGCCGGTCGAGTGCCGCGCGCACGAGGAAGAGCACCGGCTCCATCGTCGCCGACGGGGCCGCGAGCTCCACCTCCACCGCGGGCTGCGTGTCCACGCGCGCGAGCACGGGGCGGCGCAGATCGTCGGCGCGCGCCAGCCTCCACGCACGAATGCCGACGTCGCCCCATCGCCGCTCCACGTCCTCCGCCGCGAGCGCGGCGAAGGCGCCCACGGTACGCAGACCGAGCGCGTCGAGCGCGGCGCGGAGCTCCTCCTCCATCGGGACGAGGGCGAGCGGCGCGGGCGCGAGATACGCCGCGTCATGCCCTGCAGGGACGACGTGCACCAACGACCTGTCGCTCGCGTACTGCTCGAAGCTCGCGCCGGCCCACGTCGCGGCGCGCGCGGCCACGCACGATCCCGCGATCGCCACCCGCGGACGCGGGTGCCAGCGCTTGGCCACGCGGAGCAGCTCGAGCGCGAGCGTGCGCTCCCCGCCCACCGGATCGAACCCCGACGCGCCGATCCACCAGAGGCCGGGCGCCCCGCCGACCGGTGTCACCTGCGGGCTCGCGGCAAGCAGCGCCGCCGACGCCTCCGTGATGGTCGCATCGATGGCGACGTCGTCCCACGGAAGCTCGATCAGGTCGGCGCAGCGCGCGCGCGCCTCGGCGGGACGCATGCCGGCGCGCAGGCCGACGCGTGCGGCCGCCGCGGAGACGGCGCGCAGCCGCTTGCCCGTCGTGTCGATCAGCGCGATCGGATGGTCATCCCAGTGCTCGGGCACGGGCGACAGCGGTGCGGAGCTCTGCGCTCGGCTCGATCGGGCCGGCGGGGGTGGTGCGTCCGGCAACGTCAGCGGGAGGAGAAGCTGCGCGTCGTGCGTGGGCACGCCTGTTTCCCCCCGCCGGGCCGCGCGCCACACCGCGCCGATCGGGAACCTCGGGATGCGTACACAGGCGACGCGCCACTCCGATTGCACAACGCACCTCCACTGTTCGAAGTGTTCCGCCCTTCTCGACGCGCACGCTGATCGTGCGAACGGGATTCGTGCTCGTGCCGACTGCCGTGGCGCCTAGACTCCCAGTGACTGGTTCTCGCTGACCGGTGATCGGTGGGGAGTGATGAGGGCGCGGTCGTCGGTTGCCCGGCGTCGTTCGTTCGACGAGCAGCCGCACCGCGCCGCCCAGCTGCGAGGCCCCGCCGGTGCGGTCGCCGAGCAGGATCAGCGCGGCGTTCGACTCCCGGGCGAGCCGCGTGAGCCGCACCGCAGCCGACTTGGTGAGCGTCGGGGCGCCGTCGAGCACGACGAGGGCAAAGGCGCCGCTCCGCAGCAGGACGTCGGCGCACCAGGGCGCGCGGCCCGCATCGCGCGGGCGGATGATCCAGACCCCCTCCGCGTCGCCCAGGTGCACCCAGTCGCGCGCATCGAGCGTGCACTGCGCGTCCACGTACGCTACCCAGCCGTGTGCCGTCACCGTGGCCTCGACGATGGCGCGGGCGAGCGTGGTCTTCCCGCTCCCGGTGGGTCCGACGATCTCGGTCAGCCGGCCGCGTGGCAGCCCCCCTCCCAGCAGCACCGCGTCCAGCGCCGCCACTCCGGTCGGGAGGGCAGGGGTGGCCGGGGGCGGCGGAGGGAGAAGCTTTACGAGCTCGGCGAGCGAGAGGGAC
>JBDSDB010000032.1:0-14759 GCA_039920785.1 Gemmatimonadaceae bacterium
GCATGATGGACTGCAGTACCACAATCGGGAGCTAAGCCTATCGAGATTATCGACTCATGTCGCCCGACGCGCTAGTAGACCAGGTGACGGTCCGAATCGAATAGGCGGTCAAAATAGGACGCCTGGATCAATCCAGCAAGTAAAGAATACACCACTCGTGGAGCATGTTCCAGGCCCGTGAGCTTTTCCGCTACCCTCGCTAACGCGACCCATCTGGGCCTGCTAAACAGGACGGCGGACCGGACCATGTGGTAACCCCGCGCCATCTTGTAGACGTTACGCACCGTCGGAGAGAGTTGTTTCGGCGCATTTTCGGTCGGCTGCACGCGATTCTAAGGCAGCCTGAAGTGCCCTCAGCCAGTTACTGGCCCCTTGAGCCTCTTCATCCATCAGATGGAATTGACCATGCTCTCGGCAAGCTCGACAACCTGGTCTTCCGGCATGTCGAGTTAAGCCGCCGCGCATCGGCAACAGATCGTCCACAAGTCGCCGGAGCCGTCGCTCCGTCACCGCGACCGATCGGATCGTCGCGTTTCAAACTCAAGGGACGCGGCCGGAAAGCAGTAGCCACGGCGGCTCGCTCTGCGCGGGGCCATCCAGCACTGCCCGGACGGATGGTGACGTAATCCCCCGGCAAGTCCGTCCAAGTCCACTACTGCGTCGAAGAGGACGTCGAGCTGTCCCTCCACCGAAGGATCGTTGCGCGTCAGTAGCTGCCCGTAAGTCTCGGCCAACCGTTCGGCGATATCGGTAAGAGTAGGCATCTCAAACGATACGAGTCGCCGTCATCGGGGCGTCACCCGCGCTTGCCTGACACCGCAATCGCGCGCACCGCGCACGGAGCCGGCCGCCCGGAGCCTTCTAGCGTCTCGCTTGTTCTAGCGAGATTACTGGCGTCGACTTACCGGCAAGCGCCGCGGTCACGTCGGCCGACATTCGATCCGCCGCGAGCCGCCGAGGATCGTCCGCGAGGTGCGCATAGCGGGCAGTCGTGCCAGGATGTCGATGGCCCAGCAGCGCACCGATCAGCGGCAGTGAGAGGCCGCCTGCCGCGGCGATCGAAGCGGCCGTGTGTCGGAGATCGTGCAGGCGAACGCCCTCCAGCTTTGCCGCGAGGCGAACCGCCTCCCACGTCCGAGTGATGTTGATCACCGGTACGTCCGGAGACGCGCCCGGAAAGACGTAGGGCGATTCCCGAAGTCGAGGCAACCCCTCCAGGAACAGGAAGACTGCGGCTCCCAGCGGTCGCACGCTGCGTCCGGACTTCGTATCCTTGAGGATGGCATGTCCGCGCTCCGTGTCCAGCGCATCCCACCGAAGCGTCCGAGCCTCGCTCTCTCGCCATCCGGACAGCAGGAGAAAGCGGATACATGCCAGATGGAACGGGTTCGACGGCCGCGGCTCGTTGAATGACTTGGGCCGATGCTTCGCCTTGGGACCTTCCTTGAGCTTTCGACGGCGGTTCGGGGCTGCGGGAACTCCGACCCGCTCAGCGCGATCGAGCGCTTCACCCAGGCGCGCAATCTCATCGCCAGAGAGGAATCGTTCACGCGCCTGCTCCGGGTAGCGCTCGATGTCCGGAGTCGGGTTGGAATGCTTCGGACGGTGTCCGTGGAGCTCACACCAACTAAAGAAGGACCCGAGCAGCTGCATAAGCCGGTTCGCCATGACGGGGCGACCGCTCAGGCTCGCATGCACTCGAGCAAGATCGGTCGGACCGAGATCCCGCGCCCGCCGGGATCCGAACGCTGGAAGAATCTCCTTGTCGAAGATCCTCGTGTATTCCCGCGCTGTCGTCGGCTTGCGGCGAGCACGAGCGTCAGCCAGGTAAAGCGGCGCGAGCTCCGCGACAGTTGGTGCCGCCTTTCGCTCCGCGTGTGCGCGGGCTGGATCTTCCCCGTGCGCGACCCGCGATAGCACGTTGCGCGCAGCGACACGAGCCTGGTCAACGGTGATCACGCCGAACCGCCCGAGGGTCACCCAGCGGAACGGCGCGCGCCGTCCCCCACCGTTCGCTCGATACCGGACATAGAAGGTGATGGTCCGCGCAGACGAGACGGCTGCGACGAAGCCGGGCAGTTCCGAATCGGAGAGGAATACTCGCTTGGCCGGTGCAGGCGTGGCGTCGAGCAGCCGCTTGGTCAGCTTCTTTCCCATTGATCCCATTCCTCCGCCGTCCGGGGATTAATCGACCGATGTCGCACACGGGTCGCACACGCGGAAGCAATCTACGGGAATGCGTAGGAATCGCAATTTAAGCTCCCTAGCCCGTACAGAGGCGGTGGAGAATAGAGGAGGAATGACGAGCGATGCGCGGTGCCCTGCTTCGGGAGCAGGAGGTCGCCGGTTCAAATCCGGCCGCCCCGACCATTTATTAGAAGCCCCGCAACGACATATGTTGCGGGGCTTTTACTATGTCGGCTCCGCTCCGCAGTCTGGACCGCAGCGGTCCGCATGGCCGGTACCGGATCCAAACGCACGCGTCCGGCAACCGGTCTCCGCAGTTCGAGTTTCAAGGGCGGATCGGAATGGGCGTGCTCTTCGGTGCATCGTTGCTCACGGCGGGAGGAGGCGCGCTGGGGGAGGGCCCAGTGAACCATTCGAGCACGTGCGCGGCCTCGGCCACGTTCACGCCAGCCTGCCGCACGCGCTGGGCGTCGGCGCTGCGCCCCTTCCGGTCAAGGCCCTCGCCGAGCAGAAGCGCGGTGTTCGTGTAAAGCGCCGGGATGCCGGCCGACGGACGATCCACCCAGTCGCCGCGGCGAATGATCGCCGCCGGCGCGCGGTAGGCGTCCCACAGCGACACCGTTCTCCCTAGATCGAGATGCCCGACGCCGCTGATCGCCACCGTGTCGGGACTCGCGCTGATCGTCGTCGTCGCGATCTTGGTGACCAGACCCTGCACGAGTGCGTACGCGTCGAGGCCGAGCGCCTGCGCGTACGACGCGGTGGTGCGCGAGATGTAGAACGGACGAACTCCCATGTTGTCCTTCAGCATCTGCAGGACGAGGAGGTCCGAGCGCAGCGGGACACCGAACTCGAGGCGGCGCGGATCGACGATCGCTCGCATCGTGGCGTGCTGAAAGAGCTGCGGCTCCTGCACCTGGATGTACTCGGGAACGGCGTTCAGCTCAGCGACACTGAGAGTCAGTACCGGCGTCTTGGGCATGGGCCACGCGCGCCCGCGATACATCGCCGGACCCCTCGCCTGATCGTACGCATAGATGGGCCGGCGAATCAGCCCTCGCGCGTACCAATCCGTGTTGAGCAGCGACGTCACGGCGACGGTGACGTCGCGGCGCACACCCTCCACCTCCTGCGCGTACCAGAGCGGAAAGGTGTCGTTGTCGCCGCCGGTGACGAGCACACCATAGGGCTCGACGGAATTCAGCACGTCGTGCGCCCATTCACGCGTCGCCCACTCTCCCGCGCGCGACGCCGAACGCCAGTTCCCAACGAGTGGCAGCACGCCCAGCAGTAGCACCGGGGCGCTCGCGGCCCATCGCGTTGCGGTCCCCATGCGTTCGGCCAGCAGTCTCCACACCCCGACGAGCCCGAGTGCGGCCCAGACGCTCCACGCGGAGAAGCTCCAGAGATAGAAGTAGTCGCGGTCGCGCACCTCGCGCGCGACGTCGGCGAGCTCCGGTGCCTGGGACGCACCGTACTTGAAGTTCATGTAGTAGACGAGCGCCAGCGTCACGGTCAAGATCAGCGGACCGAAGAACCAGAACGAAGCGCGGTCGCGCCGCCAGTGCTCTACTCCGCCGCCGATGCCGAGCGTCAGGAAGAGGACGGCAAGGGCGGCTTGCAATGCGCTCTGCGTCCCGTGCGGATCGCGAAGCCACTGCCACTTGAAGTAGAGCCACCACATCCCGACCTGCGCGGTGAAGGGCGCCTGGCGCTCGGAGAGGTTCGGCTTGCCGTACTGGTCACGATTGATGTTGGCCATCAATCGCTTCACTGTCGTATCGGAGAAGGTGCACGCGAAGCCGATCTTGTCGGTGCAGCCGGTGGGCTCGCCCTCGTTCAGCGCGGGATGATGTGCGGCGCGAATGGGCTCCACGGCAAAGGGCGTGAGTCCGAGAACGAGCGCGACGAGCGCCGCGACGATGAGTCTCCAGCGCACGAGGGTGCGCGGGCGCCGGACGAGCACCGCGACCGCAACCGCTGGCCCGACGAGGAACCCCGCGGGATGATTGGCGTAACCCAGGCCGATCAGATAGGCGATGAGCACGAGGATGCGGTCGGCCTTCCGGCCGTCGGGGTCGTCGCACCAGCGCACGGTGAGCCACGACACCACGGCGAAGAACGCGAGGGAGACAGTGTAGACCTTCTCGTTGACGACGCTCTGGTTCCACACGGTGAACGCGGTGGCGCTCAGCAACGCGGCGAGCGCTCCTCCCGTGAGCTGCACCCATCGCCGCGTGATCGTATGCGCGAGGACGCGCTCCACGACGAGGAACCAGATCCCCGCCGCTGCCGCGCTGCTCACGGCGGCCAACAGGTTGATGCGGTACGCCACTTCGCCGACGGGCACCAGCGATGCGACGCGTCCCAGCAGCACGAACAATGGATTGCCCGGTGGATGGGGGATGCCGAGCGTGTACGCGGCGGTGATGTATTCGCTCGCGTCCCACATCGCGGTGGAAGGCGCGAGCGTCGCGACGTACATCGCCAGGATCGCAACGGCGGCGACGGCCGCGGCGCCATATGATGGGCGAATGTCAGCGGGGTGCGCGGAGGCGTTCATCGACTAGTCGGCGAGGAGGGCGATCGGCACGAGCACCACGTAGCCCGCCACGAGCAGCAGCGGCGCGAGCGTGACGCCACCGCGGACGAGATCCAGATAACCGACGAGGAGGGATGCGGCCGCGAGCGCGCGCACGACGTGCGCACTCCGCACGGCCCGGGAGGGCGAGGAAGACACCGTAGCTCCGTGGACGATCGTGATCGAGCGCGCGAGATGCGCACTCGGAATGTCAGTTCGCCGCGCGGCCGACGTTGAGGAGGGAGTACAGTCGGCCGTCGTCGCCGCGCGCGATGTGCTCGGCGCGCGGGTCCAGCACCCACCTCGTCTCGTCGACGACGAACGCGTAGCGATGCTCTCCCGCGCGGAGCGCGAGAATCACCGACCAGCGTCGGCTCTCCGGGTCGCGCGCGAGCACGGTCGGATGCGCACCCCACTCGTTGAAATCGCCCGCGACGCTCACCTGGCTCGCCGTCGGCGCATCGAACATCAGGCGCACCAGCCGCAGCGTGTCACGCAGCGTCGACACGACGGTGTCGCCGAGCACGACGGAGGAGACTCCTTGGGCCGCGTCGCGCTGCGCGGCGGGGACGAGCGCGGACAGTGTCGTGAGGCCGCCGACGCCCGCCGCGAACGCGAGCCCGATGATCGAATGACGCGAAGACCGAGACCACGTGTCGCTACGCTGGCGCGGCGCGTCGCCGTCGGACGCCGCGCGACGGACGCGCTCCATCACCCTCTGGCGTGATCGCGCGTCGCCGCCGCCCACCGGCGCGCGAAGCGCAGCTTCCACTCGGCGCTCGAACTGGTCAGACACTGGAAACCTCCTGCAGGAGTGCGCGGAGTCGCGCGAAGGCACGTTGTACGCGCATCTTGAGCGCGGACTCACCGGCACCGGTTATTCTCGACATCTCCTCATAGGTCAGGTCGTCCGCGTACTTCAGCACGATCGCCTCTCGCTGCTCCGCTGGAAGCAGGGCCAGCACGCGCTCGAGCTCGGGCCACGCACCGTCAGAGCTCTCCGCCTCCACCGCGAAGTCGAGCACGCGCGGATCGAGATCGGGGAAGACCGCATCGCGCCGGCGCGCGCGCGCGAGAACAGTGCGGCATTGGTTGACGAGAATTCGCGTCAGCCATGCCGAGAACCGCTCGCGCTCTTCGTAGTCGCCGAGTGCCTTGAAGGCGCGCAGGAAGGCATCCTGAATCGCTTCCTCCGCGTCCTCTCGATTGCCAAGGATCCGGATGGCGATCCTCGCGCACCGGTCGTAGTGACGCTCGACGAGGCGCGCATACGCTTCGACGTCGCCCGAGAGCACTTGGTGGATGATCGCCCGGTCACTCATATCTGACCCCAACAACTGCGGGGTGCGTGCAAATCGTCACACCACATTTTGGGAAACGAGCCGCCTGCGTCACGGGTGCGCGAAGCCGGCGACGAACTGACGGTCCAGGCGACGCTTGAACCAGCCCGCCAGGCGCGAGTGGCTGCGGACGTCGCCCCAGCGCATCAGAGCGCGACCGTCGCCCGTGTCGAGCAGACACAGCTCCCGTGCACCTTGCCGAACTGCCGCAGACGAGGGAGCGTCGACAGCGGCGCGCAACGCGCGCTCGAGCACGCGCGCCTGGGCACTGGTGGAGTCGCGATGGCCGTCCACGGCACCGGGTCGAGCCGCACAGTCGCCCGCTGCCCAGACGGGCGAACCGTCGATCGCGCGCAGGCCATCGTCGACGAGCAGGTGACCCCGGGCATCGTGCGGCAGTTCGCTCGCGGTGATGAAGTCCGGCGCGCTGGCCCCCGTCGCCCACAGCACCATCTTGGCCGGCAGCGACGCTCCGGAGCCGAGCAGCACGCAATCGTCACGCACCTCGACGACACGCATGCCGAGCACGAAGCACACGCCGGCGCGCTCGAGCGCCCCGCGTGCGATGTCGCGACACTGCGGCGCGTCGGCGAGGATCGTCTGTGCCTCGTCGACGAGCGTCACTACTCCGCCGTGTCTCGTTCCACTCAGCATGCGCTGGAGAATGAACGCGGTTTCCACACCCCTCGTGCCGGCTCCGACAATCACGCAGTCGAAGCGTTCGGAGGCGTCGGCGATGTGCTCCTCGATCCATTGCCGCACCTGGGGTAGCGTAGACATCTGCCTCAACGGCGGCGCATGCGCCTCCACGCCCGGCAGCGCTCTGCCTTCAGACTCGCCCTCGACGTCGAGTGAGCATACGTCGAACGGGACGCGCCCCCCGTTGGTGTGCACCGCGCGCTCGCCGATCGCGACGAGCCGCACGTGGGAGTGGACGAGTCGAGCACCGGCACGCTCCGCCAGCGCGGCGACGTCGATTCGCGTCATTTCGGTGGTGTACTCGCCGCGCACCAGTCCCGAGTACATAGCGGCGCTGTAGTGATTTCGGTCCGGCGCGATGAGGACGATCTCGAGACCTCGGACGAGCGGCTTCGAGAGCGCCCGCAGCACATGCAGATTGGCTCGGCCCGCACCGATCAGCACGAGCCGCCGAAGCAACGGGAGTTCCAGACGCTCGGCCATCAGGACGACGACTCCGCGTCGACGGCCGTACTGCGTTGCCACGCAGGATAGCCGCCTTCGGCATCGTGCACGTCCATGATGCCTGCCGCGCGCAGCACACTCGACGCGATGACGCTGCGCGCTCCGCCCTGACAGTGCACGACGAGCGGGCCCACGTCGCGAAGCGCGTCCAGGCGCGCAGGGAGGCGCGCGAGGGGCACGTTGACTGCCCCGGGAATGTGTCCGGCGTTCCACTCCGCCGCGGTCCGTACGTCGACGATCGTGGCTCCCCTGCGCCCCGGGGCGATATCGCCAGCCGAGGTGACGGGGATGCTCGCCGTGCCTCGAGCAGAGAGCGTCTCGAGGTCCGCGGGCCCGAGTGCGCCGAGCACGCGATCGAAGCCGATGAGCGCGAGATCACGCGCGACGACACCGGCCTCGCGACGCGAGTCGTCAGGCGTGATCAGCACCAGGTCCCGCTCTGGGTCGAGCAGCGATCCGACCCAGTGCAAGAACGACCGTCCGAAGGGAATGCTGATCGAACCGGCGGCATGCTCGGCGAGGAACTCCTTTGCGGCGCGCATGTCCACGAGCAGTGCGCCGTCGCGCGCCGCGCGCCGGAGTGCGTCATCGGTCCGCTGCGCCGGAGTAGGCATCGGCGGGACCTCACTCGCGTTGAGCGACTTCATTCGCGCGAAGTAGGCCGGAGGGTCAGGTTGATCTCGGAGTACCTCCTCGATGAACGCCGGCTCGTCGCGAATCTGGAACGCCCAGTTGGAGCGCAACTCGTAGCCGAGCGTGGTCTGAGGCACGGCACCGAGCGCCTTTCCGCAGGCTGAGCCTGCGCCGTGGCCCGGCCAGATCTGCAGAAACTCCGGCAGCGTCCGAAGTGTCTGGAGCGACCGATACAGCTCGGCCGCTGAGCCTCGCATGGAGCCCTCGATCCCGACCGCTCGCTCGAGGAGATCGGGACGTCCGACGTCGCCGGCGAAGAGGAAGTCGCCCGTGAGCAGGCCGACCGGCACTGGTCCGATGGCCTCGTCGGTGACCATGAAGCTGAGATGCTCAGGGGTGTGGCCCGGGGTGAACCGCGTTTCGAGTCGCACCGTGCCGACCGCGACTGAGTCTCCGTGACGCAGCGTATCGACGCCGGCCCGCGAGCGTCTCGTCCCGGCGGCCGGATCGTCACCCTCGCCAGAGAGCAGGAGCGCCGCACCGGTGCGGCTGGCCAACGCGTCCGCGCCGGAAAGGAAGTCGGCGTGGAGGTGCGTCTCGGTGACGAAGGCGATGCGCACGTCTTCGAGCTCCGCCGCCGCGAGGTACGGTGCGACGTCGCGCACCGGGTCGACGATGATCGCGAGGCGCGTCGATTCGCAGGCGAGGAGGTAGCTCGCCTGGGCGAGGCCGTCGTGGTAGATGCGCCGAAAGATCATCGGGAGGAGTGAGGGAGCCCTCTGCTTGTGAGCGCCAGGGCGGTGGGTTAAATTATATGGCTCACCCGGTGTGCACGCGACGCCGTGTCATCGTGGGACATCGCTTGCGTGCGTAGCTCAGCTGGATAGAGCGCTTGCCTCCGGAGCAAGAGGTCGTGGGTTCGAATCCCGCCGCGCGCACTACGTGATTTTCGAGGCCCCGTCGTCCACCGGACGGCGGGGCTTCGTGCGACAATCCGTGCGAGGCGGCAGACCACTGTACTTTCGGTCGCACCTGCTCGTGACTGAAGCAGTGGTCCATCCATTGCACAGGCCGCTCCTGGTTCAAGCCCGTCTCCTTTCTCCTTCTCTCCGCATGGCGCGCCGGCTCGCCTGGTCCAGCGTCCGAGGTGGCCTCCTCGCCATCATCGCGATCGTGGCAATTTCCGCGGCGACTCTCAAGTATGCCCGGGTCGGCGCTCTTCACGGCGATACGTTCCGGCTGTACGCCTTCATGCCCGGCGCACGTGGCATCCTCGTCGGCTCCGAGGTGTGGTTGAGCGGGCAGAAGATCGGCAAAGTGAGTGACATCCAATTCCGTTCACCCAGCATCGCCGACACGACCGTGCGGCTGTTGCTGGAGCTGGAAGTGCTCGAGCGCTATCGGGACGCGATGCATCACGACGCCGAGGCGCAGATCAAATCCGGAGGATCGGTGATGGGGGCAATCGTCGTCTATCTCACCCCCGGGTCGTCGAGCACCCCGATCATCAGCAATGGTGACACCGTCCGCGCCCACCCCCAGCTCGACATCGAGGGCTCCACGTCCAAGTTCGGTGCGGCGACGCGAGAGTTCCCCGCGATCGTGAACAATGTGAAGTCGCTTCGCGACCAGCTCCGGGCCACTCGTGGAACGCTCGGAGCGGTGATCAACGAGGGCGCGGCCCAACGCGGACCTCTGCAGGCGACGGCGAGTGAGTTCGCGCGCTTTCGGACGCGGGTGAGCGGCGGGCGCGGCACGGTGGGCAAGATCATGGGAGGCGGACTGACCGTGCGCGCGCGACAAGTGCTGGCCCGCACCGACTCCGTTCGAACCTTGCTCGCGTCATCGAGCTCGTCCTTCGGCCGCTTTCGTCGCGACAGTTCCCTGATGCGCGAGGTCGCGGACATTCGGCACGAGCTGGCGCTCGTGCAGACGCTCCTCGAGGAGCCGCGCGGCACGGCGGGTCGCGTATTGCGTGATAGCGCGGTGACCGGTGCGCTGATCGATGCGCAGCGCGAGATGAGCCTGCTCGTGACCGACCTCAAGAAGCGTCCCCTCCGATACAATCCTTTCTGATACGCGGCGCTCTTGACCCCCTCTTGGGCCGCTCCTAGCTTCCCCATGCCGCACGGGACCTTTCCCTCCGCCCCCCGCTGCCCAGCGTGGCGTGGCTCCCGCTGCCGCTCGCCGATCGCCTCGCTGTCCGCGCCCTGCGTGCGCGCCGATCGTCGCGCTCCCCCCCCTTCCCACGCACGTCTGCCCCGTGAACATCGCTGAGCTCAAGCGAAAGTCGATGCCGGAGCTGCACGACATGGCCGACACGCTCGCTGTCGGCGAGCATGACGCGCTCGGCAGACAGGATCTGATCTTCCGCATCGAGCAGAAGCTGCTCGACGCGGAGCAGACGCTCATGGGCGAGGGCGTGCTCGAAGTGCTGCCGGAGGGCTACGGATTTCTGCGGAGCCAGGACTGGAACTACCTCTACAGTCCGGACGACATCTACGTCTCACCGTCGCAGATCAAGCGGTTCGATCTCCGAACGGGGGATACCGTGTCCGGTCAGGTGAGGCCGCCAAAGGAGTGGGAGCGGTACCTTGCGCTGCTCAAGGTGGAGCGGGTCAACGGCGGTGAGCCCGACGCGGCGAAGGCGCGCATCGGCTTCGAGAACCTGCGCCCCCGGTATCCCGACGGCCGGCTGCGACTGGAGAGCAGCGACGGCGATCTGAGCATGCGCGTGATGGATCTCATCGCGCCGATCGGGAAGGGACAACGCGGACTGATCGTCGCGCCGCCGCGGGCGGGCAAGACGATCCTGCTGCAGAAGATCGCCAACGCGATTGCCGAGAACCATCCGGAGTGCACGCTGATCGTGCTGCTGATCGACGAGCGGCCGGAGGAGGTCACCGACATGCACCGCGAGGTTCGCGGCGAGGTGATCAGCTCGACGTTCGACGAGGAGGCATCGCGCCACGTGCAGGTCGCCGATATGGTGATCGAAAAGGCGAAGCGGCTGGTGGAGTCGGGCAAGGACGTCGTCATTCTGCTCGACAGCATTACGCGGTTGGCGCGCGCGCACAACAGCGTCATCCCGAGCGGTGGCAAGATCATGTCGGGGGGCCTCGACGCCAAGGCGATGGAGAAGCCGAAGAAGTTCTTCGGCGCGGCGCGCAAGGTGGACGGCGGCGGCTCGCTGACGATCGTCGCGACGGCGTTGATCGAGACGGGCTCGCGCGCCGACGAAATGATCTTCGAGGAGTTCAAGGGCACGGGCAACATGGAGCTCGTGCTTGCCCGGGAGATCGCCGAGAAGCGCATCTATCCGGCGATCGACATCAACCGGTCCGGCACGCGCAAGGAAGAGCTGCTGTTCACCCCCGAGGAGCTGAATCGAGTCACGCTGCTGCGGACCTTTCTCGCCGACATGCCGGAGGCCGAAGCGATCGAGTTCCTGCTGAAGCAGATGTCACGCTCGAAGAACAATCGCGAGTTCTTCGTGCAGATGCGGGAAGGGTGAGCGCCCCATGATGCCAGCCGATCGAGGGCGCTGGATGGCGATCGACTGGGGAGAGCGCCGGATCGGCCTCGCGCTGAGTGATCCATCGGGCGTGATCGCGAGTCCGGCCGGGGTGATTGTCCGCAAGATTGGAAAGCGCGCGCCAGTCGCGGAGCTGGTGCGCCGCGCCGAATCGCTCGAGGCGCGCGGTATCGTGATGGGCCTGCCGCTCGACGGCGAGGGCGAAGATACACCACGCGCGACGGAGTGCCGGCGCGTGGCGTTGGAGCTCGCGCGGCGCACGAAGCTGCCGGTCGCGCTTCTCGACGAACGGTACACGACGGCGGTGGCGCTGCGCGGCATTCAGGAGTCGGGAGGACGAGCGCGCGATCGGAAGCAGGACATCGATGCTCTCGCGGCAGCGGTCCTGCTCGAGCAGGCGTTGCGTATGCACGCGCTCCCGACGATCGACGTGGAGGAAGCGGGCCCCGATGCGACGGCATCCGATGCGTGACGTGACGCGTGCGGGCGCTCTCGTCGCGCTGACCATCGCGCTCGCGGCGACGACGGCGTGCCGCGGGAGTGGGAGCGGAGAGGCGCGCGTGGTCGTGCCGCGCGGCGCGACGCTGGGCGTCGCTGCCGAGTCACTGGCGAAGGCGCGAGTGGTGCAGAACGCGACGGCGTTCAGAATGTACGCGATGCTTCGCGGGCGTGACCGATCCATTCAGGCCGGCACGTACGTGTTCAGGCGCGGGATCTCGTGGAGCGAAGTCCTCGACGACCTGCGGGGCGGCAAAGGACTGGAGCACTCGATCACCATTCCCGAGGGGTGGTCGTTGTTCCAGATCGTGCCGCAGCTCGCTCGCGTTCTCGAGGCTCCGGTCGATTCCGTACAGGTTGCCGTCCGGGACACCGCGCTGCTGCACGCGCTGGACGTCCCCACGCCCTCGCTCGAGGGCTACCTCTTTCCGGACACGTACGTCTTTCCAGAGGGGACGACTCCTCGCGCCGCCGTGCGCGTGATGGTGCAGCGATTCCAGCAGGTGTGGCAACCGGAGTGGGATCAGCGACTCCAGGCGCTCGCGATGAGCCGGAACGACGTCATGGCACTCGCGTCCATCGTGGAGAAAGAGGCTCGGCTTCCGGAGGAGCGACCGGTCATCGCGGCTGTGTATCTGAACAGGCTGAAGTCGGGCATGCTCCTCCAGGCTGATCCCACCGTGCAGTACGCGCTCGGCCGGCACGTATCGAGGGTGTACTACAAGGATCTCGAGGTGGCGTCGCCGTACAACACGTACAAGCACCTCGGTCTTCCGCCGGGTCCGATCGCTTCGCCCGGACGGCCATCGATGGTGGCGGCGCTCAACCCGGCGAACGTGCCCTACAAGTTCTTCGTCGCGTACCCGGACGGACACCACGAGTTCACGGAGAACTTCGCGACGCACAGTGTCGCGGTACGTGCCGCACGACGCGCATGGGATTCCGTCGCGGCGCGACGCCGAGACACGGAGCGACCGACCTCCGCCGGCGCTCCTTCCGTGGCTCCGCCGGCCAAGCGGCGCTGATGTCGCAGGCGCCGGACACCCGATTCGATCCGGCGGTGATCAGACTCATCGCCATCACCGATTCGCTGCGAGACGGCCCGCGCGGACTCGCGCTCCGCGCGGCGGCGGCCGTCGAGGGAGGGGCGACGATGATCCAGCTGCGACTGAAGGAGGAGAGCGCGCGGTCGCTGGTCGAGCTTGCGCGCGTCATTCGCGCTGCGGCGCCCGGAGTGCCGCTGGTGGTGAACGACCGCGCCGACGTCGCGCTCGCGGCGGGTGCGGCCGGAGTGCACGTGGGCGTGGACGATCTGTCGCCCGCGGTGCTGCGGCGGTTCGTCCCGCCGGGCTTCATCATCGGCGCGTCGGTGGGTGACGACGACGAGGTCGGACGCGCTGCCGGCGCGGACTACGTGGGGATCGGTCCCGTGTTCGCGACGGGAAGCAAGTCGGACGCGGGGACGGCGATCGGGCCCGCTCGCTTTGCGGAGCTCGCTCGTCGGTGCGGTCTGCCTGCGGTGGCGATAGGCGGCATCTCTGCCGAGACCGCGCCCGACGTCGTCGCGGCGGGGGCGAGCGGGATCGCGGTGATCAGCGCGCTGTTCGGCGCGCCCGATCCGACGCGGGCCGCCCTCGACCTGCGTGCCGCCCTGGACGCCAGCGGAAGTTGATGTCGGGGACGTTCTCCTCGTCGCGCCCCGTGCGTCGCTGCTCCACCGGTTTTCGCCAGCGCTCCACCTTTCGGGCCGCAGCGGCGACGCGCGCGAATACTGGCGGAAAGAGGAAGAGATCCAGAAGATCGGGCTCGAACTGGGTGCCGCGCCCTTCGACGAGGACCTGCTGAGCAACCTGGATGGACCGTCCCTCCCGGTATCGCCGGCGATATGTGATGGCGTCGAACGTGTCGGCGATGGCGACCACTCGCGCCGAGAGCGGAATGCGCGTGCCCTTCAGTCCTCTGGGATAGCCCTTGCCGTCCCAGCGTTCGTGGTGGGAGAGCACGCCATCACTGAGCTCCGGATAGAAACCGGAGAGCGGGGCAAGCACCTTCGCGCCGCGTGCCGGATGTGTGTCGATCGCGCGTCGCTCGGCTGCGGTGAGCTTGTGGTCGTCGTGAGTGATGTCGAAGAGTGCCTCGTGGATCTTCCCGATGTCGTGGAAGAGCGCCACGCGCTCGATGCTGTTGCACTCGCGCTCGGGCAGATCGGCGGCGTCGCTGAGGATGAGCGAGTAGGTCGCGACGCGGCGGACATGGGCCCCGGTCTCGGAGTCGTTCGCGTCGATGGCGTTGAGCACTGTCTCGAGCGCCGCCGCGGCGAACCGTTCGGTGGCGAGTCTCGTGGTCTGTTCGTGTCGGAGCAGCATCGCCGCCGCGGCGGCGGCGGTCGCGCTCGCGCTCGCGAGGGCCGCCCTGGTGGGAATCATGCGATGCAGGGAGGCAAGACTTGATCCGCGGGTCAGGTGGCAGTGAGGTGTGGGTTCTGGAATGGGGCGACGTTTCCGGTGGTCGATTTCCGTGATCGATATCCGTGATCGATATCCGTGATGGCGCCGACGCGCATGTTTTGACGGCGTCTCGGTTTCCGGCGTGCTTCCGTTGAAACGATCACCTCAAGGCGTAATCGTCCATCCCAGTTATGTTGAGTGCTGCACGAACGAAACGGCCCCGTTGCGCGAGCAACGGGGCCGTTTCTACGAGGTGCCGGCGATGGCCTACTCTCCCGCGTCCTCTCGGACGGAGTACCATCGGCGCTGTAGGGCTTAACGACCGTGTTCGGGAT
>JBDSDB010000033.1:0-29743 GCA_039920785.1 Gemmatimonadaceae bacterium
TCGGCTCGCCCATGATCTCGATGCCTTCGTATCCCAGCCGTTGCAGGCGGGCGAGAGTCACATCGAGTGGCTCGGGCCGCATCCAGTTGTGCGCCGACAGTCGAAACGCCATGTCCGGAGATCTCGAGGTGAAGGTGAAGGAATCTCGCTGCCTATGCTCGGGGAATCGCCGCGGGCCTCACCCGCGCGTGCACGACGAAGCGGCCCGGCGCGTCAAAGGTGCAATGCAGGCTGGGAAAAACAAGTACAGGGTGGGAACTTCTGGTACATGGCCTTCACGCATCGGCGTTGGCCCGCTTCGCCCGGGTCCGCCTGGCCGAGGGCATGATGCCGGCTTCCGTGACGACGATGTCGAAGTCCGTCAGCGCGCCAAGCGCATAGGGGGCGAGCATCGAGAACTTGCTGCGGTCGACGGCGAGCACCTTCTTGTTCGCGCGCGCCAGCAGGGTCTGTTTCAGCGCGACGCCCTCCGAGGTGGAATCGAAGACGACGCCGTCGTCGGCCGCGACTCCTGCGGCAGACACGACGGCGTAGTCGAAGCGCATCCCCTCGACGCTCCTGATCGCGAGAGGACCGACCATCGACTCCGTTCGCGGGTGCTGCTCGCCGCCGGTCATCGCCACGCGGAAGCCGGCGTTGCGCCGGAGGAGCTCCTGAAAGAGCGGAATGCCATTGGTGACGATGAAGAGCTGCGCGTCGGAGGAGGGTGGAGCAAGCGTGTGGGCCAGTGGGTAGATCGTGGTGCTAGCGTCGAGGGCCAGCGTCCGCGCGCCAGCGATGATCCGCGCCAGATGCTGGCAGATCCGCTGTTTCGCGGCAAGGTTCACGGGCTTGCGCTCCGTGAAGGGACGTGCCAGCTCGGACGCTCGTTGCGCGCCAGGGACGGGCACGGCACCTCCATGCACCTTGCGGAGCAAGCCGGCCGCGCCGAGTGTCTCGAAGTCGCGATGCACCGTCATGCGGCTGGCCCCCAGGAGGCGCATCGCCTCGACTGCCGAGAGGCCGCCCGTCTGCTGCAACAGGTCCAGCAGCCGTCGCCGGCGCGTTTCGGCCATCATCGAATGTCGCCGCTCCTCGTCAATCGCCTGGGGATTCGCCGGATTGTCGCGCGGCGGGAGTATAACAAAATGTCCCACCTTCGCCAGCAGCTGCGATGCCGTGGACGAGCTTCGGGGAGTGCAGCGAGCTTAGCTCGATCCCTCGCCAGGCTCAGCGCGCGTCGTTCCCCAGGATTCGGACAATTGCCGAAGTCGGGTCGTCACGCGCTGGTCCGCGCGATTCAGTCACGGATCGCCGCTTCGAGAACGCCGAGGTCGATGTTGCGCAGCGTGCTGAACTTGATGCAGTACCCAGTCACACTCGCCTTTCCGAGTTCATTGCCATACGTCTCGGCCAAGTATGCCTTGTCGTCGAGCCCCATGATATAGACGGAGATGCCCGTCGTGTTGGCGCTCAGGCCAATCTGGTAGAACTCCCGGGTTCGGCCATCGGCGTACGCCATGGTGAGCAGTCCATACCCGATGTTCGGGTTGGAGACCGTTCGACCGCCGTCGTCCTTGCCATCCAGGAACCACAACCGGCAGTCGGGCATGAGCCGCAGTATCATGTCGTGCAACGTCTGCATTTCGGCGCGCTTGCGCTCCGGCTGAGCCGCCACGTAGTCGCCGATCTGCGTGTGCACGTTCATCACTGGCTCCGCCCCTTCTCGTAGGTTCGCACTCGGAGCTCTCATCGTCGGCTCTGCGTGCCGTCCAGCCAACCAACCATAAGTGGCCTCGCTCGATCTCTCGGTTGTCGGCTGCAACGCAGCGTTGCATGACGAGGGTATTGCCACGCATACCGGTGTGCACGCGTTAGTAATGGCTAGAACGTCGACAGGAACTGCTTCAGGACCTCGACTGTCCGCGCGAGCTGATCATGGTGGAGGTTGTGGCCAGCTCCATCGATGTGCACCAATCGGCCGCGCTGCATCACGCGCGCTGCCTCTTCGTTGGCCGCGCGAACCTCCGCGGACGCATCGGCCTTCAGAATGAGCGCCGGAACCGTGATCTTCGCGAGTGCGTCGCTGGTCCGCATGGAGCCCGGCGTCGCCTGCCGCGCTTCCGTCGAGTACCTGCCGTGATACTGCTTCTTCGACAGCGCCCAGTACTGGCAATCGAGCAGTGCCCATTTGGGCGTATTCCGGCGGCAGGTCGCCACGAGATCATCGAAGGCGTAGTTGTTCTGCGCCACCAGCCTCTCCGGCGTGCCCGCCATGCTCACGGAAAGACGGTCGGGCGCCGCCGGTTGGCTTGGGCGCGCTGCAGGCGCACTGGTGACCGTCGCAGCCGCGGCTGTCGTCGCAGGTGGAGCCGGCGGACGCGGACCCGCTCCCCCCATCCCCGGGTCCAGCATGATGATCGCCTTCGCCAGATCCGGATACTCCGCACCGATGCGCATGACCGTCGCCGCACCCATCGAATGGCCCATGAGGATCGGCTTGTCCAGCTGCTTCGTGCGGACGAAGTCGACCACGTCCTTGACCAGCACGTTCCCCGTGTCGGTGGCAGCGAACGGATCGGACAGGCCGTGCCCACGGGCATCGAGCATGTAGATGTCGTACGAGTCCTGGAGCTTCTCGGTGAGCGTCGTCCAGGAGAGCCCGATGTCCGATACGCCATGCACCATCACCATCACTGGCTTGCCCGGCGCCGGCGTGGCGTGGTAGTAATGAATGCGGATCCCGTTCGCGTACGCGTAGCCATCCGACCAGCCGACCGGGATCCCTGGTTGTTGGGCGACGGATCGCACCAATGGGAAGAGGACGAGAATGAAAGCGAAGAGAGCGACCTTACGCGAGAAGACTGACATTGCTCGGCTCCTGGATGTGTACCACGCTCGACTGACCTTCGACCCGCTTACAGTGATTCGACACCTCCCTTCGCGCGTGCACGTCGCGACTCGCGCCATGACGACCACACTGCGATCACCTCTCACACTAGGCGTCGGCATGCTGCTCGCGTGCATGACGCTGACCTCCGTGCTCAGCGCGCAGCAACCAGCCGAGATTCCACTCTGGCCGGCCGGCGCGCCCGGCTCCGAGGGGAAGTCCTCGCCCGAAAAAGTGCGTATCACGAGCGAAGGCGATCACGTCGTCTCGAGCGTGCACCGCCCCGCGATCACGGCCTATCTCCCCGAGCGACGCGTGGCGTCCGGCGCCGCGATCATTATCGTCCCAGGCGGCGCGCATCGCGAGATGTGGATGGACCACGAGGGCTACAACGTCGCGCGATACCTGCGCGAGCATGGCATCGCCGCCTTCATCCTCAAGTACCGCCTCGCGCGGGACTCGGGATCGACCTATACCGTTGACGGTCACTCGCTCGCCGACGTCAAGCGCGCGCTCCGGCTCGTCCGGAACAACGCCGCAGCGTGGGGAGTCGACACGGCACGCATCGGCGTCATGGGATTCTCAGCCGGTGGCGAGATTGCTGGCAAGGCGGCGGCGGGTTGGGACGATGGCATCGCCGGAGCGGCCGATCCGATCGACCGTCAGTCGTCGCGGCCGGGGTTTCAGGTGTTGGTCTATCCGGCCTGGCTCGACACGCTCACCGTGACCAAACGGTCGCCCCCGGTATTCATCGCGTCCGGCTTCGACGACAGGCTTACCCCACCGCGAGTGATGACTGCGCTCTTCCTCAAGCACAAGGACGCGGGCGTTCCGGCGGAGCTGCACCTGTACGCCGCCGCTGGACACGGGTTCGGCATCCGGACGACGAACCGCAGCGCGTCCGCCGGTTGGCCGGATCGGCTTGTGGAGTGGCTGACCGACATGAAGATGCTGCCCGCGAAGTGACGCCGAAGGTCGGCGCCCAGTTTCACTCCGGAAACCAGCTCGACCTTGATGGCGATGGGAACGGTGACGATTCTCGTCAGCAACGACACGAAGATGGTCCATCCGCCGCTATTCGGGAAGTATCGCGTGATGTCTGACCTCCCATGCCGAGCTAGCTCGACGTCGGCGTCGTCGCGGTGTTCTCTTTCCTCGTCGCATCGGGATCAGCGTTCCCGAGGGCCGGCGCGGCACCAGCCGCACGGATTTTTCCTCGCCGGTCGAGCGCTCCCCACGCTGACTTCATCCCTCTACTCCTGGCATCGATGCGATCGCTCCTGGCGGCAGTCTCCATCCTGGCACTTGCAGCCCCCACTGCCACCGCGCAGCCCGTCACGCTGTGGGACGGCAACACCGTTGCGGGCATCGTGCATGACGGCACCCGGACCGGCGAGATCGCGGCTGGACTGCTCGCGCGCGACCTGAAGGCACTCACCGGACGTGATGCCAACCTCGCGACCACGCTCGCCGGCTGCGCTCAGGTCTGCGTGGTTCTCGGCACCCACGACTTCCCGCTCATCGTGCAACTCGCCGCGAAAGCCGGCATCAAACCGCAGACGCTGAAAGGTCAGTGGGAACGCTATGAACGCGTCGCCGTTTCGGCCGACGGCAGAACGTACCTCCTGATCGCCGGATCCGACCGACGCGGCATGATCTACGGCGTCGTGGACCTTACCCGCGAGATGGGGATATCGGCCTGGGAGTGGTGGGCGGACGTGGCACCGCGCCAGGTCGCTCGCCTCACCGTGAATGGCGCCGATACCAGGAGCAACACTCCCTCCGTGCAATACCGTGGCTTCTTTCTGAACGACGAAGACTGGGGCTTGCAGCCCTGGGCCGCGAAGACGTACGAGCCGGAAACCGGTGACATCGGCCCGAAGACCTACGGTCGCATCTTCGAGCTGATGTGGCGCCTCAAGGCGAACACCATCTGGCCGGCCATGCACCCTTCGACCAGACCTTTCTACGACTTTCCGGCCAATCCCAAGGTCGCCGATGACTATGCCATCGTCGTGGGGACATCGCACGCCGAGCCGATGCTGCGCAACAACGTGCGCGAGTGGGATCAGAATGCGCGCGGCGCCTTCAACTACCTCACGAATCGCGACGCGTTGATCAGGTACTGGCAGCAGCGCGTAGTGGAGGCGAAGGGATCTGATGTCATCTACAGCCTGGGATTGCGCGGCATCCACGATGGCCCGATGGAGGGCGCCGAAACGGACGAGGCGCGCAAGGTCGTCACGCAGGACGTCCTCGCCGTGCAGCGCAACCTCCTCAGCAAGGAGCTCGGGACACCGGTCACCGACATTCCCCAGGCCATCACGATCTACAAGGAAGTCGAAGACACCTACAATGCAGGACTGAAGGTGCCGAACGACGTCATGCTGGTATGGAGCGATGACAATTACGGTTACCTGACGCGCCTCAGCTCACCTGCAGAGCAGAAACGCGCCGGAGGAGCGGGGCTCTATTATCACCTCTCCTACTGGGGACGGCCGCATGACTACCTCTGGTTGTCGACCACTCATCCCGGCCTCGTCCGGGAGCAGATGGACCGAGCCTGGACGCAGAATGCCCGGCGCGAATGGATCTTCAATGTCGGCGACATCAAGCCCAGTGAGTATCTCGCTACCTACGTGATGGATCTTGCCTTCGATCACGGCGCCTTCGCCCAGAGTCCGCGGAAGCATCTCCAGGATTTCATGTCGAAGCAGTTCGGCGCGTCGCAGGCTCCCGAGATCGCCGCGATCATGATGCGGTATTACGACCTGGCCTTCGCGCGGCGGCCGGAGTTCATGGGCTGGGACCAGACGGAGCCAACAACACCGGCGCGGACCAGTGCCTACGTGCAGTCCGACGGCGAAGAGGCACAGGTACGCGTCGCCGCGTATGCCGATCTCGTCTCCCGGGCCGACAATGTCGCCGCTGCGCTGCCCGCCGATCGTCAGGACGCGTTCTTCCAGATGGTCCAGTATCCCGTTCGCGGTGCCGCGAATCTCAACACACGCATCCTGAAGCTCGATCTGTCGGCGCTCTATGCGCATCAGGGCCGAGCGAGCGCGAACCTCTACAGCGAGCAGGCGAAGGCCGCGCAGGATCGGATCGCCTTGGAAACGGCGCGTTACAACAGCATGCTGAACGGCAAATGGCGGCTCATGATGAACGATTCGCCGCGCAGTCTGCCAGTATTCGAAACGCCGGCATACCCGACGTGGACCCCCTCGGGCAAGACCGGCTGTGCCACGTCGTTCAATGGCCAGTTCGCGCGTACAGGCGGACTGGAGTTTCGCACCGGCAAGTCCGGAACGCAGACCATCAGCCTGTTCGGCTATGCGCCGAAGGACCTTTCGTGGACGGCGAAGTCAAACAATGCGAGCCTGAAGCTGTCGGTGGATTCGGGGGTGCTCACCGCGGCGAACGGGTATGAGGTCCGGCTGGCGGTGACCTATGACGGCGGCACCTCCAAGGGTGACATCAGCCTGGCGTGCGGTGGCCGGCCAATGAACGTTCGAACGCAGCTGTTGCCGCAGAGCACCACGCCGTCGGAGGCGTACCGCGCGATCGTCATCCCGGTCACATCGGCCCCGGTGAATCCACAATGGGAGACCATCGAGGACCTGGGCAGCCAGGGCAAGGTCGTTCGTTCACGACTGAGTCTGGCGTCGCTAGACTCGCGCGACGCCAGCAAGGCCGCGCCGCTGATCTACAAATTCACCAGCACCTCAGCGGTAGGGGGCCAGTTGAAGGTCGTGGCTCTGCCGACGAAGCCCCTGCACCCTGGTGTCGGTGTTCGGCTGGCGGTGAGCCTCGATGACGGGCCACTCCATGTGTTCGATTACGCCACCGTCGGCCGCAGCGATGAATGGCGCGAGAATGTCCTGAGCAACACCGCGGTTCGAACTCTGTCCTTCAAGCTGCTCGCACCCGGTCTCCATGAGCTGAAAATTCATGCGCTGGATGCCGGTGTTGTGCTGGACCGGATCGACATCCAGCTGGATGGCGCGCCAAAGCGTTATGGCGCGTCGTTCAATGATTTCTGAATCGCAAGCAGTAGTCTGTCATCCGTCGGCGTTCTCTGGGCGATCATCCAAGACGTGCCGCACGCACCGGAAATCGGCGACGTGCTCATCCCGTACGTCAGCGAAGCCGGGCGCAGCGGTGATGAGGTCGTCGAAGAGTTGCCGAGCGCCATCAAGCACAGCTTGGCTGCGGACGACAGAGAAGCTGTGACTCGCTCACGGTACGAGCTAGAGCGGCACCTCCGGCCCACTGAAGCACGTCCGCCAGCGTGAGTCGCTCGCGCAAGGCCGCGACTGGTTGCGCCCGTTGGCCCACCATCACTTCGATCCCGTGTCAGGCACTGCGCGATTCGCGGCGTCGCTTTTCGCTCCTCTGGTAGATGCCTTCCCGCCCTCGACCCAGAAGCGATCGAACAGAACGATGTGGGACGTACTCTCGAGTCGATTGACCACGAACGCGCGGCCGTCGTCGACCCAGTCCGCGCGAAACATGATGCGAAATCGCTGCGGGAGTCGCACCGCCAGGCGTTTGGCGCCGGTCGCCACGTCGTACACCCGGATCGCCTCACGATCGCGAGCCTCGCGGTAGGGCATGCTGACCGTCTTTCCATCTGGACTGAACATGGGCATGCCAATTCCGACCGTGGTATCCTGCCAGACGATCGTGTGCCGTTCCCCATCGAGAAGTTTGAGTCCACCTGCCAACGTAGCGGTGACGATCCAGGTCCCCGTGTGATCAGATCGAGCAATCCAATCGCCTCGAAAGAATCCATCCACGACTTTCTCTGGCGCTCCTCCCGCTAAGGAAAGACGTCGAGTGAGCCAAGCGCCATCCTGAAGCGAGGCGAACATGATCGACTGCCCGTCAGGAGACCACACCGGCCAGGCGTCTGCAGCACGGTCGTTCGTCAGCTGCCGGAGGTTCGATCCGTCCACGTGTTGCACCCAGATATCCGAGCTACCGGCGGTCATCGACGCGAAGGCGACGGACGTGCCATCAGGCGACAACGAGGAGTGCATCACTGAGTTGCCGGCCATGGAAGTGACCTGGCGAGGTTCGGCTTTGCTCTTGAGCGAAACAGTCCAGAGGTTTCGGCTTCCGACGAGAGCGTTGTTGAAGAGCAGCGTGTGCCCGTCACGCGTCACGAACGTCCACATCGGATCAAGCGACGCTTCGACGAGCCGCACCGCATTTCGGCCGTTGGCGGACGGATCGGAGCCGATCGGCACTTTCCACACCTCTCGCATCACACGACTGGACGTCACGATCATGCGGGTCGCATCAGCCGAAAGACTGGGCGCTGCGAAACCTTCCGCCACGTTCGTCGTGACGCGCACGATCGCTCCAGTCCGGACGTCGACTATGCCGAGATCGGTCGCGCCCTGGCCCTTCGGGGACGCGAAGTACGAAATGACGAGGTGCTGGTTATCCGGCAGCCACGCCTGCGTGCGCGGACCCTCGGTGCCTCGTTCGAAGTGCGTGACCTGTCGCACGACGCTGTCGGCGACTCCAACCACGAACAGATTGCTCGGCGCAAACAACCCGCTCGAGGAGTACGCGAGCAACCGGCCGTCAGGGGACCAGCTCGCTCGGTTGAAGTCGGCGATCGCCTGGACGTCTTTCACGAGCGCGCGCTGCCCCGTGCCGTCGATCGTGCCCACCATCAATGACGACGAGCCGTCCGGGACTGGTCTGTACCAGGCAAGACTTCGCCCGTCCGCAGATGGTGACGGCGCCCTGGCGCCGCCCACTACTTTGCGTGGCTGGCCACCCAAGGCGCCGATTCGCCAGATCGAGACGTCGGCACCGGGCACTTCGAAGAGGGCGCTCGTTCGGCCTGCTCCGGCCGAGCGAGTGTAATAGATCGATTCGCCGTCCGGAGCAAAGATCAGATCGGACTCGATCGCAGCGTCGTTGGTGAGCCTGACCGGCTCTCCACCTGAGATCTGGCGTCTCCAGACATCGGGCTGGCCGCCGTGATTCGAGACGAAGACGAATGAGCGTCCGTCGGGAGCAATGGCGCCACCCGTCTCACTGCCGTCGTAGTTCGTGAGCTGCGATACGATCGTTTCCGACGTACCCCAGGTAGGGGCGGCACGCCCGAAGCTGGCCCACCGACTGCCCGGGCCGACGGCTTCCCCCGTAGTCGCGAGAAGGGCGTATGCGACTATCCCTCCCGCCACGGCAGCGGCCACCATCGCGGCCACGAGCTTCCCTCGCGCGAGAGGGCGGTACGAGCCCGTCGCGGGGTGGGCGGTGCGGTGTCGCTTTGTCGTCGAGTCGCCGAGAGCCGTCGCGAAGTCGCCCGCGGTGCCAAAGCGATCCGCCGGGACCTTCGCCAGTGCGCGCTCGACTGCCGCATCGACCTCCGGCGAGACCGCTTTGCGCAGGGCGGCAACAGGCTTCGGATCCTCCGCGACGATCTTGGCGATGATCGACTGCGGTGTCGGCCCCGTGTGCGGCGGTTCACCGGCAAGCATCTCATAGAGCATGGCGCCCAGCGAATACACATCGCTGCGTGCATCGATGCGGTGATCGCCCGCGGCTTGCTCGGGACTCATGTACTGCGGTGTACCGACCGTTATCCCGGACTGAGTGATGCGTTCCCCGGCCGCCTTCGACACCGCCAACGCGATGCCGAAGTCACTCACGAGCGGCTCGTCGCCGTGCAGCAGGATGTTCTCGGGCTTCAGGTCGCGATGAATGACGCCCCGCTTGTGCGCGTAGTCCAGCGCGCTGGCGATACCGCGGGTGAGACGGATCGCTTCGTCGACCGGCAATTGATGTTCGCGGGCGAGACGCGCGCGCAGCGTCTCCCCTTCAACGTACGGCATGACGTAGTAGAGCAGGCCGTCCACTTCACCCGAATCGAAAAGCGGGAGCAGATGCGGATGTTGGAGGCTCGCCGTGACGGCGATTTCCGCAAGAAAGCGTTCGGGGCCGAGCATCGCGCCGAGCTCGCGCTTCAGGACCTTGACGGCGACAGGGCGATTGTGACGGAGATCGCGGGCAAGGTACACGGTCGCCATGCCCCCTTCTGCGAGCTGCCGCTCGACTTCGTATCGAGGCGCGAGTCCAGCGTTGAGCTGGTCGATGATCTGCACAGAAGGGCCCGTTTCCGGTGGCGGAGAGCTTACGATTGCCTGAAGGGGGGACCAGGTCCGGTACGCCTGGGGGCAGGCCAATGCCAACAGACGAGCTGCAGCGAATCCAACGTTCGCGAGCGCAGTGAGCTACCACAGATCGCTTGTCGGCTTCAGCGATCGTTGGCTAGCGCTCGGGTATGGCCCGGGTTGATTGGGAGCAGGATAGCCCGGGATGATTGGTAGCACTCTTAACCTGCACGGCAGATTTCGTCTCAGCGAGGGGTGCCGATGCCATGGAAGGAGAGTGGGCCGAGGGAAGAGTGCGAGCGGATTGTCCGGCACGCGATGAGCGCCGCTACACGATGAGTGCGCTGTGTGCGCGATACGGCGGCGTGAGCCGTCGCATTGCCGGCCCGGTTGCCCGCAAGACAACGGCGCCCACGAGAGCTGCCATACCTGGCAAATGCGATGGTGGACCAGCACATCGCGCGCGCCTTTCGCACACCCTCTTGCGCCGGAATTCTCTCATGGCGTTCTGTTGGCCCACATGCCAAAGTATTATCTATCAACTGACCCATCCGGTCAGGCGGTAGCCCCTTGTGCGTTCTCTAAATTCTGTCGCAGTTCTTCTCTAAATTCTGTCGCATGTGGGGCGGGGGTTTAGGCGGTCTTCGTCCGGCGAGTCGGGGTGTCCTCGTCGGCTAAGTGCCGCGTGCGATACGAGCGACCACGCATCGTGAAGTGGACGCCGCGCTCGAGCAGGCGATCCAGGATCGCCTCCGCGAGGTCGCCATCATGCAGCACGTCGCCCAGGGCCGCCAGCGGTTTGTTGGTCGTCAGGAGCATGGGTTTCTGGGCGAGGTAGCGTTCATTGATGACGCGATAGAGCACGTTCGCGGCGTCGGGCGCGTGCGAGAGATACCCGAGCTCATCGATCACGAGCACGTGCGGATGGAGAAACGGTTCAAGCGCCGTCTCGAGCCGTCCCCTGGCCGCGGCGCGTGAGAGTTCACCGATCAGGGCGTCGGCGCCGACGAAGCGGGCCTCGTAGCCGTGCTGGATCGCGCGATACGCGATCGCGATCGCCAGGTGCGACTTGCCTGTTCCGCTCGGCCCACTAAACAGAGCGCTGCGCCCCTCGGTGACCAGTTCGGGCCCCAAGTAGCTGCCGAGCATCTGCAGCTTGAGCGCGGTCTGGAAGCTGAAGGTGAAGTCGTCGATCGTCCGCAGAAAGGGGAAGCGCGCTTTGCGCACGGCGCGCGTGACGCGCGTCTCGGCGCGGTGCGCGATCTCCTCGGCGACGAGCGTTTCGAGGTAGGTGTGATAGCTCATGCCGTCCGACTCGGCGCGGAGCGCGAGCTCGCCATAGAGGCGGCGCACGGTCGGGAGGTGCAGCCGGCGCAGCATGCCGTCGAGATCATGGACCGGCGTGGGGGGCGCACTGGGGCCGCGCGGGCGTCGCGCCCCGCGCGCGGGTCGTGCCGCACGAGAACTCATGACGTCGCCTCCTGCGTGACGCCCGATGCCACGAGTCCCGCGCGGGCGGCGAGTTGCACGACATACTCGCTGCCGATCAGCCGTTGGAAGAGCGCGCGCTGCAAGACGAGCCGGAAGCGGGGATCCCCGAGCTCTTCCAAGAGCGCAAAGAGCCGCTCGACATCGCCCTTCCATGTGTGGGGCCGCTGATGAATGAGCTCCGTCAGGTAGCCTTCGCCGACAGGGCCCAGCTCGAGCAGGCGCTCGCGCATGAAGTACAGGCGCTTCCGCGCGCCCGCCACGGTGGCCAGTTGCGCGGCCCGTTGCCCGGGCAGATAGCTCGCCGTCCCCTCGCGCGGGAAGCGCGGATGGACCGCCTCGTGCCGACTGCCGGCCGTGACAATCTTCACGCGATCGGAATAGAGCCAGAGCGTCGCCGGGAGCCCGCACGCCGCGGCCGGCATCGCGTAGCGGATGCCCTGGTGCGTCACCATCGCGGTCGGGCCGACGGTCACCGGGAGGCGGAGCCCATACTCGGCCGGCTCGACGGCGAGCGCCTTCATCCGCGCCTGCTCCGCCGCGAGACGCACGGACGGGATCTCCTTCGTCGCCCGATTGGGGCGGGTGGTGTTCACGTCGTCGAGCCACTGCGTGAGCTGCACCGACAGATCGGTCGCGACGTCGGTGAACACGCGGGCCCGAAAGAACGCCCGTTTGACGAAGCCGACCAGGTTTTCGACCGCTCCCTTCTGCTGTGGCTGCCGCGGGGTGCACAGCTCGATCGTGAAGCCGTAGTCGATCGCCACCGGGGCGAGCGTCGCATTCCACACGGGCCGCCCGTCCTCATGGCGGATGACCACGGTCTTCGGATTGTCGAACACGACCCGGAGCGGCACCCCGCCCGATGCCGCGAAGCTCGCGAGCAGACTCCGGATCAACGCTTCGACCCGCTCATCGGGAACCACGGCGACGTGGACCCAGCGCGAGTACTTGAGCCGGTAGGCCGCGAAGTGGACGACCCGGCGGCGCCCGTCGGTCAGGCGCACGCTGACCTCGCCGAAGTCGAACTGGGCGTACTCGCCGGCGACCCCTTCGAAGCGGACCAACAGCGGCGTCGGGATCGTCGCCCGTACCCCGGCGAGCACGCGATACACGGTACTGAGCCCGAGTGGCGTCCCGTCCTCGCGCAGCAGCCGGGCAATCTCCCCCGGCGGGCGCTCGGGATCCTCGAGCAGGAGGGCCGCGACCCGGCGCCTAAGCGCGTCGTCGACCCGCGGGCGTCCCATGGCCGTGGGCCACGTCGCGCCGTCGATCGACCGCTCCTGCGCGATACGCTCGATGGTCCGGCGCGAGACCCGAAACTGCGCGGCCACCTGTCGCGGGCTCACGCCCGCGCGCAACAACTCCTGGACGGCATGGCGATCCAACATCCTGAGCATCCTCCTCGGGCCTCCGGTGATCGGGATGGACATCCCTCCAGCGAAGCCCCAAACGAAATGGGGAAGCCCTCAGATGCGACAGACTTTAGAGAAAATATGCGACAAACTTTAGAGAACCCACACGATTCCGCCCCTGGCCACTCAAGCATACCAAAAGCGCCCATCCAGTTCGGAGGGCGCTTTTACCTTTTCAGTCAAGAAACGCAAATCGTCTCCTCGCAGTCATCGGCGGAACAGAGCATCACGGCAGATCGCCTTCTCAAACAGGTGTTCGACGTTCACGAGTTCCAGTTGGTCGCGTGCTCGTCAGCTCGCTTCGTGAGAGCCCGCCAGCAGCTGACGACAAACCGCTGCGCCACGTGCTTGATCGGGAGCACCTGCGCCAAGCGCGCGATCTTCTCGGCGATCCGCGTCGTCATCCGCTGATACCGGTCGAGCCAGGGCACCGCCTCGACCGTCGGCCGCAGCGCGTACACTGCAGTCGGGCGCGCGGAAAGACCAGCCACGTATCAAAGTCAAACAGCAGCAGATCGCGCACGCGCCGCTCCGACTGCGCACGCGTCTGCTCAGAAGAACAGCGGTTCAGGAGAAGGATTGCGCATTCAACCGCGATACTGCATAAATGCGGCGCCTCCTACAGGCATTGAGACGGCGAATGGAACATCGTCCCAGATCGGCTTACAACCATGCGTGTACGGCAGGTATTTCGGCCAATATGTTGGCTCGGCCGTCAATCCTCACTGCATTTCGCACAGCCTCCCATCGCGAGCACTTGCTGATTCACCCCTTTCCGCTCACAGCTCCAAGCTGCACGTGGCGACACCTACGTCATTGCGCGAGCTCACGGAAAGCAGCATGTCGTGTGTCTTAGGGGAGGAGAAGATGCGCTTCCCCCGACGCGCCGTGCTCAAGGGCTCTTACGCGAGTTGGTGGCGGCGTCGAGCATCGAGCGTCAAGCGGTTCGAGCGCAAGATCGAATGGGCGGCCCGTCTTGAGCGGGCGAACAGCGTCTGGGCTATTACTGCGGCAATGTCGACGGTCGGCGGCACATGGTCGATGACTCCGGCCCGCGCGCTAGGACAACGATAGCGCGCACTCGCCATCTCGTTCACATTGACTTTCGAGGCCTGACCGATGAAACGAGCGGTGGTGCTATTGCTCTACGGTGTCGTCTCCTGCCTCGCCGTTCCTGCCATCGCGCAGCAACCGTCTCAAACTTCAGCGCTCGACCGCGCAAACCTCGACACCACGTGCGCGGCCTGCTCTGATTTTTACCGCTTCGCAAACGGGGGCTGGCTCAAGCGCACAACGATACCGGCGGCGTACTCGTCGTTCAACGCCTTCCAGGAGCTTGCGGATCGCAATGAAGCGGTACTCCACGACATCCTCAACGAGGATGCCGCGGCGGTGAAGGGGGGCAGCGTCGCTAGAGGGAGCGCGGCATGGAAGGTCGGCGCTTTCTACGCGACGTGCATGGACAGCAGCACCATCGACGCACGTGGCGCCACGCCGTTGAGGCCGGAACTCGACGTCATTGCCGCGATCCGCACGCGTCAGAATCTGACGAACGCGCTCGCCGTGCTCGAGCGCCGAGCGAGCATCGCCCCGTTCAACGAAGGCCCGGCGCAGGACTCGAAGGACGCAGCGAACACCATTGCCGGACTTTATCAGGGCGGGCTCTCGCTGCCGAATAGCGAGTACTACACGAAGACCGACTCCGCCTCATCAGCGCTTCGCGACAGCTTCCGCCTACATGTCGCGCGGATGTTCGTCCTGCTCGGCGATGCTCCCGATCGCGCCGCGAGCGAAGCCAAGGCTGTACTCGAGATGGAGTCGCGGTTGGCGCGGGCGTCGCATACTCCGGTCGAGCTTCGAGACCCATTGGCGAACTATCATCGCATGTCGCTGGCGCAGGTCGACTCGCTCACGCCTCATTTCTCATGGAAAACGTTCTACGCCTCGCTCGGCGCACCGATACCCAAGCGCATCGACATCGGACAGCCCGCCTTCTTCCGCGCGTTGGATTCACTGCTCGTCTCCGCTCCGCTCAACGACTGGAAAGCGTTGCTGCGCTGGCGCGCTGCGCACGCTGCGTCTCCGTCGCTGAGCACACCCTTCGTTCAGGAAAACTTCACATTCGAGAAGCTCTTCTCGGGCGCCAAGGAGATCCTTCCGCGCTGGAAGCGGTGTGTGGCGTCGACAGATGCACGACTCGGTGAATTGCTGGGTCAGGAGTACGTGAAGCGCACCTTCCCACCGTCGGCGAAGGTGCGCGCGGCAAAGATCGTCGACGATCTCGTGAAGGAGTTCCGCGTCCGTATCGCCGCCGCGGCGTGGATGAGCCCTCCCACAAAGCGGCAGGCCATCATCAAGCTCGACGCCTTCACACGGAAGATCGGCTACCCGGACCGGTGGCTCGACTACTCAAAGTTGGCGATCGTGACGAGCGACTATTTCACAAACGTGCGCGCAGCAGATCAGTGGTCGTTGCGGCGTCAGTGGGCAAAGATCAACCGGCCGACCAACCGTACAGAATGGGGAATGACGCCCCCGACGGTGAACGCCTATACGAATCCACTGCTGAATGAGATCGTGTTTCCCGCGGGCATTCTGCAGCCGCCGTTCTTCGATGCAAAAGCTGACGATGCGGTGAACTACGGCGCAATGGGTGGTGCGATCGGCCACGAGATTTCGCACGAGTTCGACGACCAGGGCCGGCAGTACGATGAGGTCGGCAATCTGCGAGATTGGTGGGCGAAGGAGGACGAGGCTCGGTACGTCATGGAGACCGACAAAATCGTGAAGCAGTTCGATGCGTACACGGTGCTCGACACTGCGACACACGTAAACGGGAAGCTCACGCTCGGCGAGAACATCGGAGACTTCGGGGGACTGACCATCGCGTACGCGGCGATGGAGCGCGCGCTCGGGCGTGGGCCGCGCACCAAGATCGATGGCTTCACGCCGGAGCAGCGCTTCTTCCTCGGGTGGGCTCAGGTGTGGCGCGCGCTCGACCGACCGGAGTACCAGCGTATGCTCGTGAGGTCAAACCCACATTCGCCACCGGAATGGCGCGTTAACGGACCGCTCAGCAACATGCCGGAGTTTCGTGCGGCGTGGGGCTGCAACGAAGGCGATCCGATGGTACGCGCGGAGGCAGTGCGGCCGCGCATCTGGTAGCCACTGAAGCGCACCGTGTGATCGCCGACGGGTTCGTCTGAGGAGTCACGATGTCCTTAGCGCCAAGCCTCGACTTGGGCCGAGTGGCTGGGGTTGGCACCCGCCTGCCGCGTCTGGGGCAAGTTTACCTTCGCGGGTAGCGACGGCTGTTGTTTAGATGGTTCTACTTCGCCGTTCTCGGGTCCTTGAATGATGCGGGGATATGTCGCGGGACATGTCGCGGGGCATGTCGCGGGACTTGATGCAGTTTTGGGTCGGTTCAGGTCGCTTCGCGTGGGGTCTCGAGTCGCTGTGCGCGCGCTCAAGGACGTTTACGTCACCCCCTCGAACGGACTGAAAATCCGCGTGTCGGCGGTTCGACTCCGCCCCTGGCCATGTTGTTGTGCTGCAAAGAGATGGAATAAGCAACTCGTGCGAGGGATCGTTGCCGAACGCCACCACGTACCATTGAACATGCGCACTGCCAGCATGGAGACTGAGGTAAAATCGCAGTGGTACTTGGAAGTGCCGCCGAGCCCCGACCTCTTGCCGTGGATCTCTCACTTTCGAGTGATCTGCGGCCCGGCACCTTCGAGTGGAGTACCGACGACTCTACGACTGCTCACCGACGGGTGTGCTGGTGTCGTGATCGACTGTGGGCCATCGGCGCTCGCCACGCCGCCCGTGTTCATGGGTGTGATGCAAGCGGCAACTGTCGTGACGCTCGGCGAGAGTCGAGAGCTCATCGGGGTGCGCTTCAAACCAGGAGGCGCGCTGCCTTTCGTGACATCTTCGCTTCATGAGCTCACGGGACTGCGAGTACCTCTACCACTGCTGTGGGGCGATCTCGCCCACGAGCTGGGAAATGCGGTTCGTTCAGCAACATTCAGCGAGCGCATTCCGGCGCTGGAGCACTGCCTCCGCGGCCGGATGCGCCAGCAGCAGTCGGCAGCGAGCCGCAGACAGGCGTCCCCGTCGCCACGAGAGGTAGCATTGGTGGCGCAGGCCATTGTGCATCTTGGCCAGGAGGCGGCCGTGCGCGTGAGTGATGTGGCCGCGGCGTTGGGCGTCGGAGATAGGAGACTCGAGCGGGTGTTCAACCGCGCCGTCGGCGTTCCGCCCAAGGTGTTTCATCGGATGCGTCGATGTTGCGAGGCTGCTCGCCTCATCCGGCACGCGTGTGGCGAGCCTCCCCACGCGACTGTCAACACGACGCTCAAGCAGAACATTGCGCGATGCAACTGGCCGGCCATCGGGTCAGCCGCGGGCTACGCGGATCAGGCGCATTTCATTCGAGAGTTTCGGGCACTGACCGGGGTGACGCCGGTGGCCTACGCCACGGAACATCATCCTGTCGGATTCATGCAATACGATGGCAGCTGCCCAGGCTAATATCGCCCGGACTTGCACACTCTCCATCACCGAGCCGTCTCGTATGGATCCGAACAATCCAGTCGTCAAAATGTGCGCTCAGGGCATCGACGTCGAAATGAAAGGTCATCGTGATGAGGCGCGCTTGCTGTTCCTCCAGGCGTGGGAACTTCGCCAGGATGATGCCGACGCATGCGTCGCCGCCCATTACGTCGCGCGCCACCAAGAAACACCGGCCGAGACGCTGCGATGGAATGAGTTGGCGTTGATGCACGCGCTCCGCTCGTCAGCCGACTCCGTACGTTCGTTCTACCCATCGCTGTATCTGAACCTCGGCAAGTCGTACGAGGACTGCGGGGACAGCTCGAGAGCACGCGAGCTCTACGAGCAAGGCGAACGGTGCATCAAAGACGTGCCCGAGGGCGGATACGGCGAGATCGTCCGGCAAGGACTGCTCAACGCGCTGCAGCGAGTGCGGCAAGAAGGTGGAACGGATAGATAGCGCGACCTGGACGCCGCACGAGAATGCTCCCAACTGGTCTAGGGGAGCAGACTGCGGCGCCTTTTTCACGACCGAGCGAGAGATGTGTGCGGGAGTATGTACCGATTTCTCCGATGTTTCGCGTCACCTCGGGTTGAGTAACGTGTTATTTGCTGCTCTGAGACGAGCAACAGCGCCGGCTCACGTCGCCACCTCTCACGGACTGAAAATCCGCGCGTCGGCGGTTCGACTCCGCCCCTGGCCACCTGAAACGGCGCACCGACCAGGGTGCGCCGTTTCGCGTTCCGGACGGAGCGTTGGCGCCGATCACGATCACCACCAACCGTGCATCCCTCGTCGCGGTAGCGTGTCGAGCTCCGGTACCGCGCCGACCTCCACAGCAGCTTCGCGGGGAGGCGTTCGCGACACCCCCGATCAATACCGGTGATTCGGTCGTGTCCGTGAGCGGCGCGCTCGAGGACGTCGCGGTGAGCGCGCTGTTCTCGGGTGACCTCGAGTGCGCGACCAACAAGAAGACTTCGACCTCTCGGTCGCGCTCTTCGAGCTCACGCCCGACGGCACAGGATGGGCTCGAATGCCGAGGTGACGAATGAGACGAGCGACCTGCGCACGCCAGTCATCGCACTCCGTCGGAGCAACCGGTATACTCTCGCGACCCCGATTCACATCTGCATCCCTTCATTAACCACTCACTAACCACTCACTCCATGTCCAACACCAGGCGTCAATTCCTGGCCGATTCCACCAAGCTGTTGGCCGCTACTGGCTTCGCCGGTTTAGTGCCTGCGACTGCCTCGTCTTCCGTTGCCGCTACATCGAGACCCTCGGACAACGACACGATCGTGTTGGGCTTGATCGGAGCCAAAGGACAGGGAATGGCAGACTTGCGCCAGGCTCTGAAGCAACCGAGGGTTCGGTGCGGTGCGCTGTGTGACGTGGATGATGCCGTGCTGAGAGAACGGAGCGCCGACGTAGAAAAGATACAGGGAAAGGCCCCGGTAGCTTACAAGGACTTTCGACAGTTGCTGGATAACAAAGACATCGATGCCGTGATCATCGGTACGCCGGATCATTGGCATTGCTACCAGATGATTGCGGCCTGTGAAGCCGGCAAAGATGTGTATGTCGAGAAGCCGTTGGCGAACAGCATCCGGGAATGCGATCTCATGGTCGCCGCTGCTCGGAAATACAAAAGGGTGGTGCAGGTCGGGCAACAGCAGCGCAGTGGCGATCACTGGCAATCTGCCATGAGGCTCCTCAAGTCGGGCGAGTTGGGAGACCTCAGAAAGACATTGGTATGGGCCAATTTCAATTACGGAGCCGGTCAGCCCAAAGTGCCCGATACACCGGTGCCGGCAGGCGTAGACTTCAACATGTGGCTAGGGCCTGCGCCGGAGCGGAGCTTCAACAAGGCGCGCTTTCATGGCTCCTGGCGCATGTTCTGGGACTACGGGGGCGGCTTGATGACGGATTGGGGAGTGCATCTGATGGACATGGCTTTATGGGCAAAGGACGTCACCACCGCCTTGCCTCTGTCCGTCGCTGCATCAGGAGGAAATCATGCGTTCCCCGACAGGGCACACGAGACCTTCGATACCCTGAGCGTCACGTATCAGATGCCCGATCACAACATCACCTGGGAACATACGGCCGGTATCGAAACCGGCCCGTGGGGTCGCAACTACGGATTGGCATTCGTCAGCAACAACGCAACGTTGGTCATCGACCGGTCGTCGTGGGATCTGTATCCGGACTCTTCAGAAGGCAAATTCAGAGTTCCTGCTCTGCCGCGTCAAACAGGAACCGACTCTCATGAAGCGCATCTCAAGAATTGGATCGATTGCTTGAAAACGAGGAAAGATCCCAATTGTACGATCGAGATGGGACGACTCGCGGCGATCTATACCCACATGGGCAACATCGCGTTGCGAACGAAGTCCAGACTGGTATGGGATGAAGGCGGTAAGAGCTTCGGAAGCAACTCGGCTGCGAACGCACTCCTTGCACCGTCGTATCGCAAACCCTGGACGCTGCCCAGGATTTGAGAGGGGGGCTCTCCACCCGGCGGAGCATGGGACTCGCGGCCACGTCGCGCGTGCTGACGCTCGCCGAGGGGCACGTCACACGCGAGGACCCCGACGCCGTGCGGCCGCACAGCGTCGAGCCCTGCCTCCGGCTCAGTCTCCGAGTCGGCGGCAGCCGCCGCTAGCGCACCCATCGGCGCACGGCTGAATCGTGCTCCGAAAGGAGGCGCGTCCATATCATTCCGCCTTGAGCGCTTCCGTCGGCGCAATCCGAAGTGCCGTGCGTGCGGGCACCAGCATGGCGAACATGGAGAACGCTCCCATCGCGGAGAACGCTCCCATCGCGGCCGACACGCCGAAGAGAATCGCGACGCGGTGCGCGCCAAGCAATGCTCCACTCGTGAGCGCCCAATCGAGCAACACCGACGCGTAGCCAGTGCGAGGATGCGCGTCATGTCACGGGCACGTCGAGGGCAAGGAAGTTCGCAAGCCCGGACACAGACCGTCGTGGCACGGCGACGTATGCGAAGACTGGATTTCGGAGCGTACTCGAGCACGTGACCAGGTGTTGGCCAGCGTCGCCGCGCGCTCGACTGGCCTCGAGCAGCGGCGAGCCTCGCCAATGCAACCGCCGGCCGGACGGGCTCCACCGCGTCCATGCGTTGGCGCTCGTGGCGGCTTGCCGCAACGCGCCTGTGCATGCATGATGGGGCCGCACACCGGACCTCTGCGTGCGCAACATCTTCGGCTTCCACACGGGCGCGGGCGGCGAGGGGACACGCACCCGCGCGACGAGTCAGGTGACATGGGCCGCACGCGCGGTCGTTCGGCGCACGACGCCAGAACATCAGGCGTGAAGGACACCACACCTCACGCGACCCCATGCCGCGTCGAGGGCTCGGAACCACACACATCGTGGGAGGTTGGCGCATGAGACGCCCTCGACTTCTGCTCGCCGCGCTCGCGCACGCATTGCTTTCGGCGGTCGCCGCCGGCGCGCAGACGCCAACCGGCTCGATCACCGGCCGCGTCGTCGATTCTACATCTCAACAACCGATCGCCAGCGTGAACGTGATGGTGGACGGGACGGCTCGCGGCGCGACTACGCGAAGCGACGGCAGCTTCGTGCTCGCCGCGATTCCTGCCGGGACGTACCGTGTGCGCGCAGCGCGCATCGGATTTGTTGCGCAGACGCGCGAAGTCGCGGTGACTGCTGGTGCCGCCGCGACGGTGCAGTTCAGGCTCGTCACCGCAGCGGCGACGCTCACCGAGCTGGTGGTCGTGGGCTACGGCACGCAGCGGCGCGAGGCGATCACCGGATCAGTGTCCACGGTGAGCGCCGACGAGGCCAACGTCGGCCAGGTCACGGCACCCACTCAGATGTTGCAGGGGCGAGTGCCCGGTGTGAACATCGTGCAGAACAACGGCGGTCCCGGTGCCGGCGTGCAGGTCCGCATCCGCGGCGGCACGTCGATCAGCGCGAGCAACGAGCCGCTCTACGTCATCGACGGCGTGCCGATCAACAACGCGGCCGTGGAACCGACGAGCCTCGGGCAGAACAACTCGCTTCCGCGCAACCCACTCAGCCTGATCAACCCGAGCGACATCGAGGCGATCACGGTGCTCAAGGACGCCTCGGCGACGGCCATCTATGGGAGTCGCGGTGCGAACGGCGTCGTGCAGATCACGACTCGGCGTGGACGCGAGGGACGTCCCGATCTGACGTACGACACCTACACCGGCTGGTCCTCACCCTCGCGCTCGCTGGACGTGTTGGACGGCGAGGAGTATCGCGCGTTCGTGCAGGGAGAGGTGGCGGCCGGCCGGCTCGCGCCGACGCGGTTGACGGCGCTGGGCAGCGCGAACACGGACTGGGAGCAGGCGCTGCTGCGCACGGCCGGCACGCAGAGCCACAACATGGCGTTCTCCGGCGGCGCCGCCGGCACGCAATACCGAGGGTCGCTGAGCATGTTCGACCAGCGCGGGGTCGTGCTGAGCAGCGGGCTCCAGCGGCTGTCGGGGCGCATCAACGCAAGCCAGCGTGCGCTGGACAACCGGCTCCGGATTGGCTTGAACCTGAATACGTCCCAGGTGAAGAACGACTACATCGTCTCGGAGAACACCGGAGGCTTCACGGGCACCGCGTTCACGAACATGCTCATCATGAACCCGACGCAGCCGGTGCGCGTGACCGACCCTGTCACGGGTGTGGAGCGGTTCTACGAGATCGGCACGGGGTCGGTGCCGGTGCGCAACCCGGTTGCCATCGCCGAGCAGGTGCGTGACGACGGGATCTCCCGGCGCACGCTCGGCAACGTCACCGCGGACTTCGACATCCTGCCCAACATCACGGCCCAGATCAACGCGGGGACTGATCGATCGAACGGGGTGCGCAGCGCGTACTACCCGCGAATCAGTCCCCTCGGCGCGACGACGAACGGCGACGCGCTCATCGGCGAGCTGTCGAACACGACCAACACGCTGCAGACCTACCTCACCTTCCGCGCGTCGCCTGGAGCACACAGCCTCGAGGTGCTCGGCGGGTACGAGTTCAACGAGTATTCGACGGTGAGCTCCAACCTGGAAGCGCAGAGCTTCATCACCGACGCCTTCGGCTACTACAACGTGGGCGCGGGCGCGGTGCTGCAGAGCGGGTTCGTGGGATCGGGGCGCAGCGACAGCCGGCTCGTGTCGTTCTTCGGACGCGCCAACTACGGTTTCAAGGATCGCTACTTCCTCACCGGAGTGGTGCGGCGCGACGGTTCCTCGCGATTCGGCTCGGGGAACAAGTGGGCGGTGTTCCCGGCGCTCTCGGCCTCGTGGCTGATCAGCGGCGAGGATTTCATGCGCGGCGGACCGTTCTCCGAGCTGCGCATCAAGAGCGGCTACGGGTTGAACGGAAGCCAGGAGATCAGCCCATACTCGTCGCTGCTCACGCTGGCCACCGGCCCGCGCGCGTCGTTCGGCGAGACGGGAGTCGTTGGAGTATCGCCGAACCGGAATCCGAACCCCGACCTCAAGTGGGAGCAGACCGCCCAGTTCAATGTCGGTGTCGACTACGGGCTCGCCGACGGGCGGTACACCGGGTCGTTGGAGTATTACGTGAAGAACACGCGCGACCTGCTCCTCACCGTGACGGTGCCACAGCCGGCTGTCGTCGCGGACCGTCTGGAAAACATCGGCAGCGTGCGGAACACGGGACTCGAATACGTGTTCGACGCGCATTTGCTGTCTCGCGCCGCTCTCGATCTCTCGCTCGGCCTGCTCGGCTCCGTGGAGCGCAATAGCGTCGTGAGCCTCGGCAAGACGGCGTTCATCACGACCGGCGGCGTGAGCGGGCAAGGGCAGTCGGGGCAGGTGTCGCAGCGGATCATACCCGGCTACGCGTTGGGCACGTTCTACGGGCCGGAGTATCTGAGCGTGGACGCGCAGGGCCGACAGCTCTTCGCCAAGTATGACGTGCAGCGAGATGCCGCGGGCGCCGTCACCAGCCGCACCCGCAACGGCGAGACGCTGACTCCCACGGCGAACGACTACGGGGTGATCGGCGACGCGAACCCGGACTTCACCCTGGGCGCACGCGGACAGCTGCGCGCGGGGCGCTTCGACGCGAGCTTCCTCCTGCGCGGCGTCTTCGGGCAGCAGGTGTTGAACAATACGGCGCTCGTCTACTCCACGAAGGGCAACGCGCTTCAGGACAAGAACTTCCTCAAGTCCGCGCTGACGGATCCGATCGGCATCACGCAGCCCGCCATCTTCTCGTCGCGATGGATCGAGGACGGCTCGTTCGTTCGACTGCAGAACGTCACGGTCGGCTACACCTTCACGCTGCCGGTCGCATGGCAGCGCGGGCACACGACCCGTGTATACGTAGCGGGCGACAACCTGCTGATGAAAACCTCGTACACGGGGTACGATCCAGAGGCGTTCACGTCGTCGGGTCTCGCCTCGCGCGGCATCGACTACCTCAACTATCCCAATCCGCGCACCGTGATTCTCGGCGCGCGTCTCGACTTCTGAGGAGACGCCATCATGCCCACGACTTTCAACCGGTCCATCCGGGTCGCAGTGCCGGCGCTCCTCGCGGTGGCCATGGTCGTCACCCCGCAAGGATGCACCGACCTGGCGGAATCGCCCTTCAGCGTCATCACGCCCGATGTCTTCTACAGGAACGACGACGAAGTGCGCGCCGGTCTCGCCGCGGTGTACAGCCAGCTCAACACCGCCTCCACCGGCAACTACCGGTACCTCAGCCAGATTCCAGCGGACGATGAGGTGATCCCCGTCCGCGGACAGGACTGGTTCGACAATGGCGCCCACCTCGAGGCGCAGCGCCACACCTGGCAACCGGGCAGCCCATTGGCGCTCGGGACCATCAACAGCGCCTGGACGCAGAGCTTCACCGGGATCGCTCGCGCGAACGTGCTGCTCGACGCGATCAAGGATCTGCCGCTGTCGAACAAGCCGCGCACCCTGGCCGAAGCGCGCGTGCTCCGCGCGTACTTCTACTACAATCTGATGGACCTGTTCGGCGGCCTGCCCATCGTGACGGATGCGGAGGTCGCGCCACGCGAGCGCGCCACACGCGCCGCGACGTTCGCGTTCATCGAGAAGGAGCTGACCGAAGCGCGCAACGACCTGCCGGTGACGTGGCCCGCCACGGATTACGGACGGGCGACCAAGGGGTGGGTGGACGCGATGCTCGCGAGCCTCTACGTGAACGCCGAGGTGTTCACCGGCACCGTGACCGCGAACGGACTGCAGAAGGGACAGCCGCAGTGGCTGAAGGCGATCGACGCGGCCGACCGCCTGCTGTCGGGCACCACCTATCGGCTCACTGCGGACCAGGCGGCGAACTTCCGTGCAGACAACAACACGTCGCCGGAGATCGTCATGGTGTCCGCGCGGCGGCCGGAGGCCGGGCTGAGCCTGAATTTCATCAGCCAAAGTCTGCACTACAACCAGTTCGCCCCGTCACCGAACAACGGCTGGTCGGTCGAGCCGCCTACCTACCGCAAGTTCGATCCGGATGACAAGCGCCGCGCGACGATCCTGGAAGGACCACAATTCAACATCGTCACCGCCGCGCCAGTGAACGACCGGGCCGGGGCACGGCTCAACTTCACGATCGACATACCGGATATCACGCAGGCCACCGAGGGCAATGGGACGCGCATGTACAAGTGGCCGTTCGATCCTGCTCGCACCGGCACCAACCATGGCAACGACTACGGGATCTACCGGCTCGCCGAGATCTATCTGATCAAAGCGGAGGCGCTGAACGAGCTGGGGCGGCCGGCAGAGGCGATCGCACTGGTGAACCTTGTCCGTGCACGCGCGTTCACGCCGCCGAAGCCGCTGGCCACCTCTCTCACGCAGGCACAAGCCCGACAGGCGATCTTCGACGATCGCCAGATCGAGCTCATCGATGAAGGGAAGCGCCGCCCCGACCAGATCAGGCAGGGCACGTGGCTCCCAGCCGGTTGGAACAAGCCGAACGACGCGCCCTTCTCGGTGTTGATGCCGATCCCGCAGTCCCAGATCGACGCAAATCCGCTGCTGGTGCAGAACCCAGGATACTGATCCTCGTGCGCCGTCGCCACGCTGCCCGTCCCGCTCAGCCGGATGTGTCGGTGAAGCGAGGGGCGGGCGGCGTGCGAGGCGGCGCCGATGAAGATTCACTCACTTTCACTCACGGACAGGCCAACCATGGAAAGCGACAACGGCATGTCTCGCCGCTCGTTCGTTGGTGCTTTGGGGAGTGCCGCTGGCAGCATGGCCGCATTCACGATCGTTCCGCGCCACGTGCTCGGCGGGCCGGGCTACACCGCGCCGAGCGACATGGTGAACGTCGCCCTTGTCGGCGCGGCCTCGATGGGGATGAGCAATGCCCGCGCGCTGATCGCAGGTGGCCACAGGATCGCCGTGCTCGTCGACGTGGACTTCGGTCTGGTGGATAGACGCGCCGCGGAGGGCGCACAGCCCCGCCCCACCGCCGGAGCCAATGCGGCCAACGCGGCCCGCCCGCCCGTGGGGTTGGTGGGGAACGCCGGTACGCGTGTCCCGCAACCGGACGTCGGGGCGCAGCTCCTCGCGCAGTACCAGAAAGCGAAGCGCTATGCCGACGTGCGCGTGATGCTCGAGAAGGAGAAGGGGATCGACGGGGTGGTGATCGCGACCCCCGACCACTTTCACGCCGTCGCGGCGAACCTCGCCATGCAGGCGGGCAAGGCGGTGTACGTGCAGAAGCCGCTCACCTGGTCCGTGCACGAGTCGCGCGTGCTCGCCGCGACCGCGAAACGCACCGGCGTCGTCACGCAGATGGGGAACCAGGGCCACTCGTTCGACGGGACCCGGCAGATGGTCGAGTGGATCCGAGCCGGCGTCATCGGGCCAGTGCGCGAAGTCCACACGTGGACGAATCGCCCGATCTGGCCGCAGGGCATCCCGCGCCCGACGCTCCAGCCGCTCTACACGGCACCGCGCGGTGGTGCGGGGCAAGTCGCCGGCGCCGCGCAGGCGCAAGCCTCGACCTCGCCGGGCGGGGCCGCACCGAGCTGGGACAACGTACGCGACGTCCAGCGAAATCTGGCCCTGGTGCTCGCGTCGGGTACCACGACTGCCCCGCCCGGCCTGGACTGGGACATCTTCCTCGGGCCCGCGCCCATGGTGGCGTATCACCCGCTCTATCACCCGTTCAACTGGCGCGGCTGGACCGACTGGGGAATGGGTGCGTTGGGCGACATGGGAGCGCACCTGATCGACCAGCCGGTGTTCGCGCTCGATCTCGGGCTCCCAACGAGTGTCGAAGCGACGTCGTCGCCGTGGGGGCTCGACGTCGACGCGTCGCCTGCCAGCTTCCCCCAGGCGATGACGGTGCACTACGAGTTCGCCGCGCGCGGCGAGATGCCCCCGGTCAAGATGTCGTGGTACGACGGCGGGCTGATGCCGCCGCGTCCCGAACACCTGCCTGACGACATCGTCCTCGACCGCGCCGGCGGCGGCATCTTCGTGGGCACCAAGGGGATCATCCTGTACGGAACCTACGGCAACAATCCGCGACTCTACCCGGACAGCCTCACCGCCGATGCTGTGCGGATTCCGCAAACGATCAAGCGTGTCGCGACCACCCACGAGTTGAACTGGGCGAACGCGATCATGAAGAAGGCGGAGCCGAGCAGCGACTTCGCCTACGCGGCGAAGCTGAACGAGATCATGCTCCTCGGCATCGTCGCGCTGCGCGCCGGGCAGGGAAAGAAGATCCTGTACGACGGTGCCAACATGCGCGTGACGAACGACGCCGACGCGAACCAGTACCTCCGGCGGGAGTACCGCACTGGCTGGAGCCTCTGATCATGCGGCGCGACCAGCTCCTTGGACGCTGGGCGATGATCATCCTGTCGCTCGCGTGCGTGGCGCCGGCCGCGGCGCAGGGTGTCGCATCGACGGACAGCGCGCCATCGCGATGGCGGCAGCACGAACTGAATCGACCGCACGCGCCGCCGCTCGCACCGACCTCTACGCTCGGCGCCCCTCCCGCCGACGCGATCGTGCTGTTCGACGGGCGCGACCTGTCGGCGTTCGTGCTGGCCGGCCGGCCCCCTCTTCCCGGGGCTCCGGCCGTCGCGCCGACTCCTCCGACGTGGAAGGTGGAGAACGGGTACGTCGAAGCCGTCCCACGCGGCGGATCGCTCCGCACGAAGGAATCATTCGGCGACATCCAGCTCCACGCCGAGTGGGCCACGCCGAACCCGCCGATGCTCACGGGACAGAACCGCGGCAACAGCGGCATCATCCTGATGGGCCAGTACGAATTCCAGGTGCTCGACTCGTATGGGCGCACCGACACCTATGCCGACGGCGTAGCGGGGTCGATCTACGGGCAATATCCGCCGCTCGTGAACGCGAGCCGGCCGCCGGGAGAATGGCAGACGTACGAGATCTACTTCCGGCGTCCGCGATTCCGCAGCGACGGCTCGCTCCAGGAGCCGGCGCGTGCCACGGTGGTGCACAACGGCGTGCTCGTGCAGAACAACGAGATCATCTACGGTCCGACGGCACCGACGCCGCCGTATCGCTACGCCGCACACGCCGACGCGCTGCCGCTCACGCTCCAGGATCACGGGCAGCCGGTGCGATTCCGCAACATCTGGGTGCGCCGAATCAGCGAGCGACCGGAGCCGCCGACCGGCTACGTGCCGAACGCCGCCGCGCTCACTTCGGCGCAACTGCAGGGGATGACAGGTCGTTACTGGCGGCCGCGCCCCGCAACGGGAGCGCCGGCGGCCTCGCCTCCACCCGGACTGCCCGGACCGGCGTACGCGGTGACCGTGCAGGGCAGCGATGTCTACGTGTCGTTCGGAGGCAATGCCCGACCCGTGCGCGCGATACCGACTGCGCCCGACCGTCTCTGGATCACGGGTCGCGCGGCGGAGCTGCTGCTCACGCGTGACGCCAGCGGTGTCGTGACGACGGTGCGCGAAGCAGGATCGAACCTCGCGCCCGCGCAACGTGGCGAGGGAGCGCCGTGAGGCTCGCGAATCCCGCTCATCAATCGCGCTCGCCGCGTCGCGCATCGCTGCGCCGGACGTCGGGTGCGGGTCTCACCTTCCCTCGTTCGATCCGGTTCCTTGCCAGTCCGCTTGAAGCGGTTGCCCAGCCGTGTGGTTCTCGTCATGAGGGCCGGGAACGATGAGCGCGGCGCGACGGTCGTCGTCGCGCCATGCTCCTCTCGGCGAGTCTACTGCACGGCGAACTGCTCGCGGCCCCGCACGTCGAGCGCAAACGCCGTGAGTACGACGCGTGCATCGAACAGTGTCACAAGACACTCGAGCTCGACCCACATGATCAGTGGCCGCCGTTTTTTCTCGGCGTGGCGTACGGCCACAAAGGGATGTTTGGCGCAGCGATCTCAGAACATCGAAAGGCGCTCGCGCGGTCGAATGGCGGCCCAGTGATGCTCGGCGCGCTCGGGTACGCCTACGTGATCGCCGGCATGTGTCTGCCTACGAAATCGGCGTCATTCACGCTGCACGCGGGGAAGCGGACCTCGGAGATGGTCCGCGCTGCTCATGCGACGTGCCTTCCTGTCCGGATTGTGGAGCATCGCACACGCGCGAGCGGATGGATGCGTGCGCCGGATGGCCACGTGGCACAGTGCCGATCGGTAATGAGGATCCAATGAAGTCGGGCGCCCCGGTGCTACTGTTGTCGGGAGAGTGTGATCTGATCACGGCGCCGGAGTGGGCGACATCCGCTGCTCGCACGCTCCCGTGTGGCAGATATGTCGCTCGCGCCGGCGCCGGGCACGACGTCGACGAGTGTACTCAACACCTCATCTCGTGCTTCATCGCGGCGCGACAGCGCGCAAAGTTGAACGCCGGAAGGAGTGAGCTGAGGCGGTTGCCCTCACATCACTCCCCCATCCGCCAGCCACGAAGGGCATCACGTCAGTCACCCGTAGACCCATCATCGCGCTTGACGTCCTCGTCTCCATCTTCGGGGAGTGTCTCGGCCGGCTCTTCGTGACGGTACACGGGCGGGGTTGATGGGCTGCTCGCCGCCAAAGGATATCGATGCAACCCGTGCCCAAAGGCCAACGTTGCCGACGCGAGTGGCGCGATTCACATTCCTACCCCGAACTCATTCAGGCTCGCTTGCCCTCGACAGCCTGAGCACGAAACTCATTCGGACCGCTCGATGACCGGGAAGCTCATACGTTGGATACTCGGCGCGCTTGCGAGGCGTCTGTCGAGGTTCGGCGCGCGCGCGCGCGACTATGAGAACGATCCCGA
>JBDSDB010000034.1:0-25840 GCA_039920785.1 Gemmatimonadaceae bacterium
AGCGAGGCGAGCTTCGTCGTGTATCGCCTCGGGATCGTGGTGCCGATCAAGTGACGTAGAGGCCGGAGTACGAGCCCACCTCGTGCAGCGGCGTCCGCACAGGCGCCACCTCGCACCGCTCGGCCAGCCCGGCACGGAACGCCTGGAACGCCGGCAGCTCGGGCAGTGGACTGACGCCGTTCGCCGACTCGTGTGAGTAGACGTGCACGAACGTCACGCCGTCGTCCAGCTTGAACGTCGCGTACTGCATCCCGGCCGGCGCGGTGCGCGCCAGTTCGGCGAACACCTCTTGCATATAGCGCTCGTTCTCGGCCGCGCGGCCGGGCTTCACGGTGTAGCGTACCATGACGCGTTGCATGTGCTGACTCCCATGGCGTCGCGGAGTTCCATCGCCGTCGTGGCGCCGGTCGTTCCGCTCATGGGTGGTACGTCGCTCGTTCGCGCCGCGATACGCAGGCATCGCTGCACTGCCTGTAGTCGGCGATCTCGGCGGCGCAGCCATCGCGTCGAGCGGCGTGGACAGGTCGATGATGGTTGCGTCGTCGAACACGACGACGTCGGCGAACATGCCCTCGCGCAGCAGGCCGCGATCGCGGAGCCCGAGTCGCGCAGCGACGCCGCCCGTCATCCTGCGCACCGCGTCTTCGAGGGTGAGCAACTTCTCGTCGCGCACGTAGCGGCCGAGGATGCGCGGGTAGCTGCCGTAGCCGCGCGGATGGACCACTCATCCACGAAGCGCTGACGGCGAAGCGATGGCCGCGCTGCCGTCCAGCGCCCGCAGCCCGGCGTACTGCAGTCCGGCGAACAGCGCGACGGCCAGCGCCTGCGCGACCACGAACGCGGTCCCGAGCGCGCTCGGCGAGAGCCGGCCGACGATGGGCAGCAGCAGGCTGTCGAGAGTCCAGGTCGCGTTGGCGATGATCACCGCCCAGGCCCAGCCACGCGGAATCCGCAACTGACTCGAGAGCCACGCGAGGGCGAGGGCGAACGGCAGGAGGGCGAGCCCTGCGCCGCGCAGCAGCGCGACGGGCAGATCGAACAGCGGGGCCAGCGCCCCCGCGGCGAGCAAGAGCAGAAGTCCCATCGCGCCACTCGACGCGGCGTCGAGCCGGAGGGCGGTGCGAAGGCTCACGAGGCTGGTACGTGGCTGGTCGGCGAGCGGCATGGTCGGTCTCCTCTGCAGAGAGATGGAACGCGGTGGTGACGACGTCCCGCGCGATCGCGCGGCGTCGTGGGACGCATGATGCCCTTGCCGCCGACTGGGCTCAATTACGCTCGAGGTAATTGGCCCTCGGCGGCGGACGGGCTATCCTCGTAGTATGACGCTGCCCATTCGGTCGCACGCGCCCGGCTCTCCCTCGCCCGCCGTCGGCGACCTGCTTCGCGAGTGGCGCCAGCGCCGGCACCTCAGCCAGCTCGCGCTCGCGCTCGAGGCGGGAGTCTCGCAGCGGCACCTGAGCTTCGTCGAATCGGGACGCGCGCGGCCGAGTCGCGAGATGGTCCTTCAGCTCGCGGTCCACCTGGACGTTCCGCTGCGCGGGCGGAATGGGCTGCTGCTCGCGGCGGGCTACGCGCCGGTGTTCTCCGAGCGCGCGCTCGACGACCCGGCGCTCGCCGCCGCGCACCGCGCCGTCGTGCGTGTGCTCGAGGGGCACGAGCCCTACCCGGCACTCGCGGTTGACCGGCGGTGGACGCTCGTCGCCGCGAACCGCGCCGTCGCGCCGTTTCTCGAGGACGTCTCGGCCGCGCTGCTCGCGCCGCCGGTGAACGTGCTCCGGCTGAGCCTCCATCCCGAGGGACTTGCTCCGCGCATCGCCAACCTGGCGCAGTGGCGTGCGCACCTCCTGGAGCGCCTGCACCAGCAGTTCATCGCGAGCGCGGATGCCGAGCTGGCCGCGCTGCACGCGGAGCTCGCCGCCCTTCCGGCGCCCTCGCCCGGCCGCTCGGCGAGCGCAGTGGCGGCGGATGGTGCTGGCGTCTTCATCCCGCTGCTGCTGGACACGCGCGAGGGCCTGCTCTCGCTGATCAGCACGACGACGGTGTTTGGCACGCCTGTTGACTTGACGCTCGAAGAGCTGGCGCTCGAGTGCTTCTTCCCCGCCGATGACGCGACGGCCGAGCGACTGCGCCGGATCGTCGGAGCGTCGGGAGATGGGGCTCCCGCCTAAGAGAGCCGCACCTCGTCCGCCGCACCGAGCGAGCCACGTCGGGACCGCTCAGCGCCGGGTGAAGCTGAAAGACGAAGGCGAACCCGCGCTACTCCCGCCGTAGTGCTCTACCCGGCGTCGCCCCCGTGTGCCGCCCGTCGCGCAACACCTGCACGCCGTTGACGAACAGCTGCTCCACGCCGCGACTGAGCTGGTGCGGCTTCTCCGGCGTCGACAGGTCGATGATGGTTGCGTCGTCGAACACGACGACGTCGGCGAACATGCCCTCGCGCAGCAGGCCGCGATCGCGGAGCCCGAGTCGCGCAGCGACGCCGCCCGTCATCTTACGCACCGCGTCCTCGAGGGTGAGCGACTTCTCGTCGCGCACGTAGCGGCCGAGGATGCGCGGGTAGCTGCCGTAGCCGCGCGGATGAACCACGCGCGTTGCGCTGTCCGGATCGTAGCCGCCGGCGTCGGTGCCGATCACCACCCATGGCCGCTGGATCTGCATGCGCACGTTCTCCTCCGACATCGAGAAGTTGATCTTCGACGGATCTCTCCCCTCCGAGAGCATGAGCGCCACCACCGTCTCCGGCCAGGGCGTGCCCATCTCGGTGGCGATCTCGCTCAACCGCTTGCCTTCGAACTTCGCGTTCTCCGGCTTTCGCAGATTCGCGATCATGTAGCCCGTCGGGCCTTCCATCTGGCAGAGCGGCGTGCCGTTCGGGTCCGCCATCTCGCGCAGGATGCGCGCGCGCGTCGTGGCGTCGCGCAGGTTGGCGAAGAGCTTTCCATTCTCCGACACCCAGTCCGGGATGCACGCGCCCAGGTTGTTGCCCGAGTAGGGATAGGGATACATCGTCGCGCCGACATCGAGCCCCGCCGCGCGCGCCGAGTCGATCGTCGCCACCATGCCGGCCGCCTTGGACCAGTTGCGGCGCGAAGCGGCCTTCAGATGATAGATGTCGAGCTGCACGCCTCCTTCGCGCGCGATGCGGAATGCCTCGCCCATCGCTTCGTAGAGGGAGTCACCCTCCGAGCGCAGATGCGTGATGTACGCACCATGGTACGGCGCCATCGCCTTCGCCATCTCGATCAACTCGGCCGTGCCGGCATAGGAGCCTGGCGGATAGATGAGGGCGGACGAGATGCCGAACGCGCCATCGCGCATCGCGTTGCGGACCACGACGCGCATCGTGTCCACCTGCGCGGGAGTTGGCGCGGCCGCGGATTGGCCCACGGCGTACGCGCGCACCGTCGCCGCGCCGAGGTACGAGCCGGCGTTCACCGATTTGGGGTGCCGGCCGATGGCGTCGAGCCAGGCGCCGAAGCCGCGCTCGCCGCGGAAGGACCGCTGCAGCGCGGCCCTCTCCGGCGGCATGGTCGAGATCTCCGCGACCTCCTCCGTCTTTGCGTTCGAAGGAGCAGGCGTTGTTGCCTCGCCGAGGATGATGCTCGTGATCCCCTGGGTCACCGAGCTGGGGAGGCGCCCGTCCTTCCACAGCACGGCGTCCCACGAGTGGCTCTGGATGTCGATGAACCCTGGTGCGACCACGTGGCCGCGCGCGTCGATGCGCTGGCGAGTGCGGGCGGAGCGGAGCGCGCCGCGCGGGCGGATCGCGACGATGCGGTCCCCTTGGATGCCAATGTCAGCGTACATCCATGGATTGCCGGTGCCATCCACGAGGCGGCCGTTCTCGATCACCACGTCGTAGCTGCCGCTCCCCCCTGGAGCGGATGGCGTGACCACTGGACGCGCGCACGCCGCGGGGAGCAGGAAGGCACAGAGGAGGAGACGTGCGAGGCGGCCGGCGCCTGCAAGGCGTCGCCTTCCCCACGCTGCCGTGCCACAATCTTGAATATCTCGAGCAGGCACACCGCCGGTACGACGAGGCGGCGAGATGGTGACGACGTCCATGAGAGCCTCGATCGATACGGGTGGCGTCATACGAAATCTGGATCGATGCCGCCCCACCGCCAGTCGGAGGCGCCAAGGTTCACCGTATCCCGACGCCGACAACGACCATTTGCGTGTCGGGGAGGCCGCTCTCATGAAGCGCCATGATCCCCCACGCTGAGATCACCGCCCCGCTGCCCCGCGGATCTCGTAGAGCTGCAACTGCTGGATCCCCCACGCAGGCGCATTCTCCGTCGTCGCCGTCTGCGTGATGCGCACGAACTTCGCTCGTACCGGCGCGAACGCGATCGACGTCGCCGGGCCGCTTCCCTGCCCCTCGGCCACCGCCTCGCTCCACGTCGTGCCGTCCATCGACACCTGCACGCGCCAGCCGCGCGCGTACGGCACGGGGCGCGGCGCTGCGCCAGGTGGCCCGCCGCCAGCCGACTGGAAGCGCAGCTCGGTCAACATCACCGGCGACGGCAGCTCGAACTGGAACCACATGCCCGGCTCCTGCGGCGCCATCGTCGACCATCCCGCCGTCCCGAACGCCCGCACCGCTCTCTCTGACTGGTGGCTCGCCGTCGCCTTCCACGATGCCTGTTGCTGCATGAGCACCGGCACCGACGTGGCGAGCTCCGGATGCGTCCACGCCGCGGTGCGCGCGCGGTTGGCCGCACGAATCGCCGCAATCTGTTGCGGCGTGATGAACGACGCGTTGTTCGTGAACGCGTTGCGGACGTACGACGCGACCGCAGCGATCCACTCGTCGGACTGCTGCGCCTGCGACACCATGATCTGGCCGACGTAGGTGCGCCCCTCGATCGGTCCGGTGAGGCCGTTCAGCAGCACCTTCGCCACGTAGTCCGGGTGACCCGTGAGGCGCGGCGAGCCGGCGAGCGCGGGGGCCATCAGCCCGCCGGAAATCGGCGCGCCCTGCCCCTCCGTGCCGTGGCACGACGCGCACGACTCGCGGAACACCTCGGCGCCCCGCTCCATCACGGCCCGCTGCGCGGGCGCGAAGTTCCGGCCCGGGATGACCTGCGTCGGCCGGAGAATCTGCGCGCCGACGAGCTGCACGCCGCGCGCGGGGTTCGACGCCATCGTTGTGCGGACGACCGCGGCCGCGTCGGGGACGCGGAGCGTGTTCAGCGTCATCAACGCCTGGATGGCGACGTCGGGCGACGGATCGCGCGCGAGCCCGCGCCAGTCGGCGGCGAGCGACGTGTCGCCGCCCTTGTACAACGTCTCACTCGCACGGACGGCCTGGATGCGCATGCGCGGGTTCGCGTCGCGCATGCCCTCGCGCACGAGCGCGGTGTCCAGCGCGCCGAGCCCCTCGAGCGTCCACAGTGCGTGGAAGCGCGCGACGAGCATCGTGTCGCGCCGCGCCATCGTGCGGAGCGCGGGGACGACGGAGCGGTCCTTCTTCAAGACGAGGAGCTGCTGCGCCGCGTCGCGCCACCACCCATTCGGGTGCCTCAAGTGTTTCACGAGGGTCGAGGGCGACTCGCTTCCCATGCGCGGCCGCGTCGTGTCGCGCGGCGCCGTGTCGTGTGTCAGACGCCAGATTCTGCCGAGCCCCACGATCTTGTCGAGCTGGTACTGCTCGATCTTGGCCCTGATGTAGGAACCCTTCGGCGTCCACTGGCTCTCCTGGATGATGCCGTGGTACATGTCGACCACGTACATCGAGCCGTCGGGCGCGCTCTTGATCTCCACCGGGCGGAAGAGCGGGTCGGTGGAGCGGATGAACTCCGCCTTCTCGCTCTGGTAGACGTTGCGGAGATGAGTGAGCCCCTGCTCGTTGGTCGGGCGGATGCGCCGGACGACGCGCCCGACGACCTCGCCGTGGAAATAGTCGCCCTTGAGATCCGCGGGGAGCCGGCCGCCGCGGTAGACGTTGGAGCCCGAGCCCGCCGTGCCGCGCGCGAGCGAGCCCTCCGGCATGCGGATGACGCGCATGCCGCCCTGCATGTCGGCGAGGCCGATTGGCGCGCCCCAGATCTCGTCGAAGTTCGGGTCCCACCGGTTGGAGTCGGCGAACGTGCCGTACACGATCGGGAACTGGAAGTAGCCTGGCACGCCGAGCCAGCCGTTCTGGAACCACTGCTTGCCGTCGTCGTCCTGCGAGGCACCCCACGCCGAATCGTTGAACCCCGTAGGTTCGCGGCTCACCCCTGCCGGCGTCTCGCGGATGCGGAAGGCGTTGACCGTGCTGTAGAGCCAGTTGTCCATCGACCAGAAGAGCGACGACTGGAGGTGCTCGACGTTGGCGAGGCGGCCGAAGTTGGTCGTGAACAGTTCCTTCTTATCAGCGCGACCGTCGTCATTGGTGTCGGTGTACTTGAACACGTCGTTGGAGTTGGACTCCATCGAGAGGATCGCGTTCGTTCCGTACGGCGTGGCGAAGCGCGGGAAGACGAGTGAGTCGACGAAGACGGTGTGCGTCTCGTAGGTGCCGTCGTTGTTTCTGTCTTCCCAGCGCGAGATGCGGCTCACGGGCGCGAGCTGGTCGTGGGCGTCGGCGTCGAGCATGTACGAGCGGAGCTCGAGGACGAACATGCGGCCGTTCCCGTCGAACGAGATCGTCGCGGGTTGTTGGATGGCGGGTTCGGTGAGTACCGGCGTCATGCGATAGCCGGGCGGGAGAAGGAATTTTTTCTGCTCGTCGGTGGGGGAGAGGGGCTGGACGGGCGGCTTCGGGGAGAGGTCGGCGCCTTCGAGCGGGTTGCGGCGTTGCGGGCCGGTGGCTGCTGCCGAGGCTGGCGATTCTGCGCGCGCGGCCGCTGTCGAGGCGGTGCTCGTCGGCGCGGACGCAATCGTGGGTGACGCGGGCGGCGGCGACTCGGTGCGCGGCGTCCCTCGGCCGGAGAAGCAGGCCGCGGCCGCCAGTAGTATCGCGCCGGCGAGCCCGAGATACAGGCCTCGCCGAGTGTCGCTCTCGAACCGCTCGCCCATGTCGTGAACCTCGCTGAAGAGATCAGATCGGTGGTAATGCCGCTGCTTTCAATACGAGGTGCGGCGGTGGACTGCTGATCCGTCCAGCTCTTGCTCCGCATCCAGCGCTCATTTGCGCCAGCGGGCTCGGCGTGGAGAGCCGCTTTCGATGGCTACTTGCGCAAGGTGTGCCGGCGTTCGCGGAGTTCCAGTGGCGGCCGATGGCGTCGAGCCACGCACCAGAGAAATTCGCCGCGGAAGACTGAGTTGACGCGCGGCGTGATGGGCGTCGAGCGATGCAAGGACATGCGACAACGTGCGGGAATGGAGCTCTCCTCCGCAGTTCCTGAGAAAGCAGACTGCCGTCGCGGAAGAGGGCTCCTCGTATGTGAGGAGCCCTCATTCGTGTACCACTGCGTCTGGCGTGCCAACTTCGTTCACTTCCCCTGTATTTGAGACTGCACAGCGCGTCACGGCCCGCTGCTTCTGCCTTCGCCAGCGCCTCGGCAGAGAGAGCGCCGTCGCTTCGAGTCACCGCATCATCGCTGGCACGTTCACGGATTGAGCGTGACGAGCACCTGCGCGAACTCCCAGTCGTCGAGATCCGATCCGGAGCAGAGGCCGGCGTTCGCACCGAAGAACAGCGGACCATCTGGGAACGCGGCGAGGCTGACCTGTACACGATAGGCGGTGAACGCGCCATTCGGATCGCTGTCGTTCGGCGAGAGCCACGCGCCCGTGCCGTTGACCTCCGAATAGATTCCGACGCGGTTCGCCGAGCAGAGACGGGTCTGCACACCCCGCGCGACGAAGGTGATCGTCGCCGTCCGGTACTGAGCACGCATCTGGGCATTCCATGTCGTCAACGCGAACCCGATGCTCTTGCCGAAAGTGCTCACCTGCAATCTGGAGTTCGCGCTTCCGTCGAAGTTGGCATCGCCGATGTGCCAGAGGTTGTACGCGCTCCCCGGTATGAACTCGTTCGGCGCGAGTGGTCGGATCGCGAGGGCGGGATCCGCCGGAATGGTCAGGCGGCTGCCCGCCGTCAGCGAGGTGTAGTAATAGGTGCGCGGCAGGTAGCGCTCCTTGTACACCACCATCGCGACCGGGCTCACGCCGGCGAAATCGCTCGCTCGCGCTGTGAAGCGGTATTGCCCCGTCGCGTCCGTGGTGCCGCCGTAGTTCTGGTTCTGTCCGAAGGGCACGAACACACCGGCGCCACCAACGGGATTTCCATTGGCGTCCATGATCCGTCCCGACAGCAGTGCATATCCAGCGGGGGGAGCGTCAACGACGGGATCCGGTGTGACCGGTGTCGTCGGCTTCGTGACGTCGCTCGCGGCGCACGCAATGCACACCGCGATCAATGCGGCGATCAGCAGACGTGGAGTTCTCATGAGTCACCTCGTGATGGAGTACATGGTGCTTCCATTTCCGGAAGCGGCGAATGGCATGGTGGCGCTCCGATGACCTTCACGAAGATTGGAGGGACTCGCCGCTCGGTTTTCCCAAGCGCACCGCGAATGGGCCATCATCGACGGGACTGGCCGTGCAGCGCGCGACCCGGGAATCGCCCCGGAGGTGCTGTCAGCGAGCGGTCTCGTGACGACCCCGTCAGGACATGAAGTGCGCCGTTCCGGTCCGGAGAGATCGCGCGCTCCCGCGAGTGCAGCGAACGCTGCTGCACACGAGCGGCGAGCACTGTTTGACGTGACTCGCGTGACGCCCCAACTTGGCCGCGCCACTTCGCTCCGCATGCCGAGCGGTGCTCTCCTTGCCACCGATGATCTCAACGACTTCGTCTCCGTCAGGCATGCGCATGGCGAGGGTCTTCCTGAAGCTCGCGTCGCGCTGGACAGCCGCGGCGCTGCTTTGCAGCTCGGCCTGCGGCAAGGACGACGCATCACTCGCGCGCGCGAGCGCACCGGCCGCGCCGGCACTGGACGCGGTACGCCGCCTGCCCGCTCCGACGCGTCGTAGCGAGCCTCGTCTCTCGCTCACCCAGAAATACCGGACCTGCGCGGCTGATGACGGGGCCTCATCAGGCACGACCGGCATCACCACTGGCGACGCGACCGGAGGATGTCGGCTCTCGGGCGAAGTAGAGCCCTCGCCACCGGGACTCGCGCACGTGGTCGCCGAGGCCTCTGCCCGTGCCCGTGCGAGTGTCGACGTCGATGCTCTGCACGCACTCACCCTCGCCGACCTCGCCTGGTCTGACGCAGCGGGCAGTGCTCTCGATCGCGCCGTATCGACACTTCGCGTGATTGCGCGGTTGAACGCGCGTTCGGCGCCGGCATTCACCGATCTCGCCGCCGCACTGCTCGTGCGCGCCGATCGACGGCGCGACGCGCGCGACCTCTTCGAGGCGGCGGACGTAGCGGCACGCGCGCTCGAGGCAGACACCGCATTTCCTTCTGCGCGATTCAACCTGGCGCTCGCTCTGGACAGACTCGGCTTGGTGGACGAAGCCGGGCGTGCGTGGGCCGCGTTTCTGGTGGTGGAGCCGCGCGGGTCGTGGGCCGACGAGGCGCGCCAGCATGTGACTCGCCTCGCGAGGGTTGCGGCGCCACCGTTCGACCCGCGAGCATCCAACCTCGCCGCAGTGGCCGCACAGGCACCGCAGGAAGCGCGGCTTTATGCCTGGAACGAGTCGCTTGGCCGATGGGGCACCGCGACGCTCGCCGGCGACTCTGCCAATGCCGCGCGCGAGCTGGCCTGGTGCCGCACCGTGGGCGCCGCGCTCGAGGCGCGTGGCGGCGACGGATCCGTCGCCGATGCGGTACGTGTGATCGACGACGTGGCGCGCGACGGACCACGCACACGCGCGCTCGCCGAGGCGCATCGGGGCTTCGCCGAGGCGGCCGCGGAATACGTGGCGACCAACTATTCCGAGGCGGGCCGGAAGTTCGCGGTGGCTGCGGCCTCGCGCGGGCCAATGGCGTTGTGGGCGCGGACCTTCCTCGCCGCGACGACGATGTACGCCGGCCGTCGCGGCGACGCCGAGACGATGCTGCGTGCCGTGCTGGCCGAGGCAGACACGGCGCGGTATCCCGCGTTGGCGGGGCGCGCCGGTTGGGTCCTCGGCACGACACTGATGCGTGCGGGCCGGAGCGAGGACGCCTACAAAGAAGCGCGGCGTGCCGCCGGACATTTCTCGCGGGCCAACGAGCGCGAGTATCTCGGCGCCGTGCACGCGGTCGCGACGCAGGCTGCGTTCGCACTCGGTGATACGCGCGCGACGCTCGAGGCCGCGCACGACGCACTCACGACCCTTCGTCCATACCGCGGCTCCGTCTGGACGCACAGTGGACTGTTCATGGCGGCGGTCAGCGCGGAGCGCGAAGGGCTCCTACGCACCGCGCTCGCCGTGCAGGACGAGGGTGTAGCGGTCGCCAGCCGCACGCGTCGTCCCGCGTACCCGGCCGAAGCGCGGCTCATACGCGCGCGATTGGGTGCGCGGGCCGGCTCGGCAGCGCACGTGTCTCCGGCGGTCGACATCGCGGCCGCACGCGCGGAGCTCGCAAAGGTGCAGGCCGGTCCTACGCGCGCGTGGGTCATGGCGGATCTGCGGGTAGCAGAGGCAACGCTCCTCGCACAAACTGACCGCGCGCGCGCGATCGTGGCGCTCGATTCGGTCGTCGCCTACTTCGAGCGGCCGATCGTGCCCATGCGGCTCATTCCTGCGCTCGTCGCGCGCGCAGACGCGCGGTTGGGGCTCGGTGACACGAAGGAGGCGGAGCAGGATCTCGACGATGCGCTGGCGCTCCTGGGCGCCGATCAGGAACAGACGCGCGAGATGCCGCTCCGAGCGTCGCTGGTGGAGGCCACTCGTGCGGTGACCAACCGGGCGGTGATGGTGCACGCGGCGCGTGGCGACGCGGTGCAGTCGCTGTTTCGTCTCGAGCGCGGAACGGTAGGGCTCACCTTCACGATGCCGCCGGGCAACCGGCGGATCGCGGAGGGGCGGAGCCGTTCACATCCGATCGTCGCCAGTCGCGGCGGTGACGCACGGAGCTCCCGCGTGCGCGTGGCCGCCGGGGACGCCGCACTCGTGTATGCGCTCATCGGGGACACGCTGCTCACGTGGGTGATCCGCGACACGTCGATGCGACTCACGCGCAACGCGGTACCGCGTGGAGAGCTCGCGCGCACGCTCGAGCGCACGCACACCGCGCTCGAGCGCCGGACGGCCGACGCCGGGCAAACGGATCTCGCTCGGTTGTACGACTGGCTCGTGCGGCCCGTACGGGCGGCGCTCTCGCCGAACACTCGGCTGGTTCTCGTCGACAATGGGGACCTGGGCTCCGTGCCGTGGGCCGCGCTGTTCGATCGCGAACGCGGCCGCTATCTCGTGGAAGAACACGAGCTACTCACCGCAGTGAGCCTCGCGGGCATGCGGACGTCCGTCGTACCTCGCGCGAGGATCGCGGGTGCCGCGTTGCTCATCGGCGATCCGGCGATCGACGAAGCGGCGCACCCGACGCTCAGGCGTCTCGCCGGCGCTGCGGCGGAGGTTCGGGATCTTGCCGAGCGCTACCCGAAGGCGCGCGTCATCGCGGGACGGGCGGCGACCGCGTCCGCACTGATCGCCGCGCTTCCCCACGCGACGCTCGTTCACTATGCCGGACACGCGCTGTTCGACGACGCGCATCCCGAGCGCTCGGAGCTCGTGCTCGCGCCGTCCGCCGACACCTCGGTGAGTGGGATGGACGGGCTGAGCGCCGAGCGTGTGGCGTCGCTGGACCTGCGCGGGGTGCGCCTCGTCGTGCTCTCGGCGTGCGAGACGGTGCGTTCGCCCGATGGACGGGCCGGTGGATTCGCCGGGCTCGCGGGCGCGTTCGCGATGGCGGGCGCTGGTGGCGTGCTCGGCGCGACGTGGCGTGTGGATGATCAGGCGACACGCGCGTTGATGCACGCATTTCACGGCGCGTATGCGAAAAGCGGCGACGCAAGCGGTGCGCTGCGTGCTGCTCAGCTCGAGCTGGTGCGGTCGAACGATCCGGCACTTCGCTCACCGGCCGCGTGGGCCGGTTTCCGCTACCTCGGCGGCTGATCTCGAGGCGTCACATCCAATGCAGGAGGCGAGAATGGAATCTGAAGCTCTCGTGCGGCTCACCATTTCGGGACTGTGCATGTTCGTTCCGGACCCCAAGAAAGATAGAGTCCTGGTGCTGATGCCTCGAATCGACGGAGACAAAGGGAAGCCGGCGTCCGAGGGGCATGGGTCCCATGATGCGCATTCCGGGCACTTCGCGCGAATCGTCTACGACCTGAGGCACGATCCGACGACACCCGACTCTGAATCAGAGGCTAGTGTAGATCCACGCTATCGCTCCGTGAACATCGATCGCCGAAAGATCATGGTTGCAAAGGGAGACTTGCAGCTCGATGCGTCGCTCGACGCAGGACAGATGCTGAAGCTCGACTATCGCGTCTGTTTCAACGGAGTGGCTACTGAGTACGACGAGGGGCCCGGCACCGGAAAGCCACTGATGGCTCGACTGGCGCTGCGCTCCGGAAAGGCGACAGCCTACCATCATGGGGGCGCGGACGGAAGCCCGTTGCCCCCGGGCACGGGTACTCCCGCGCAGTTCACTATCGGTCATCCGGAGCAGTGCAAACTTCCGGAAGACGCACCGAATCGTACGCAGCCCATGGCTTATGCAGTGCAGTGGGATCTCGGAACCTTCAAGGGCGGTGTCACACTTGGGAGGCTGTTTCCCGGCACTTTGATGGGCGGGCCAGCCGCGTCACCGCGCCTCCGTAAGAGCGAGGTCGCATTCGATGATGAGGCTGAAAAGGAGTTGCGCCCGATCTGTGGTGTCATCAACCTCAAGCTGATGCACGTGGTGGACGACGAGCTGCCGGACGACGGTGGCGCGATGAAACCGCCACAGGGTTTCGGGATCGAGCACTTCGACGCGTACTATGAAATGGCGCAGGACCCTCGCAAGGGACCGAAGCCGCAACCGCCCAAGGACAGGTTCTTCGTAGGCACTACCTGCGCACCGACAATCGGCGAATTTATCTGACGCTCCCCGGCGAACCCGGTCGTCTCGACCGACTGTCTCAGCCCCCGAGCGCCGCGAGGAGCGCCGTGAGCTCCCGCTCCACGCTCGCCCACACAATGTCTCGCGTGGCCGCGAGCGCTGCGTCGAGAGTCGACATGCTCGCCGGCGCGAGCGACTGCACTGCCCGCGAGCCGCGCGCACGCGCAAGCGACGCGCGGCTTTCGGGACGGCCGAAATAGGCGGAGTCGCGCCGAGCCGCGGCCACCCGGGCCGCTTCCAGCCAGAGCCCGAGCGCCAGGTCGTCCTGCCCGGCCACCAGCGCCGCGTCGCGGCGGGCACGCGAGAGTGCCTCCGTGTCGGCCGCCGCACCCGCGAACGACCGGTACGTCGAGCTGACTGCTCCCGCTCCCGGCACTTCCTCTAGCAGTGCGGCCACCTCATTTGCGATCGCGCGCGTGGCCGCGGTGTCGCGCGCGCCGGCCGCGAGCTCCAAGTCCGTCACACGCGATCCAACACGCACAGCGCGAGCCTCGGGCGTGAGCGGATCGCTCGCGCCGCGCGTGGTGCCCCACGGCGTTGCGTCCCATCCGACCGGCAGGCCAGCCGCGCGTACATCAGGTGCAAGCAGCGCGGCATACGATACTGCACCGCTGGCCAAATCGATCCCGCCATCGGGTCGCGAACGACGCCACAGTACCGGCCCCGCGATCATGATGACGACGGCGGCCGCGAGCGCCGCCCATCGCATCAGTGGCATTCGCGACACGGGTCGACTGCGCGCACGTGCTTCCGCGATCGGCGTCACCGTCGCACGCTGTTCCGCCGGCGTCGTGGTCACGCCCGGCGGCACCACGGAAGGCGCTGGCGCGGCACCGTCGGCCTCGGTCGCTCGCGCCGCGATCACGCCCTCGCGTTCGAGCTCGCCCAGGACGGCCGCCGCATCCGCGTACGCAGCGAGCGACTCATCCGACACGGCCAGCTTCTCCATGAGGCGCTGCCGGTCTGCGGCGGCGAGTCGCCCGTCGAGAAGCGCGGCAAGGCGTTCGGGATCCATGGCGGGGTCGTTCACGGAGAAGTCTCTGGATCGTTGCGAGAGGTACGTTCGCTCGCCCAATCCGTCGCCGCAGGAATCTCTCGCGACGGCATAGGCATAGATGGATGCGCCGGTTCGGAATCCCGGGACGGTGGCGGACGGGGGGCGGCATTGCGCGCGATCGTGAGCCCGCCGGGCGGCGCGTCGTCCGTCAGCAGCGCGTCGATTCCCGCATGGACGGGCAGCTGCTCACCAAGCAGTGCACGCACCTGCTCGCGATCGACGCCGCGCCGCTCCAGCTCCGCGCGCAGCGCCACGAGCGCCCGTTCGAGCCGACGGTAGAGCGGCTTCTGCGGTACATCGAGCGCCCGCGCCACGTCCGCCACACTCAGTCCCTGCCAGTACCGCAGCCGAACCATGACGCCGTCTTCGGCCGGCAATCCATCGACCGCTTCGCTCAGAACCGATCCGACCGAACGGCGCTCGGCATCGGCCTCCTCGGCCTTCAGCCCGTCGTCTGCAGCCAGATCGCCGGGTAGTGCCTCGATCACGGTCGCGTCGGACTCGGCGTTCGGACCTCCAAGACGTGCCGAGCTTCGTCTGGGAAACGAGGCGAGCATCGCTGCCAGATCGCGATCAGAGAGCGCGGTGATCCCGGCCGTGCGCAGCGCCTGCGCCGCTTCGGCAAGACTGACTCCGTCGCGATACACCAACGTCTCGAGCCGCACCGCGAGCGGCCCCTGCCGCCGTGCTGTGGCCGAGGGCCGCCAACGGCCCCAGTGCTGCACCCGGTAGTCGCGGGCCAGCATCGTCACGACGACCGTGAGGTAGGTGGCGAGCGCACTCTCGCCGCGGAACTGCGCGAGCACGGCGTAGTCGCGTTCGATCAGCCGGCTCGTGGCCCAGGAGACGAAGTCTTCCAGGTCGTCGCGGCGAAGGCCCTGCCGCCGACCCGATGCCAATGCGATGCGGCTTATCAGATCGCGATGTGCGAGGAAGAGCGCTTCGAGGTCGTCGCGTGCCGCCGCCATGCCTCCCATCCGCTGCCCTTGTTCGAAGGCCCATGATGCCGGCACGTACTCTCCAAAGGTACCGCTGATCACGCCGCGTGCAACGCGGATGCCGGGGTAACGACCGAACTGTTGCGGGCTTGACTGGATGGACGCCACGCTCGCGCGACGGAAGAATGCGCGAGGGATGGGAAATGTCGGTGCGCGGCCCTTCTAACCCAGCGCCACCGACGATCGTCCGCTCGCTTCGACCATGCGCAGCGACTCGGCATCGTCAGTACGCTCGCTGGAGGTGTGTCATGCGCCGCGCAATTCCTTTCCTCGCTCTCGTCCTGGTCTCACTGGCTGGCATCGCCATGCGACCCGCCACCGGAGGAGGAACGCTCTCGGCGCTCAGCGCCGCGATTTCACTTCCGTTCAGCTCACGCGCGGAGGCCCACAGCCGAACCACCCACCGTGTGTATGTCGGCCCGAACGATAATCGGCTGTGGGTTCGGGGAGATGGCGACACGGACCTCGACTGCTTCGTCTATGACTCCGATGGTGATCTGGTGGACTCCGACACGGATGAGAGTGACGTATGCCTCCTCGACACCCCGGGCATCGGCGGCCATACGCTCGTCATCAGGAACCTCGGGCGCGTCTATAATCGGTATGTGGTCACCCGTCAGTAGAAATAGAATTCAAGGCGTCGCGAGGGTGACCGTGGGACGCAGGCATCAATAGGCGTCAGCCTGTGGTCGCGCCGTAGGTCAACGGTGCGACCACAGTCGCGTGACGCGTCCATCCATTCTCGTGGTGGCGGAGCAACGCAATTCCTTATCGTCGCCCGACAGACCCGGCCGATGAGCGGAGTAATGCCGCCGTCGGTCAATTGCCTTTCGCCGGGTGAGCTCGAATGATCGTCGCCAATAATGGAAGCATTGTGAAAGCGGACTTCGGTTCACGATCTCAGGACTCGGCCTATTCGCCCCGGCCCGACGGGAACTCGGTCCACGTGCTCACGCCCGGCGCCGGACGAGAGCGAAGCGGATCGGACTGACGAAGGCCGTCGCCTGACGGCCTCCCGTCCCCGCCGCGCCGATACCGTCGCACGTTCAGTCGGACACCGAAGGCCCTGCGGAACGCCGTCGTTAGCTCGTCCCGAGCGCCTCCTCGAGCACCGGCACCACCAGCGCCCGAAACCGCCGTTCCACATCCGCCGCCGACACCGCGTGCCCACTCTCGCCCCACCACGCGAGCATACGCACGAACGTCGCCGCCACATGACGCGCGAGTAGATCACGCGGGAGCGTCGAGCCCGCAACGTCCGCCGACATCCCGAGCCGCTTCAGCTCGACGGCCACCAGCTCGGCGATGAGCCGCTCGACCTGACCGTGCACGGTGTGCTGCTCCTGTCCTACCGCGGCTGAGCTCCGCACGCGGTCCCGATCGATGCGCTCGAGGATCGGACGCGCGAACGCGAGCACACGTTCGGCGCGACTCGCCGGTTCCGGCGCGTGCGTCGCGCTCAGGCCGAGCATGTTCCGGATCTCGCTCGCGAGCAGCTCGTCCTTGCCGCTGAAGTGCGCGTAGAAAGTGGAGCGTCCGACGTTCGCCCGCGCGAGGATCTCTTTGACGGCGATGGACTCGTACGGCTTCTCGTGCAGCAGCCCGACGAGCGCGTCACCGAGGTGCTTCTCGGTGCGACGCACGCGGCGGTCGGTGGCGCTGGGTCGCGACATGGGGGAGTGAGCGAGACGCGGACGTCGAGCAGGAACGAGAGATCGGCGCCGGAACAACCGCACAGGGCGGACCGCATTGTCCGATTCGGGACAGATCGGCGCCGAGTGTCCGGCATGGCCGTCTCACCGATGGTAGTCTGCATCGGAGAAAGGTGAGACGCGAGAGCCGACCTCGATCTGGAGAGTGCGACGTGACGACCCATGATGCACCGCTGCCCCGCACGAAGGGTTTCGTGCTGCACTCCACGGCGCGGTACTACGACCTACTCGTCTGGGTGCTCACGTTCGGCCGCGAGCGCGCGTTCCGCGAGCGCACGCTCGATCTCGCGCGCGTCGCGCCCGGCGAGTCGGTGCTCGACGTCGCTTGCGGCACCGGCAGTCTGGCGCTGGCGGCGAAGCGGCGCGTCGGGGTTGGCGGCGCGGTGCACGGGATCGACGCGTCGCCGGAGATGATCGCGGTCGCAACGGCGAAGGTGCGCAAGGCCGGCGTCGCGGTGGACATTCGCGATGCGCTCGCCGAGTCGCTCCCCTTTCCCGATGCGAGCTTCGACGTGGTGCTCGGCACGCTCATGGTGCATCACCTTCCCGGTCCCACGAAGCAGGCGAGCGCACGTGAGATGCGCCGAGTGCTGCGGCCGGGCGGACGGGTGCTGCTCGTGGACTTCGAGTCCCGCAGCGGCGGCAAGCCGCGCGGGCTGCTCGATCACCTGCACCGGCATGGCGGCGTGCGGCCCGATGTCCTCGCGGCGCTCGTCGAGGATGCGGGAATGCGCGTCGTCGAGCGCGGCAAGGTGGGCGTGCTGGACCTGCACTACGTGCTGGCCGAGGCGCCTGCGGTGGCCCCCTGAGGCGCGCCGGCGTCGGCCGGATGAGCGTGCATGGGCGGCCGAGCGTGCATCGGGTGCGGACGCCCCGCCGCACGCCCTGACATCGCACAACCTTACGGTTGACTATTGCGTCGAACGCGCATATCATCAACCTCATGGTTGATTATGCCGGCGACTCGATGAGCATCGTCTTCCGCGCCCTCGGCGACCCGACGCGGCGGGCCATCCTGCGCCGTCTCGCGGGCGGGGAACGCACGGTGGGTGAGCTCGCCGAGCCGTTCGACATGTCCCTCGCCGCGGCGTCGAAGCATGTGAAGACCCTGGAGCGCGCCGGCCTCGTACGCCGGCGAGTCGAGGGACGCACCCATCACTGCCGGTTGGACGCCACGCGGCTCGGCCAGGCGCAGCGCTGGCTCGCATTCTACGAACAGTTCTGGGACGAGAAGCTCGACGCGCTCGAAGGTCTTCTCGCCACTCGCCGCCGGGCGCGCCGCCCGTCTTCCTGAGGCGAATCACCTCCACACTCCACCGCTCGCAACCGGACCCCCACGCCATGAACATCACACACACCAGCGTCATGGTCGACGACCAGGCGAAGGCACACGCCTTCTACACGGAGAAGCTCGGCTTCGTGACGAAGCACGACGTCGATCTCGGCGCATATCGCTGGCTCACGGTGGTGTCGCCGGAGGGGCACGGCGACGTCGAGCTCCTGCTCGAGCCGACCGCACATCGCGCCGCGAAGCCGTTCCAGCAGGCGCTCTACGACGATGGCGTCCCTCTCACCATGTTCACAACCACCGATATCCGCGCCGAGCACGAGCGGCTGGTGGCGCGCGGCGTGGTGTTTCGCTCGCCGCCGACACCGCAGGGCCCCGTGATCCTGGCCGTGTTCGACGACACGTGTGGAAACCTCATCCAGCTCGCGCAGCGCGGATGAGCGGTTCGGCCTGCGGCGCACCGTCATGATGCCACACGACGACGAGCCGACGACGCTCGTCGTCGTGCGTACCTTCGACGCGTCGGCTGCCGAGCTGTTCGAGGCGTGGACGGAGTCGTCGCTTCTCACGCAGTGGCTCGCGCCCGGCGCGCTGCGTGTGACGCACGCGTCGGCGGATGCGCGTCCGGGCGGTGAGTATCGCATCGTCGCCGTCGATCCGCTGGGCACCGAGCACGTCACGACCGGCGAGTATCTCGAGGTGGTGCCGGGCAGTCGGCTCGTGCAGACGTGGGTGTATCACGGACACCCGACGATCGAGCGGTACTTCACGCGCCTCACGGTGGAGTTCCGCGAGACGAGCGCCGACTCGACCGAGCTCACGATCCGGCAGGAGCTGCTGCTCACCCCAATGGATCGCGAGGGGAACCGGTACGGGTGGCGCCTGTGCCTCGACAAGCTCGAGGGGCTGCTGCGGCGCTGAGCGGCGCCGGAAATTACCCTGTCCCGCCAGGGGGCCCACTCGCCTTCTCGGCGTCCAGCCCATACCGTAATCCACCGTCACCACGCACCACTCGCCTCACCGCAGTCTCGCCGTCCTCGTGCCACCCACGCCTCCCGATCGCCAATCCAGAGAGCACCCCGCGCCCCCCAGCGTGCTCCTGGTAGACGACCGCCCCGAAAACCTCCTCGCCTTCGAAGCCACCCTCGAATCCCTCCCCATCACCCTCTTCCGCGCAAACTCGGCCGCCGAAGCCCTCGAACAAGTCCAAACAACAGACTTCGCCGTCATCATCCTCGACGTCCAGCTCTCCGGAGGCATGAACGGCCACGAAGTCGCCCGCCGCATCAAGGCGATGTCCCGCCCGCGCCTGACGCCGATCATCTTCGTCACCGCACTCGATCGCGACCGCCGCGAAGTCCACGCCGGCTACGAGTCCGGCGCCGTGGACTACCTCTTCAAACCGCTCGACCCCGACGTCCTCCGGCAGAAGGTCGCCGCCTTCGTCCGACTCTACGACGAGCAGGAGATCGAGGCGCGACGCCAGCACCAACGCTACGCCGACCTCACCGAGGCCAACGCGCTCCGCGCCGCGCGGTTGCTCGAGCGCATCAGCGACGCACACGTCGTCATGGACCGAGACTTCCGCATCGAGACCGTGAACGCCGCCGCCGAGCGGGTGATCGGGCGGCCTCGCGCGGAGCTGATCGGGCGCACGTTCTGGGAGGCGTTCCCCGCAGCGGCGCGCACGGAGATGGAGCGGCAGCTCCGGCTCGTACGGCAGAGCGGCGTCGATGCGCACTTCACGCATCACTTCGCCGCCGCCGACCGGCACGCGCGCGACCTGCACCTCGAGGTCGACGCCTACCTCACCGAGGACGGCGGCATCACACTCTTCTCGCGCGACGTCTCCGAGCGCGTACGCGGCGAGACGGCGCTGCGCGAGAGCGAGGTGCGGTACCGCTCACTCTTCGAGTCGCTCGACGAGGGCTTCTGCATCGGCGAGGTGCTGTTCGACGAGAAGGGCACCGCGGTGGACTTCCGCTGGCTCGAGACCAACCCGGCGTTCGTGCGCCAGTCCGGCCTCGTGAACGCAGTCGGCCACACGGCGCTCGAGCTGATGCCGGCCGTCGCGCAATCGTGGTTCGATCGCTACGGTCGCGTCGCGCTCACGGGAGAGACGACCCGGTTCCAGAGCGTCGCGGAGCACACGAATCGCTGGTACGACGTTTTCGCCTTCCGCGTCGGCCGGCCCGAAGATCACCACGTCGCCATCCTCTTCACCGACGTCACCGCCGCCAAGGCGTTGGAGCTCGAGCGCGAACGGCTCATCCGCGAGCTCGACCTCGAGCGCGCGCGACTGGCCGACGTCTTCCGTCAGGCGCCCGTCGCGGTGGCGGTGCTGCGCGGACGCGTCGCGCGCGACATGGTCTACGAGCTGGTCAATCCGCACTACGTCGAGATGGCACCGCAGCGCCGCTCGCCGGTCGGGCGCCGCATCAGCGAGGTGATCCCCGAGGCGGGCGACGCGCTCTACCTCGCGCTGCAACACGTGCTCGACACGGGCCAACCTTTCCTCGCCACGGACTACCACGTCCCGATCGACCGCGACGGCGACGGCGTGCCGGAGGACTACTTCTTCAACTTCGTCTACCACCCGCTGCTCGAGGCGGATGGCTCGGTATCGGGGATCGTGGACGTCGGCACGGAAGTCACCGAATCGGTGCGCGCGCGGCGCGAAGCCGAACGACTCCAACACATCGCCGAAGCGGCCGAACGTCGCCTCGCATTCCTCGCCGAAGCGAGCGCTCGGCTCGCCGGCTCGCTCGACGTCGAAGCGACGCTCGGTACCATCGCCGACCTGGCGGTGCCGGCGCTCGCGGACTGGTGCTTCGTGGAGGTGCTCGAGAACGGGCGCGTGCGGCCCGCGGCGATCGCGCATGTGCGACCGGAGATGACTCGCCTCGTCCGCGAGAGCCTCGCGCGAAACCCGATCGACCTCGACGCCTCGTTCGGCACGGGGAAGGTGCTGCGCACTGGAGAGCCGGAGCTCAGCCCTGAGATCCCGGACGAGGCCCTCGTCTCGATCGCGCAGGACGCGGAGCATCTCGCGCTCCTGCGCTCCGTCGGACTTCGCTCGTCGATCTCGGTACCGCTCACCGACGCGTCGGGCCGCGCGGTGGCGGTGCTCTCGCTCGTCACCGCCGACTCGGCGCGCCGCTTTGGCGAATCGGATCTCGCCATGGCGATGGAGCTCGCGCGCCGAGCGGGGGCGGCGCTCGCGAACGCGCGGCTGGTGGAGGCGGAGCGCGCGGCGCGTGCACGGGCGGACGACGCCAACCGCGCCAAGAGCGACTTCCTGGCGACGATGAGCCACGAGCTGCGCACGCCGCTCAACGCGATCGCGGGTCACGTGCAGCTCATCGAGATGGGGCTGCACGGTCCGGTGAGCGCGGGCCAGCGCGACGCGCTCGCCCGCGTCGACCGCGCGCAGCGCCACCTGCTGGGACTGATCAACGATGTGCTGAACTACGCGCGCATGGAGGCGGGGCGCGTGGAGTACGACCTCGCGCCCGTGCTGGTGCGCGACGTGTTGATGGACGTGCTCTCGATGGTGGAGTCGCAGGCGGGCGCGAAGGGGCTGACGCTCGACATGCAGCTCCACGACGTTGAGGGCGAGGAGCGGTTGCACGTGTGGGCGGACCGGGACAAGCTGGGGCAGATCATGCTCAACGTGCTCTCGAACGCGGTGAAGTTCACGCCCGAGGGTGGACGGATCACCGTCACGGTCGGCGCCGACGCGACCGCTCCGGACCAGGTGTTCGTTCGCCTCACAGACACCGGCGTCGGCATCCCGGCGGACAAGCTGGACGCGGTGTTCGAGCCGTTCGTGCAGGTGCGCTCCGACTACACGCGCCAGGTGGAGGGCACGGGGCTCGGCCTCGCGATCAGCCGGGATCTGGCGCGCGGCATGGGTGGGGACCTGCGCGTGCGGAGCGAGCTGCTGGTGGGGTCGACGTTCGAGCTGGTGCTGCGGCGCCTGGCGACGGTGGGCGGCACGCCGGTGGAACGTCGGTCGCGGCAGGATCGGCGCGCGACGGCGGATCGGCGGATTGGGGAGCACCGGCGGGATTCTTAGCGCTGGCGGCGGAATGGCCGTACGGAGCATCGAATCACCGGGATCGCCGCTCACCGCACCCGAATCTCCTCCGCCCCCGCGAGCACCCACGGACAGTGCTGGTAGTCGGCGATGTCGGCGATCCGACCTTCGTGCAGACGCAGACGCATGATCCCACGCGCCGCCCACACGCCGTCCTCCGCATACTCGCTGACGATCATCGGCTCGCCGTCGACTTGAGCGAGCAGCAGGCGCCATGGTTTCGTGATGCGGCCGTAGCGGCCGAAGTACGGCGAGTCGGAGAGCCGGCCCGAGAAGCGATCCGCAACGCGCACGCGCGTGTCCGCGGTGACGAGCTCGCGCAGGCCGTCCCAGTCGCGCTGGTTGAAGCGCTCGACGTACCGGCCGAGCAGGGCGACGTCGTCGGGCGATGTCGCGTGCGGCACGCGCGCGCGTGGCTTCGGCGCCGAGGCGAGCTTCGCACGGCCGCGATGCAGCGCGGCCTTCACTCCGCCCACCGTGGAGCCGACGAGCGCCGCGATCTCCTCGAGCGAGTGGTCGAGCACGTCCTTGAGCAGCACGCACGCGCGCTCCATCGGCGGAAGCGTGAGCACCAGGTGCTCGACCGCGCGGCCGAGCGCTGGACCTGGCGGATCGACGGGCCACACGACGTCCGGCGCATCCGCACTCGACTCGGCGTCCTCGCGCACACCGCGGCTCCGCAGGAAGTCGATGCACCGGTTGTGCGCGATTCGGAACAGCCACGGCTTGATCGGGCGCGTGTCGTCGAACGTCTCGAGCCGCCGGTACGCGTGGAACAGCGCTTCCTGCACCACGTCCTCGCCGTCGGCGACCGAGCCGGTCATCCGCGCGCAGTAGCGATGGAGACTCGGCCGCAGATCGGCGACCGTGGTCAGAAAGGCGAGATAGCGTGCGTCGAAGGTGCCGCGGTCGGGCGCGGCATCGTCCGCGGCGTCGTCGACTTCGTCGAGTCGGTACATGAGCACCTGGCTACGCGATGGCGATGACTCGGAAGTTAGTGCGCGGGCTGCAGCCGGCCCGCGAGCGTGGCGTCCACCGGGATCACCACCACCGAGAACGGTGTGCCGCCGTCGTCCGTCACCTGGGGGAGCGGCGAGCCGAATGCGTTCCCGCCGACCATCGCATTCTCGACATACGGCGCGAAGATCATCAGGTGCGGGAGCCACGCGTTGATGCCCGAGCCGAGATGTTGATGCGCGGACCACATGTACGCGAACGTCACGGCGTCGCGGCGCGGCAGCGTCCCTTTGACGTACGCTGCCTGGAGCGCCTCGGCGATCTGGCCGGGATTCTTGCCCTCCATCGCGAGCCTGGTGCGCATCTCGTAGTACGGCATCGCCGTTCGGGCGGCGGGAGCGGTGAAGCAGATCGGCGCGCGCACGGTCGGATCGTAGACGAGGTCGCGGAACTGCGCCGGCGTGTACGTCGGTGCGCTGAACGCACGCATCACCATGCACACGTTTCCGTTGTCTCCCTGCCGCACGACGGTGAACCCCGAGCTCGTGAGCACCTTGATCGTCGCGCGATCCGAGATGTTCGGTGGTGCGGCAGACTTGGCGAGCGCGATCTCTGCGTCCTGCGGCATCAGGTAGCGGTCGAGTGGCGGGTATTTGGAGGAGGTCTGGGCGCCGAGGCTGGCTGGGACGATCGCCAGCGCGGCGAGCAGAGCGAAGGCATGCATTCTCATGAGATCGTATCCTGAAAGTGAGTGACGTCCTCTGTTACGGTCGCCACTCCACTGGGGATACGTCGAGCGCCACATCCCCTCCTCACGTCGTTCCGGCCACAAGAATGCATGGTCGGAGGAAGTCGCTGGTCAGGAATCTCTACACGCACCGAGAGTTGATTGATGTCATCGAGCTTCGATCAACGGCCGCGCTCCAACGTGACGACTCGGCCCCGGAGCATCGCCATCATCGAGGCGCCCTCGATACTCGGGCTCGCACCGAGCGGGGTCGAGATGCTGCCTGACGCCCTGCTCGGGCACGGGCTGGCGGACCGGCTCGACGCCAGACGCGCCTCGCGCCTTGAGACGCCGCCCTACGATCCCGAGCGCGATGCCGCGACGGGAACGCTGAACGCGGGCGCGATCGCCGCATGGTCTCCGAAACTCGCCAGCGCTGTCGGCAACGTGCTCGACGCAGGCGACTTCCCGCTCATCCTCGGCGGCGACTGCTCGATCCTTCTCGGCTCGATGCTCGCGCTTCGGCGCCGAGGACGATACGGGCTGCTGTTCATCGACGGGCACGCCGACTTCTATCAGGTGGAGGCCAACCCCAACGGCGAGGCGGCCTCGATGGAGCTGGCGTTCGTGACTGGGCGAGGACCCGCGATGCTCACGGACATCGAGGGGCGGCGTCCGCTCGTGCGGGACGATGACGTCGTAGCGTTCGCCGTTCGCGACGCCGAGGAGCAACGGGAGTACGGCAGTCAGCCGCTGCCCGATACGATGAAGGCGTTCGACCTGGCCGCCATCCGGCGACTGGGGATCGGTGCGGCGACCGCAGCGGCCGTCGAGCATATGTCGCGGCCGGAGCTCGACGGCTTCTTCATCCACCTCGATGCGGACTGCCTCGCCGACGAGGTGATGCCCGCGGTCGACTACCGGCTCGATGACGGGCTGACGCTCGATGAACTGGCGATCGTGCTCGGGGCGGCGATGGCGAGCGGACGGGCGGTCGGAATGGAGGTCACGATCTACAATCCGTCGCTCGACGACGCGAATGGATCGGCTGGGCGCGTGCTCACCGACGTGATCGTGCATGCGCTGCGAGTGCCGCCGGCGCGCTCGGCCCGGGCGAGAACATAGCTCAGCCGGAGAAGGGGTAAATATCGGCTCTGCCACGGGCGAGCTCGCCGGACACAATCCGCCCACCACCCCGTATGACGAGCTACCACTTCATCACGAGGATCGACCGTGCGCTACGTGCTCAAGCAGAAGCTGCTCTCGTGGGGCGACGACTACTACATCCGCGACGCCGATGAGCGTGAGGTCTACCGCGTCGACGGTAAGGCGATCAGTTGGGGCGGGCAGCTTTCCTTCCAGGACATGGATGGCGAGGAGCTCGCGTTCATCAAGCAGAAGCTGCTCAAGCTCTCCCCGACGTACGAGATCTACCGGAACGGCGAGCTCGCCGCCGTGGTGAAGAAGGAGCTCTTCGCTCTGCTGCACCATCGATTCACCGTGGACGTCCCGGGCCCCGACGACCTCGAGGCGCGCGGCGACTTCCTCGACCACGAGTATGTGTTCACGCGCGGCGGCCGCGAGGTAGCGACGGTGTCGAAGCGATGGTTCAGCCTGGGCGACACGTACGGTGTGGAGACGGTCGAGGGGGAGGACGACGTGCTGATTCTCGCCAGCGCGGTCGTGGTCGACCAGGCCTGCCACCGCGACGACGGCGAGCGCCACTGAGCAGTCGCGGACTCGCGGCCCGCGCTCCGGGAAGCGTGACGAAAAGGAGCGACGCTCCCCATAACGTCGCGGCTCAGCGACTCACCGCCGCCTTGAACGCGCCCTCGAAGATCGTCGCCCATGCATGGAGGTAGCCGCCGCGAATCATCGGCGCCTGCTCGCCGAACACGTCCCAGTTGCTCTGGGTGAGCTCGACACGAGTTTGCGTCTCGCTCAACGCCGTGAACTGTACTTCGA
>JBDSDB010000035.1:0-13628 GCA_039920785.1 Gemmatimonadaceae bacterium
CCCTCCACGACGAGCGCGCTGCTCGGCATACCGAAGTCGTCACCCGAGGAGCGCGGAGCTGTAGGATCGGCGACGTACTGCTTGCCATTCACGAGGAAAGCGTAGCGATGCACACCAGCCTTCACAGAAGCTGAGACACTCCAAACGCCATTATGGTTTTCGGCCGCGAGCGCGGAATTGTTGAGACCCCAGTTGTTGAAGTCGCCCACGACGGCCACGCTTTGCGCGGTGGGGGCGACCAGGACGAACTGGACGCCGATGGAACCGGTGCCAGGTGCGGCGGGCTTTGAGCGGAGCATGGTCACCGCCGTGACCGCGACGACACTGGCGGCGATGGCCGCGGCCCACGCTGGCCGGCGCGCCACGTGCGCCGCCGCGCCGATCCACGCGACAACGCCGCGCGGACGACGCTCGGCGAACAGCCGGCGTACCCGCACCATCACCCGGCGGTCGAACGACTCGTCGACGTGAACCGGGTGCTTCAACTCCTGGACGATCAGCTCGAGCGTCGTCCGGCCCCAATCAGCCACTGTGAACCTCCCGCAACAGTACGCGCAGCCGATCGCAGGCGCGCATGACCCTCATCTTCAATGCTGAGACCCCGACGCCGGTGATCTCGGCCATCTCGTCGTACCCCAGCTCCTCCACATACTTGAGCAGAAACGCTTCCCGTTGGTCGGCGCTCAGCTCGCCCAGCGCACGCTCGATCTCCTCCCGCCACATCGTCTGCTCGGCGGGATGCTCCTCGGACGCGTTGAGCAGCGCCGTCTCATCATGAACGAACGTCTGTCCGCGACGCACACGGCGTGCTCCGCTCGTCCGGCATCGGTTGACGAGAATCCGGAACAGCCATGCTCCAAAGCGCTCAGGCTCTTCGCACCGCGCGAGCGAGCGGTAAGCACGGGTGAACGCATCCTGCAGCGCTTCCTCCGCATCTTCCCGATTGCCGAGCATGTGCACTGCGTATCTGGCGTACTTGTCACGATATCTCGAGACAAGATCACCATACGCATTCACCTCGCCGTGCAGCACCCGCGTAACCAGTGCCGCATCCGAGCTCTCCATACTCTCTGGACCTTGCATCTACATCCATCGTCACAGTAGAGAACGCGACGCGCGATGACCTCGCGAGCCGCGGTCGATGGCCCTGTGCCCCACATCACCGATACGGCAAATCTACGGTATCGGGTTGCCGTGTGCTCGGTAGAAACGCTTCTGTCCCTTGGCGTGCGCCAGGAGCAGTCCCGAGGGAGCGAACCGCCCCGGAAAACGGTCGTTCAGGTGTTCGAGGTCGTCCACGACTCGCGCGGCTCCCTCTGCGTCCACGTACCGGAACGGGCCGCCGCGAAAGGGTGGGAAGCCGATCCCGAACACCGCCCCGACGTCGCCATCCCGCGCCGAACGGAGCACGCCCTCCTCGAGGCAGAGTGCGGCCTCGTTGACCATCGCGAGGACGCACCGGCGCTGGATCTCCGCAACCTCCATGTCGCGGCGCTGGGCGCCACCGGTCAGCACCTCGTACACCGACGGGTCCACCTCGCCCTTCTTGCCCGTGGCGTCGTACCGATAGAAGCCAAGGCGGCCCTTCCGGCCGGTTCGCCCCGATTCGACCACTCGCCGGAGCGATTCGCTCGGCGACATCCGTCCGCCGAACGCCTCGCTCAGCACCTGGCCGACCTTTCCCCCCACGTCGATGCCGACCTCGTCGAGCAGGGTGATGGGACCGACCGGGAACCCGAACGCCGTGAGCGCGCCGTCGATCGCCTCGATGCTCGCCCCTTCGTCGAGGATTCGCCCCGCCTCGTTCATGTAAGCAGAGAGGGTGCGGGTCGTGAAGAAGCCGGGGGAGTCGTTGACGACGATCACGGTCTTGCCGAGCCGCTTGCCGTACGCCACCGCGGTGACCGTCGCGTCCGGGTCGGTCTCCGGCGTGGCCACGACCTCGAGGAGCGGCATCTTGTGCACGGGGGAGAAGAAATGCATCCCGAGCACCCGGTTGGGGCGCTTCGCCACTTCGGCGATCCGGCCGATCGGGATCGTGCTCGTGTTGGAGGCGTACACGGCGTCCTCCTGAAGCAATGGCTCGACCTCGCGCAGCACGCGATGCTTGAGCTCCAGATCCTCGAACACCGCCTCGATGACCAGCGACGCGCGGCCGAACCCGGTGTATTCCGCCGTCCCTCCGGCCAGCAGGAGCTGATCCTGGAACTGGAGCCGCGTGATCTGCTTCTTGTCGAGCCGCTCGCGCAGCACGTCGCTCACCGCGGCGATCCCTCTCCCCACGCGCGCGAGATCGGTGTCCTTGAGCCGCACCGGCGTGCCCTGCTGGACGGCGACCGACGCGATGCCCGCCCCCATGAAGCCCGCGCCGAGGACGCCGAGCGTCTCGACCTCGAGCGGTTCCGGCGCCATTCCGTGCACCCCGGGATCCTTCTTGAGCGCCGTGGTGGCGAAGAAGAGGAACATGAGCTGTCGCGCCACATCGCTCATCGCCAGCTCACCGAACGCGCGGGACTCCTCGCGGGAGCCGGCGTCGCGGCCGCGATCATAGCCCACCTGAACGGCCGTCAGCGCGGCCAAAGGGGCCGGATAGTGGCCGTGCGTCTTCGCCATCACCCCTTCGCGCGCCTTCTTGAACACGACCGCGCGGCCGAACGGATTGTCCTCGAGCAGCACGCCCGTGGCACCGCGGCCCTTCGGCGAATGTCGGCCGTCGAGCGTTCCGGCCGCAAGCTGGCGGGTGCGGTCGATCGCGACCTCGCGCAGGATGGCCGGATGCACCAGCTCGTCCACGAGGCCCATCTGGTAGGCCTTCTTGGCGCGCACGTTTCGACTCGTGAGGATCATGTCGAGCGCGCGCTGGAGACCGATGAGCCGCGGCAGACGCTGGGTGCCGCCGGCGCCCGGCAGAAGCCCGAGCTGCACCTCGGGGAGCGCCAGCACGGTCTTGGGGTGATCGGTAGCGACGCGGTAGCGGCAGGCCAGCGCGGTCTCGAGCCCGCCGCCGAGACAGGCGCCGTGAATGGCGGCGACGACCGGCACGCGCAGCGTCTCGAGGCGCGCGAGCAGCGCCTGGCCGCCGCGGATCAGCGCCTCGGCCTCCGCGGCGCTCGAGAGCGAGAGGAACTCGTCGATGTCGGCGCCGGCGATCCAGCTGTCGGGCTTTCCCGAGATCAGTACGACCCCCTTCACGGTGGCGTCGCTCTCGATCCGGCCGAACAGCTCGGCGAACTCGCCGCGCATGGTGGCGGTGACCTTGTTCACCGACTCGCCGGTGAGGGCGATCGTGATGATGGCGACGCCGTCTTCGTGATCCAGGCGGAGCGTCTGCATCAGTCGCGCTCCACGACCATGGCGTGGCCCATGCCGCCCGCGGCGCAGACCGTCATGAGCCCGAACTGGCCGTCGCGCCGCCGAAGCTCGTTGCACAGCGTGGTGAGAATGCGGCCGCCTGTCGCGCCGAACGGATGCCCGATGGCGATGGAGCCTCCCATGACGTTGAGCCGAGAGCGGTCCACTTCGCCCACGGGCTCGGCGAAGCCAGCGCGCTCGGCCCACTCGCGCGACGCGAGCCCCTTGAGGTTGCACAACACCTGCGCGGCGAATGCCTCGTGCATCTCGATGAGATCCATGTGCGCGAGCGTCAGGCCCGCCCGCTCCAGCGCGACCGGCGCCGCCAGCACTGGGCCCATGAGGAGCTGCTCGCCCGGATCCAGCGCGGCGTAGCTGTAGCTGCGGATGTACGCGATCGGCGTGTAGCCGAGTGACTTCGCGCGCGCCTCACTCATGAGGAGCACGGCGCTGCCTCCGTCCGTGAGGGGTGACGCGTTGCCCGCAGTGACGCTCCCGTTCCGTCGATCGAACACCGGCTTGAGCGCGCGCAGCAGCTCGATGGAGCCGTCGGCGCGGATGCCGTTGTCCGACGTGATCGCCTCGAACTGCGGCGGCGTGAACAGCGGCACGATCTCGGCGGTCAGACGGCCGTCCTGCGTGCCGGCGGCGGCGAGGCGATGCGAGCGCAGCGCGAACTGGTCCTGCTGCTCGCGCGGGATGGCGTTGATCTTCGCCATCTTCTCCGCCGACTCGCCCATCGTCTCGTTCGTGGAAGGCTCGGCGATGGCGGGCGTGATCGGCACCAGGTCGCGCGGCCGCACGCGCGCGAGGGCGCGCACGCGGCCGCCCAGGGTCTTGGCCTTGGAGGCGGCGACGAGCGCCTCGCTCATGCCGCGCGAGTGCAGGATGGGAACGTTCGAGAGCGACTCCGCGCCGCCGGCGATGACGACGTCGGCGTGGCCGAGCACGATCTGGTCGGCGCCGTCGGTGATCGCCTGATTGGCGGAGGCGCAGGCGCGGCTCACGGTGAACGCCTGGCAGCCCTTCGGCAGCATCGGCAGCAGTGAGACCTCGCGCGCGATGTTCGGCGCCACCACCGAGGGAACCACCGTACCGTAGACGATCGCGTCGACCAGCTTGCCGTCGATCTCGGTACGCTGAATCAGCTCGGCGACGCAGTGCTTGCCGAGCTCCGTCGAGGTGAGGTGCTTGAGTGTCGTTCCCGACCTGGCGAACGGAGTGCGGACGCCGGCGACGATGGCGACGCGTCGCCCGGGAGAGCCGTAGCTTGCCATGCGCGAAAGCTACGGGGCGGGGTGGAGCGAGACTAGGCGAGTACGGCAGGGTTATCTTCAGCGCCGACGCGCTCGCTACTGTGCCTCCTCGAGGACGATCTGACGACCGGCCACGCCACGCGACCAGACCGTGACACGCTGTTCCACGCACTCGGCGACGAGGTGTTCGACCTGCTCGTCATCGGCGGCGGGATCACCGGTGCCGGGATCGCGCGCGATGCCGCGCTGCGCGGGCTTCGCGTAGCCCTCGTGGAACGGGAGGACTTCGCCAGCGGCACGTCGAGTCGATCGTCGCGTCTCATTCACGGCGGGGTGCGGTATCTGGAGCACGGGCAGCTCGGGCTCGTGTTCGAGTCGAGCCGAGAACGCCGTACGTTGTTGCACATCGCCCCGCACCTCGTTCGGCCGCTCGCGTTCACGTGGCCGGTCTATCGCGGTGCACGCGTGTCGCGCTGGAAGCTCGCCGCCGGGCTCTCGCTCTACGATCTGCTCTCCCTGTGGCGGAACGCCCGGCCGCACCCCGTGCTCGGAGCGCAGGAGGTACTGGCCGGCGAGCCGACGCTGCGCGGCGACGATCTGCGCGGCGGCGCACGGTACTGGGACGCGGCTACGGACGATGCGCGGCTCACCCTGGCGACCGCGCTCTCCGCGCAGCACGCCGGCGCGGTGGTGCTGAACCACACCGCGGTGACGGGCTTCGTGCGCGAGGGCGGACGGATCGCCGGAGCGAGCGTGACGAGCACGCTGAACGAGACGGTGACGACGCTCCGCGCGCGCGTCGTCGTCAACGCGACCGGGCCGTGGAGCGACGAGGTGGAGCGGCTGGCCAACCACGACGCGATCGCGAGCGTGCGCGGCAGCAAGGGTGTGCACGTGAGCGTGCCGCGCGCGCGAATCGGCAATGTCGCGGCGGTGACGCTGACCGCGCCGCAGGACGGCCGCGTGATGTTCGTGCTACCGGCGGGGCCGCACGCAATCATCGGAACCACCGACAGCTTCGACTCGACGGCGCCGGGCGAGGTGTGCGCGACGAGGGCCGACGTCAACTATCTGCTGGACGCGGCCAACACCTACTTTCCGGCGGCGAGGTTGACCATCGCCGACGTGGTGAGCGCGTGGGCCGGCGTGCGGCCACTGGCTGTGGCAGGCGCATCGGGCACCAACCCGGGGAGCGCATCGCGCGAGCACACCATCGTGGAGAGCGCGCCCGGCCTCGTACGGGTGACCGGCGGAAAGCTCACGACCTATCGTGCGATGGCGGAGGAAGTCGTCGACGTCGTGGAGCGCGCGTTGGGCCGCAGGCCGACTCCGGCAGTGACGGCCAGGCTCGCGCTCGTGGGGGGCGACATCCGCGACGTGAACGCCGAGATCGCGCACGCGATCCGAGCCACTGGCGACGAGGCGATCGGCTACCGGCTCGTGACGGCGTACGGCACTGCGTGGCGCGGCGTGTGGTCGCTGACGCAGGCCGATCCGGGGCTGGGCGCATTCGTCGAACCCGGGCTCCCCTACGTGTTCGGAGAGCTGCTCCATGCCATCACGCACGAGCAGGCGTCGACGCTCGGCGACCTGCTCATCCGACGCACGCCGATCGCGTTCGAGACGCGCGACCATGGCCGCGCCGCGGCGATCCGCATCGCGCCCGTGATCGCGCGATGGCTGCGTTGGCGAGGGGCCGACGTCGTGGACGCGGTCGCGGACTACGACGCGGAAGCGAGCCGCATCTTCCGCGTCGTGGAGCCCTGAGTCGTCGACATCGGGCGCGCTCGTCGCTCGCGGTCAGCCCTCGCCGGGCTTGAGGTCGTGAATCGTCTTGAGCTCCGTGACCTTGAGGTGGCGTGTGAGCGCCGGGAGCTTGAGGAACGCGATCTCGCCGACGGATTTGCCAAGCAGGGCGCGACCGATCGGGGACGACATCGTGACGTGTCCCTCCTCGAACTCGACGGCGTCACCGAAGACGAGATGATACCTTTCCTTCAATCCGGACTGCTCGTCGCGCACGTCGACGGTGGATCCGAGGCCCACCTTGTCGTGCGGGATCTGCGTGACGTCGATGGACGACAGCTTGCTGAGCCGCTCGCGCAGCTGTCCGAGACGGGCCTGCACGAACTGCTGGCGCTCGAGCGCCGCTTTGTATTCACTGTTCTCGCGAAGGTCGCCCATCTCGACGGCCCTCCGGATCTCACCGGGTAGGGTCACGTTGAGCTCGAACTGCAGCTTCTCGACCTCGTTTCCGAGCTTCTGTTTGAGCGCTTCGATCATGGGTCTTCGACTTCGAGACAATAAAAAAGGGCGCGCCCGGCCGTTGGCCGGGCGCCGCATGACTTCAGTCTACCGCGCGCCGGGCGTGAGGGCAATTCTCCGCGCGGTCGCATGAGTCTGGTGCGCGCAACGATCGAGCCTGGAGTGGAGCGCCTGCAGCTAGGGAGCTGGCGCGGACGGGCGGTGGGCTACGATGTGAGCGCCTACGTGATCGACGGCGTGCTCGTGGACAGCGGCTTTCCACGCGCGGCGCCGGCCGTGCGAAAAGCAGTAGCCGGGTTCGCGCCGAGGGGCGTGGTGATCACGCACTGGCACGAGGACCACGCCGGCAACGCACCGCTGCTGGCGGCGATGGGGCTTCGCATATCGATGCATCCCGAGTGCGAGGCCATCCTTCGCGAGCGCCCGAGGATTCGGCTGTATCGTCGCGTCGTGTGGGGGTGGACGCCGCGGCTCATCGGTCCGGTCACACCGTTCGATCCCGCTCCGCTCCAGATCATCGCGACAGCTGGACACTCGGTGGATCACCGGGTGGTATGGGACCCGGAGCGGCGCATCGTCGTCTCGGGCGATCTCTTTCTCGGCGTGAAGGTGCGCGTGGCGCACATCCACGAGTCGCCGCGGGCGCTGGTGTCGAGCCTGCGCGCCGTGGTGGCGCTGGAACCGAGGCTGCTGCTCGACGCGCACCGCGGCGTGATCAGCGACGCGACGGAGCAGCTGCGCGCAAAGATCCAGTGGAACGAGGAGACGATCGGTCGGATCGAGGAGCTCGGTGCCATCGGAGTGGGCCCGCGCGAGATCGTCAGGAGGTTGTTCGGCGCCGAGTCGTTCGTCGGCTGGGTGAGCGGCGGCGAATACTCTCGGGCGTCGTTCGTGAAGGCGGTGCTGCGCGAGGCGGAGCTCACGCGCGAGCCCCGCGTCACCATCAGGTGAATCGCACGCCAGTCAGTTGCTCGCTGAGCTTCCACAATCGCTCGCGCGCGTCGCGGTCGCGGGAGCGCCTGGAGGTGCGCACCACTCGCCCACGCCGGTCGAAGCACACGCCGTTGGCACCATCGACGCGCGGGGAGGACGCCGCGAAGAGGGCCGCCTGCGCGCCGGTTTCAGGGGAGCGCAGCACGCGACTCCACATCGAGCGCAGCCAGCGCGGCCGGAACAGCGCGTGGTCGCGCATGAGGTCCGTCGCGACGAGGCCAGGGTCGACACAGTTGGCCGTGATGCCGAAGCCGGCGACGCGGGCCGCGAGCTCGTAGGTGAACAGCACGTTGGCGAGTTTGGACTGCGCGTAGGCCACCAGTCCGATCCATCGTCGGTCGCCCTGCAAGTCATCGAAGGCGATGCGGCCAAACCGTTCGAACATCGAGGTGACGACGACGATTCGCGCGCCGCCGCTCGCGGCGCCCTGGCGAAGCGCGGGGAGCAGCTCGTGTGTGAGCAGGAAGGGCCCGAGGTGATTCACGGCGATGGTCAGCTCGATGCCGTCGGTGCTGAGGGTGCGGCGAGCTGGGTTGACGCCGGCGTTGTGCACGAGGACGTGAATGGCGGGATGGCGCGTCGCGATGTCGTCGGCCGTCGCCTTGATGGAAGTGAACGAAGCGAGGTCGGCGACCGCCGTCTCCACCTGCACGTTGCCGGTCGTTCGCTCGACGTCGTCTCGGGCGCCGCCGAGGAGATGCGCATCGCGACCGAGCATGACGACCGTGGCGCCGAGACGGGCGAGCGCGGTGACCGTGGCCTTGCCGAGCCCGCGATTCGCGCCGGTCACGACACAGACGCGGCCGCGCATGGGACCGTCCGCCAGGGTCGCCTGCTTCGCGGTCGTGGCGTAAGTTGACGCTCCCGGTCCGTCGCGCATTGGAGGAATGTAGTGGTCACGCTCACTCGCCCGCTCGCCATCGCGCTCCTCGTCGGCACAGCGCTGCTCGGCATCGGTGCGGCGCTGCATCCCATGCTGCCGGCCGACGTGCCCGGTCAGCTGCGGCTCATTGCGGCGACGTGGTACTTCCGGCCGGCGCATCTGGCGATGCTCGCCGGCACGGCGCTGATCATCGCCGGGGTGTGGGCGCGCGGGCTCATCGCGGGGTCGGAGCGTGATGCGGCACTCGTCATGGCGCTCGCGTTGATCTGTCTGGGACTCTGCTTCAACGCCATCGACATCGCGTTCATGGGCAACGCGGGTTGGAACATGGCCACGCGATACGTGGCCGGCGAGACGACGATCGCGCCGCTGTTCGAGGCGCTGCATCGATTCGGGCTCACGACGGCCCGCTTCGGCAACTGCCTCGTGGCCCTCGGCGCACTCGCGCTGGGGTTCGTCGAGCGTCAGGACGCGGCGAGCCCACGGTGGATGGCGTGGCTGGCCTGGCTCGCCGCGATGGGTGGCCTGCTGGGCGTGCTGCTCGTTCCGGAGTCGAGCCTGTTCGCGCTGACGGCGGTGACGCTCATACCGGCGTGGTGCCTGGGAACGGCGGTGTGGGCGCTGCGGGCCGGCAACGGGAGGTGAATTGGTGAATTGGTTGATTGGTGAGTTGGTCGGTGAACTGGTGAATCGAACGACCTCTGATCACAACCTGCGTGGGGACTTCTCGACAGCGCATCCAAGCCGGTTGTAGCCGTTTCCGTCAGTTCACGAATTCACCGGCCGATTCACTCAGTAACTCATTCACCCACTCACCGCTGTTCGAGCGTCAACGGCGCCACCGTCACGCCAGCGACGACCTTGCCGTCGCGCAACGCCGTCGCCACGCGGTCGGCCTCGGCGAAGAACTCATCGAGCGCGACGCGATCCGGCAGATACTGCAGGTCGTGCGATGCGAGGGCGAAGAGGTGCACGCTCGCATGGTCGCGCAGCCCGCGCGTGATCGCCGCAATGAGCGGACTCTCCGGATCGTCGTCCTCGTGCAGGTGCTCACCGAACCCCCCGACGGCCCAGCCCTTCCGCTTGTCGTCCCAGAAGATCATCGCCAGACGAAAGTCCACTGGGCCCTGCAGCTTCGGCGAGCGGCCTGCGGGCACGACGATTTTGAATTCGGGCGCGTCCTGCCAGCGACCCGTCGCCGCGGCGAGCGGGATGCGACCGACGGGACGGGCGACGCGCAGGAAGCGGCGGTCGTCGGAGAGCCACGACGCGCACCGGTCGCTCAGTGACACCATCGCGGGCCCCATCGACCGGACGCCGCACCGACTCAGTGTGGCGAGCGCACTGGTCACCGATCTGTCGAACCGCTCCGACTCGCGCGCCTCGATGCCTTTCACCCCTTCGAACAGCTCGGAGAGCTTCGGCGTGACCGCAACGGATTCCGCGATGTGCTTCACGAGCGCTCGTGCCTCGTCCACGGAGTACATCTTCCGCCAGGTGTAGAGGTCGATGCGGATCCGCCGCGTCTCGTCGACGTGGATGACGAGCCAGCGTTCCGGCGGCCCGCTCACGAGATCGTCGCCGCGTCCCTCTCCCGTCGCCGCGGCACGGGTGACTGCGTCTCCGGTCCGCACGTCCGGCAGCCAGCGCTGCGCGGCGAAGTGTGCGTCCAACCGCGGCCGGTCGTCATCGACCGGCGGGTAGAAGCGCGGGATCGTGGTGAAGGTGATCTTCGACGCGTCGGGCCGCGGCGCGTTCGGATTGAACAGCGTCACGTGTAGCAGCACCGGGTCGGCGAGATGACCCCCGAGCCCGTGATGCTGCGCCTGCTCGAAGCGGAAGGTGATCTGATAGTCGTCGCGGTGCCGGTCGAGGTTCTCGTCGAGCTTCCCCGACCGTGATCCATCGCGTCCACGGCCCACCGGCTTGAAGCTCGGCGGGAGCTCGATCGAAGCGAGGCCGGCGAGGCCGACTCGCTCGGGCTGCTCGACGCGCTTCGTCACCAGAGTGCGGCGCCACGTGCTCGCCGCGGTGAGCGTGGCGAATCCGACTCCGAGTGCGGCGAGGGTGAAGAGAAACATGCGCGACATGAGTGCAGAACCCCGAGATCTCGTCGGCGTTTCAGCTGCCTCTGTCGTCCGCCGTCGGACCATACATCTGCGGCACCTTCTGATCGGTGAGCCGAAGGTAGACGCCGAGCTGCGCGCGGTGATGCACGAGATGATTGATCACCGTCGTGCGCAGAACCATGTAACGTGACATGGTGGAGACGGCCTTGCCGGCCGCCTTCAGCGTCCATGGGACTTGTAGCTCGTCGTCCGACACGCCTTCGATGAGCGGCCGAGCGGCGGTCACGTTGCGATCGAACTCCTCGAGCAGCGTGGCGACCTTTTCGAAGGTGTAGCCGGACCCCTTCGGCGCGTCGAGCGGTGCGATGTCGTACTCCGTGCGCGTGACGACGAAGGTCGTCCAGCCAGGAATCTTCGCGACGAGCTGCGCGAGGTGGCCCATCGGGAACGACTTGACGTGCGGCTTCCACTCGATCCTGTCATCGGGCACGCGCTCGAGGACTGTGCGAGTGGTCGCGCACTCGGCGTCGAACTCGGGAAGCAGCAGATCGGAGATGGACATGAGGAGATCGTGATCGGTGGGTCGGTGGGTCGGTGGTCGGTGGTCGGTGGTCGGTGGTCGGTGAATGAACAGTGATCGGTTAACGGTGAACCGTAAACCGTAAACGGTAAATGAACGGAGAACGGTGAACCGACAACGGTGAACCGGTTATCTGTGCATCGGCAGCTTCGCGTCGGTGTCCGATGGCTCGCTCGGCGCGCCGTTGGCCTTGGCGAACTCGCTACGCAACATGCGCATGTTGTCCTCGCGCGCATCGAGCAGGCGCTTGAGCGGGCGCGGCGCGTGTCGGGCATGCGCGTACGCGGTCAGCAGCGGCAGGGCGACCGTCGTGTCGAGGTAGCACACCACGGCGTCGGGCAGACGATCGGGGTCGATCTTCCCCCAGCTCACCGCCTCGGCGGGAGTCGCGCCGGAAAGGCCGCCGGTGTCGGGGCGCGCATCCGTGATCTGGAGGAAGAAGTCGTGCCCTTTCTCGTCGATGCCGAGCACCTCCTGGATCTGCGGCTCCGTCTGAAGGGCGAAGTTCTTGGGGCTGCCTCCGCCGCAGATCAGGACCGCGCTCTTGCCTCCGCCGCGCTTTGCCGCGAGCACGATGGACGCCGTCTCGTTGACGTCCGCGTTGGGGTCGATCGTGCACTTGTTCCCCGCCAGCGCGAGGGCGGCGACGTTCATCCCGATGGAGGAGTCGCCGGGCGACGACGTGTAGATCGGCACGCCGCACTCGTACGCCACGCCGAGCAGCGACTTGTTCCCGATGCCCAGCGCCTTCTCGCGCTCGCGGATGTACCTGCCGCAGAGCGCGTGGAACTCGGCGCTGCTCATCGGGCGCTGGAACTCCGGGCCCTGGACGATCTTCCGGAAGAAGGCGTCCGTGCTGAGCAGCACGTCGTAGTCGAAGAAGATGTCGTAGATGCGGACGATGCCCTCTTCGCGCAAGACGGTGTCACTTGCCTGCGCATTGCCGCGGTGCATCGACAGACCCAGGCCGAAATGCGCGTCGTGATAGAGGTTGGCGCCCGTGGAGATGATCCAGTCGACGAAGCCCGCCTCGATGAGCGGGATGAGCGCCGCCATGCCGAGCCCCGCCGGCGTGAGCGCGCCGGTGAGCGTGAGGCCGACGGTGACGTCGGGCTCGAGCATTTTTCTGGTGTACAGTTGGCACGCTTCTCTGAGACGTGCGGCGTTGTACGCGAGAAAGGTCCCGTCGATGAGGTCCGCCGCGGATTCGCTGCCGTCGATCCGCCGCGGCTCGATGCGGCCGCCCTGCAGCCACTTCGAGCCCTCGTGTGCGGTGTGGGCCGCGCCGGCGCGCTCGCGCTCTTCGGCGGCGCGCTTCTGGTGGGCCTTGGGTCCCGCTGCGGAGCTTTTCTTCTTGCTGGCCATCTGGGAGTGTCTTGGTGGGGAGTGTGTACCATGCCGATTGACGGTTTGACGGTTGGTCGGTTCACGGCCAGCGTCGGTCAGCCTGTGCCTCCCGAGGTGGACCGTCAACCGTCACACCGTCTAACCGCTCTTCTTGTTCGTCGCCTTCCATGCCTCCACCACCGCGTGCGCCGCTTCGGCGGGATCGTCGGTGAGGAGCATGAGGTCCATGTCGCCGGGAGAGATCTTCTTTTCCACCAGCACGCGCGACTGGAGCCAGCGAATGAGGCCGGCCCAGTAGTGGCGGCCAAACAGGATGACGGGGAACTGGTAGATCTTGCCGGTCTGAATGAGCGTCAGCGCCTCGAACGCCTCGTCGAGCGTGCCGAAGCCTCCGGGGAAAATGATGAACGCGCTCGAGTACTTGATGAACATCGTCTTCCGGACGAAGAAGTACCGGAAGTTCACGAGCGTGTCGACGAACGGGTTGGCGCCCTGCTCGAACGGCAGCTCGATGTTGCAGCCGATGGAGCGGCCGCCGCCGAGTTTCGCGCCCTTGTTCGCGGCTTCCATGATGCCGGGGCCCGCGCCCGTGATGATCGAGAAGCCGGCCTCGGCGAGCAGGCGCGCCGTCTCCTGCGCGGCGACGTACTGCGGGTCGTCGGGCGAGGTGCGCGCCGAGCCGAAGATCGACACGCCGCGCTCCACGCTCGCGAGGTTGTCGAACCCCTCGATGAACTCGCCCATGATGCGCATGACACGCCACGTGTCGGTGCGCGTGAAGTCGCCGCGCTGGCCCGGAAGCTGGAGGAGCTTCTCGTCTTCCGTGATCGGGCCGACGACGTCGCGCAGGTCGTCGTCGATGCGCCGTGCCGACATGATCGGGC
>JBDSDB010000036.1:0-6874 GCA_039920785.1 Gemmatimonadaceae bacterium
GTGCCGTTGATGTACGACCTGAAGTATCGCGCGCAGGCGCTCATGGCGATCCCGTCGGGCCGCGACGATGGCTCCACCGTCGGGCCGAGCTTCGAGTTCACCGCGTAGATAGGCGGTGTGGGATGAGCATGCGTCGATCAGCGCGGTCGGAAGGGAGCGGACGGGATGGAACCGGGGCGCTCGAACGCCGCGATCCGCTTGACGCCGAAGAAGTCGATCGACTTGGGAAACGTACCCTCGAAGAACTGCGGCCAGTTGTCACCGACGGCCTTCCACGACGAGCTGGCGAGATGGGCGTTCAGCGCTGCCTTGCCACTGTACCGCTCGTAGAAGTACAGCTTGCGCGTGAGCTTTCCCTTTGCGTCGAGGACGCGATGCACGAGATAGACGAGCGTGCCGGGCTGCTCGGACTCCGCCTGCTTCCTGACTGCCCGGATCAGCTTCAGTGCACCCGCTTCCTGCCCGGCGCGCATGGTGAAAGTCGCGATGCTGGTGATGATCATGTGGTCGCATACCGGTTCGAGGAGAGTCGAGTCTGCTTGCTCGGCGTGAATGTGTCCAGCCATATCATCGAACATCGGGCGGGCATGTGACCCGCGGCAATTCGTGCGTGGCGTCCAGCCACCCACGCCACACGAGAGAGGGAGCGGCGCCGTGGTCGCACCAATCACCCTGACGGTCAACGGCACGAATCGCGAGGTGCGCGCCGAACCGCGAGCGCTGCTCGTGCACGTGTTGCGCGACCAGCTCGGACTCACCGGCACGCACATCGGGTGCGACACGAGCCAGTGCGGCGCCTGCACGGTGCTCCTCGACGGCCGCGCCGTGAAGAGCTGCACGATGCTCGCGGTCCAGGCCGAGGGCCGCGAGATCACGACGATCGAGCACCTGGGTGCCGGCGGCATGCACCCGCTCCAGCAGGCGTTCTGGGACAAGCACGGACTCCAGTGCGGGTTCTGCACGCCGGGCATGATCCTCACCGCCGTGGACCTGCTCGCGCAGAACCCCGATCCCACCGAGAAGGAAGTTCGCGAGGGGATCAAGGGAAACCTCTGTCGCTGCACCGGCTACCAGAACATCGTCGACGCCATCTGCGTCGCCGCCACCGTCATGCGCGAGTCGGCGCCTGGCGCCACAAAGTAGGGACCCATGGCCACCCTGATCGGCAAAGCGCTCAAGCGCCGAGAGGATCCGCGCCTCATCACGGGCAGCGCGACGTACACGGACGACGTCCAGCTGCCGCACATGACCTACGCCGCGCTGCTGCGCAGCCCGTGGGCGCATGCGCGCATCACCTCGATCGACGTCTCACGCGCGCAGAAGAGTCCGGGCGTCGTCGCGGTGTACACGGGCCGCGAGGTCGCCGAACGGGTGAACCCCGTGCCGTGCGCGTGGATGGTGCCCGGCTGCGATCTCAAGGTGCCGGCGCACCCGCTCCTCGCTGTGGACACGGTCCGCTACGTCGGCGACGGCGTCGCGCTCGTCGTCGCCGAGACGCGCGAGGCGGCGCGCGACGCGCTCGACCTCATCGACGTCGCCTACGAGCGGCTCGCGGCGGTGGTCGATCCCGAGCTCGCGACAGAGCCCGGTGCGCCCAGGCTGCATGCCGACGTCGAGTCGAACGTCGCGTTCACGTGGACCGTGGCCGGCGGCGACGCCGACGCGGCGTTCGCGGCTGCACCGGTTTCCGTGAAGCTGCGCATCAGGCAGCAGCGCATGCTCCCGTCGGCCATCGAGGCGCGCGCCGCCGTCGCCAGCTACAACGCCGGCAGCGGACAGCTCACGCTCTGGGTGACGAGCCAGAACCCGCACATCCACCGCTTCCTCTGCGCGGTGATGCTCAAGCTGCCGGAGCACAGGATTCGCATCATCGCGCCCGAGGTCGGCGGCGCGTTCGGCAGCAAGATCCCGGCATACGCGGACGAGGCGCTCGCGTGCTTCGCGTCGATGGATCTCAAGCGACCGGTGAAGTGGACCGAGGACCGCTCCGAGAACTACATGGCCACGACCCACGGCCGCGATCACGTGCAGTACGTGGAGATGTGCGGCACCGCCGACGGCACCATCACCGGCCTTCGTGCGCGCGTGTACGCGGGACTCGGCGCCTACGCCTCCACCGCCGGGCCGGGCATCCCGACGATCCTGCACGGCCTCATGTACTCTGGGCCGTACATGATCCCCAACATCACGGGCGTCATCCGGGGCGTCTATACCACCACGACACCCGTCGACGCGTATCGCGGCGCCGGCCGTCCCGAGGCGACGTTCATGCTCGAGCGGCTGGTCGATCACTACGCGCTGAAGATCGGCATGGACAAGGTCGACGTGCGCCGCAAGAACCTGATCCCGAAGGAGAGCTTCCCGCACACGGTGGCCACGGGGCTCGTGTACGACTCCGGCGACTACCACGGCGCGCTCGACAAGGCGCTCGGCATGTTCGACTACCCGAAGTTCCGCGCCGAGCAGGCGGCGGCGCGCCTCGAGAACCGCTACCTCGGCGTCGGCGTGACGACGTACAACGAGATCTGCGGTCTCGGTCCCTCGGCCGTGGCCGGCGCAGTGGGGTTCGGCGGCGGGCTGTACGAGAGCGCGATCGTCCGCGCGTTTCCCACCGGCACGGTGCGCGTGTACATCGGCGCCAAACCGCACGGGCAGGGCGAGGAGACGACGTTCGCGCAGATCGTGGCCGAGGAGTTCGGCATCGCCGTGGACGACGTGCAGATCGTGCACGGCGACACGGACAACACGCCGCAGGGGTGGGGCACGTACGGCAGCCGCACCACGGCCGTGTGCGGCAGCGCGGTGAAGATCGCCGCGATGCGCGTCATGGAGAAGGCGAAAAAGGTCGCCGCGCACCTGCTCGGCGCCGACGAAGCGAGCCTCGATTGGACCGATGGCAAATTCGTCGTGCGCGGCTCGCCCGATCAGACGAAGAGCTTCGCCGAGATCGCGCTCATGGCCAACCTCGCGTGGAACATGCCCGCCGGTGTCGAGCCCGGCCTCGAGGCCACCGCGTTCTTCGATCCACCCAACTTCGTCTTCCCGTTCGGCACGCACATCTGCACGGTCGAAGTCGATGTCGAGACAGGGAAAGTGAAGATCCTGCGCTATCTCGCGGTCGACGACTGTGGACCCCTCATCAACCCGATGATCGTGGAAGGCCAGATCCACGGCGGCATCGCGCAGGGCATCGGCGAGGCGCTCCAGGAGATGGCGGTCTACGACGACGACGGGCAGCTGCTCACGCGGTCGATGATGGAGTACGCCGTACCGCGCGCCGACCAGCTCCCGCGCTTCGAGACGGCGCATACCGTCACGCCGAGCCCGGTGAATCCGCTCGGCGTGAAGGGGATCGGCGAGGCGGGGACCATCGCGGCGGTGCCGACGGTGGTCTCCGCGGTGTGCGACGCGCTCGCTCCGCTGGGCATCACGTACATCGACAAGCCACTCACGCCGGAGCGCGTGTGGGCCGCCATCCGCGCTGCGAGCGTGGCCACGCAGGGAGGAGCCATATGATTCCCGCCGCATTCGACTACGCCCGCGCGCGCTCGCTCGAGGAGGCACTCGTGGCCGCCGGTACCGCTGACACGAAGGTCATCTGCGGCGGACAGTCGTTGATCCCGCTGTTGCGGTTCCGTCAGGCGCGGCCCGCTCGCCTCGTCGACATCGGCTACCTGGCGGAGCTGCGCGGCGTGACGGTGAGCGGAGGTGCGGTTCGCATCGGTGCCGCGACGACGTACCGCGAGTTGCTCGCGTCGCGCGAGCTGCGCGCGGCGATGCCGCTCGTACCCGAGGTGGCCGAGACGATCGCCGACTTGCAGGTGCGCAACCTCGGCACCATCGGCGGCGCGCTCGTGCACGCCGATCCGTACGCGGACATGCCGGCGGCGATGCTCGCGCTCGATGCGACGTTTCACCTGCAGTCCTCGCGCGGTGCGCGCACGGTGGCGGCGCGGCAGTTCTTCCGCGGTCCGTTCCAGACGGCGATGGAATCCGGAGAGCTCCTGCTCGCCATCGAGGTACCGGCGCTGCCGAGCGGCACCGGCTCGGCGTACGCCACGTTCACGCAGCTCGCGTCCGGCTATGTCGTCGTCGGCGCTGCGGCGGTCGTCACGCGCTCCGCGGGGCGGGGGATCGTTGGCGCATCGCTCGCGTTCACAGGGCTCGCGCAGACGCCGTTTCTCTCGGCGGCGGCATCGAGTCTCACCGGCACAGCGGGTGACGAGGGTGCGGTACATCGCGCGGCGTTCGAAGCCGTGCAGGGCGTGGACGCGAAGGTGGACATCCACGCCGGCGCCGCGTACCGGCTTCACCTCGGAGAGATCGCGGCGCGGCGAGCGCTGCTCGCGGCGATCGCGCGCTCGATGTGAACGAAACCGTGCCTAGCGCACGCCGATCTGCCGCAGTAGGGCGGCAAATCGCGCGTCGCGGCGCACCGCGTCGGGCCACGGCAGCAGCTTGACGCGCGCGAAGTCGCTCACGCGGTCCACGTTCGCGCGCTCGAGCGACGACATCGTCTCATCCACGCGTCCGAGCCCCGCGTACACGAGCGCGAACTCGAGCGGGGAGACGTATCGGCTCAGGCTCAGAAGCTGGAGCCTGTCGAGCACCGCGCGCGCGTCGTCCTCGCGGCCAGCCATCGCGCAGACGAGGCCCTTGTAGCCGAGGCCCACGCCACCGTCGGTCTTGGCGACCACGATGTCGAATGCCTCGATCGACTCCTCGAGCCGGCCGAGGGCGAGATACACCGATCCGAGCCGCCAGTACGTCCACGGAAACGCCGGATCGAGCTCGCGTGTCCTGATCAGCTGCGTGAGCGCTTCCTCCGGCTGGCCGGCAAGCAGCAGCGCGTAGCCCAGGTGGTCGTTGATGATCAGCGAGAGCGGGTCGAGCTCCTGTGCGTGCTGTAGCGAGGCGAGCGCGTCGTCGAAGCGATCCACGAGGAAGAGGTACCACGCGTACCACTGGTGCGCGGTCGCGTACATGGGATTGAGCTCCATCGCGCGCTGCAGGCTCCTGGATGCGCCGGGCCAGTCGAGATCGTAGAAGATCTGGACGTAGCCCATCGAGGCGTGGGCCTCCGCCAGCGAATCGTCGAGCGCCAGGGCGCGGGCCGCCGCGGCCTTGCCGCGCGGATACGCGTCGTGAGGCCGCTGCGTGTTGTAGTAGCCCAGGATGTTGAACGTGTCGGCGAGCCCGCTGAAAGCCAGCGCGTAGTTGGGGTCGAGGTCGATGGCCTCCTGAAAATGGACGAGCGCCTGCCGCAATCCCTCCACCGTCCGCTTGCTCCAGTGGTGGCGGCCGCGGAGATATGCCTGATACGCCTTGGTGCTCTCGGTGAATCGCTTGGCGAGCCCCGCCTGCTCCTCGCCGCTCAGCTTGAACCGCAGCGACCGCGTGATCTCGGCGGCCATCTCTTCCTGTACCGCGAAGATGTCGGACATCTTGCGGTTGTACTGGTCGCCCCAGAGCTGCGACTCCGTGGTGGCATCGACCAGCTCGGCCTTGATGACGAGCGTGTCGCCGCGCTGGAGGATGCGCCCGGTCACCACTGCGCGCGCATTCACCTCTTTCCCGATCGCGCAGGGATCCATGTCGCTGCGCTTGTACCGGAACACCACGGAGCGCGGTACGACACGAAGACCGGTCACTCCGGACAGCTTGTTCATGATGCTCTCGGTGATGCCCTCGCCGAGGTATTCGTTGTCCGCGTCGCCGCCCATGCTGCTGAACGGCAGCACCGCGAGCGAGTCGATCGCCACGCGGCCCGACGGCGTCGTCTGGAATGGCGTCTCGATGCCGACCGGACCCGAGGCGGTCTGGACGGCGGTCGATGCCGGTACCTGGATCGATGCGGCGGTGGAGAAATGCGGCGGGGGCGGAGCGGCGGCGGGCGACGGGCGTCGCGGCGGTGGCATCGGGTGACGCGCGAACAACGCGGAGCGCACGCGCTCCCAAAGGCTCGACGTCGCCGGCATGCTGATCGTGGCCGAGGCGCGGGTCAACGCTCTCGCGAACTCCGCGGCCGAGGTGAAGCGGTCGCGCGGATCTTTCGCCATGACGTGGACCAGTGCCCGCGCCACGTACTCCGGCACCTCGGGCCGCACGGTGCGGATGACCGGCACCGGTTCCATCGCGTGGCGCGTGAGCGTCTGGCGCATGGAGCCGCCCTCGTACGGGGGCGCGCCGGCGAGCATCTCGTACATCACGCAACCGAGGCTGTACAGATCGCTGCGCCCGTCGAGGTCCTCGGCGCCGACCGCCTGCTCGGGGCTCATGTACATCGGCGTGCCGAGCGCCATGCCCGTCTGGGTGATCGCCACGTTCTCGGCGGCGCTCTTGACCCGGGCGATGCCGAAGTCGGCAACGATGGCGAAGCCGCCCTCCATCAGGATGTTCTCGGGCTTGATGTCGCGGTGCACGATCCCTTCCAGGTGCGCGCGGTCCAGCGCGCTCGCCACCTCCACTCCGATGCGCACCGCGGCGTCCACCGACAGCTGACCATCGCGCGTCATCCGGTCGCGCAGCGATTCGCCGCGCATGTACGGCATCACGTAGTACAGGAGGCCCCCCGCCACGCCCGAGTCGTGCAGCGGGAGGATGTGCGGGTGCGTGAGCCTGGCGGCGATCGTGATCTCGCGTTGGAAGCGCTCCGCGCCGATCGCCTGCGCGATGTGGGGCAGCAGCACCTTGAGCGCGACGCTCCGGTCGTGCTTGCGGTCTCGCGCCAGGTAGACGACCGCCATCCCGCCGCGTCCGAGCTCCCGCTCGATCGTGTAGCGGTCTGCCAGGGCACTTCGCAATCGACCGAGTTGCTCTTGCTCCACGCCGCTCCGGAAGGGTTGAGATAGCGCCCTAAGTTGCCTCGCGCCGC
>JBDSDB010000037.1:0-7685 GCA_039920785.1 Gemmatimonadaceae bacterium
CAGTCGTCCGGCGACGGATTTCTGTTCCACGAGCCCAACGCCCGCATCAGCGTCCGCGGCGGCTATGCGGTCGCTACCGCGGGGAGCGATGTGTTCGCGTTCACCACGGAGAACCTCACGGTGAACAAGCGCGACTTCAGCGCGCTCTCGCTGGGCGCGGCGGTCAGCTTCACGCTGACGCCCCGGATCGACGTCATGTTGGATGCGGGGTTCTCCCGGTCCAGCAAAGCGTCGGAGTTCCGCAAGGTGATCGGCACCGATGACCTGCCCATCGAGCAGAGCACCACGTTCCAGCGCGTGCCGCTCACGCTCAACCTCAAGTATTATCTGTCGCCGCCCGGCCAGGCCGTCGGCAAAGCGGCGTGGATCCCGGCTAAGTTGACACCGTGGATCGGCGCCGGCGCCGGCGTCATGCCGTTCCGCTTCAAGCAAGAGGGCGAATTCGTGGACTTCAAAACGAACGCCGTCTTCCGGTCCGTCTTCGAGTCCAAAGGCTCGGCACCCATGCTGCAGGGAATGGCTGGAGCGGATCTCACGCTCACCCCCTCGCTCGCGCTCACCGGTGAGGCGCGCTATCTCTGGGCGCGCGGAGACCTGGGTAGAGATTTCAGTGGCTTCAACAAGATCGATCTGTCCGGGGTGTCGGCGAGCGTCGGCCTCTCGATCCGGCTGTAGGCTCACTCCATGAGGATTCCCATGACGTACGATTCGATGAAGCGCGGACTTGTCGCGATCGGACTCGTCGCTGCCGTGGCCGGTGTCGCGAGCGCGCAGCAGGCCGGCGTGCAGCAGGTGAGCGCTGGCCCGAAGTGGCGCGGGTGGACCGGCTGCTGGGCGCCCATCGTGCCCGAGGCAAGGGTGACCGAGAACGCTCCCTCCAACATGGTGGTCTGCATCAGTCCCACGTCGAGCGCCGACGTGGTCGACGTCACCACGGTCACGGACGGCAAGGTGAGCTCGCAGCAGAAGCTCGACGCGAGCGGACGCGAGCAACCGTTGACGGCAAAGGGATGCACGGGCATGCAGCGCGGCGCCTGGTCCGCCGACGAACGGCGGCTCTACCTCAAGGCCGCCTCCACCTGCGAGGGGCTCCGCACGACGACGTCGGCGATCCTGTCGATGACGGCGGCGGGTGAGTGGCTCGATGTGCGAGGCGTGAGCGCCTACGGCGACGAGAACGTTCGCATCGCGCGCTATCGCGATGTGGGTATCCCGAGCACCGTACCCGCGGAGATCGCATCGGCGCTGCGCGGAAGCGAAGTGTCGTCCGAGAACGCTCGGATCGCCGCGGGCGCGCCGATCGGCACCAGCGCCGTGATCGAGGCCTCGCGCTCGGCGGATTCGGCGGTCGTGGCCGCCTGGCTGCTCGAGCGAGGCCAGTCGCTCTCGTTCAACGCGTCGAAGCTGCTCGAACTCTCGAAGGCGGGCGTGCCGAGCAGCGTGACGGACGCAATGGTGGCCGTGACGTACCCGCGCGCCTTCCATCTCGCACGCGCCGACCGGGCGAACCAGCGGACAGAGGATGTCGAGGGTCTCGCCATGCGCCGCAGGATCACGGCAGTGGTGGACCGTGGCTACTACGACCCTTATGGCTGGGGCTACTCCTCGTACGGCTACGCGTACGGGATGAACCGGTACGGCTACGGGTACGGCAGCGGTTACGGGGGATACGGTGGCGGCGGCGGTTACTACGGCGGCGGCTACTACGCGCCGATCGTCATCATCCGGGACCCGAACGCCAGCACGCCGCAGACGCGTGGTCAGGTGGTGAACGGCCGCGGCTACACGCAGACTCCGCCGCCGCCGAGCAGCACGGGGCAGCAGTCGACCGGCAGCTCGTCGGGCTCGAGCTCGTCGGGGTCGTCGGGGTCGTCGAGTCCATCCAGCTCCGGCTCGTCTAGCTCGTCCAGCGAGTCCGGGGGACGCACGGCGAAGCCGCGGCCGTAGCGGGCAGGGGGAAATGAATCAGAAGGGGGCGATGCTCGGGAGCATCGCCCCCTTCTGACTCTGCTTCCGTTGCAGCTCCCGCCTACAGTCCGTCCACCACGCGCGCCTTGATCGACTCGTATTCGGTGTCCGTGATCAAGCCGTCGTCGAGCATCTGCTTGGCACGACGGAGCCTGTCCGTTGGGTCACCGCCGCCCGCGGCGGCGGCGGCCGCGGCCCCGCCACCGCCGAGCGGGGTGCCAATCTGCACGCCGCCCGACTGCGCGCGCAGCTCGTCCAGGTCGCGCACGCGTCGCTTCTCGCGCCACGCCTGCTCCTGGGCCTGACAGAGCGTGTAGACCTGCTGCGCCTGCACCTTGCGGAGGCCGCCGATCATGACGCGTCTGCCCGTCCGCTCGCGCGAGGCGAGGTCGTCGCTCTGAAGTGAGGCGATGGTGAGGGACGCGCCGAAGATGCCGGCGGTGACGCTGGCGTCATCCAGATCCTGCCAGCGCACGTCGTACGGCACGTAGCCGCCGAACACGCCGCGCGAGAGCGAGATGAACCGGCCGCTCGTCGCGCAGACGACGATGCGCCGGTGCAGGAGGGCGAAGAGGCGTCGCTGCACCGCGTACGCGCCCATCGTCTCGCCGGGCACGAGGAGGGCGCGAAGCTGGGCGAGCGCGTCCTGTATGCGTGGATCCTCGTGCGACTCGGTGGCCGACGTAGGTCGAGCGGGACTCGCGCCCGGTGCCGCTGCGGTGGCGCGCGTCCGCTCAGTCTCGTTTCGACGCCGCTCCTCCCGCCGCCCGCGCTCCTTCTCCACCGCCATCCAGACGTCGATCGGCAGCGACTTGTCGAGCTCGAGGGCGGCGAGCTCCTCGTCCGTCTTGGACGCGAGAGTTCTGGGATCGTGCTCGGCCAAGGCTCGGGCCTCCGTGAGGGTTCGTCGGGAAGGTGCGACGTGGCGGGAGAGGGCGCCAGGGCGACGTGGCGCGCCTCGGAGCGCCGTTCGTCGGTGAACGGTATTTCGGTTCACGGCCGGCACACGTTTCCGCAATGCCGTCGCGGTTCCCAGCTCGCTTCCGTAAACCGATAGACCGAAAACCGACAAACCGAAAAACCGAAAAGCCGGGTCGTCGAAGCTGCGTTCGCTCATTGACTAATTTCCTCTACTCTCCTCAACAGAGCCCCAATGGCCCTCCTGGGCATGCAGGACGTCAGCATCGCGTTCGGTGGACCGCTCGTGCTCGACCGTGCCAACTTCGGCATCGATCGGGGGGAGCGGGTGTGCTTGCTCGGGCGAAACGGCGCGGGAAAGAGCACCGTGATGAAGTTGCTCGATCGCACGATCCTCCCCGATTCGGGAGAGGTCGTGCGCCAGACCGGCGTGACCGTGACGCGGCTCGAGCAGGAGGTGCCGGACGAGGTCGAGGGCACGACGTTCGACGTCGTGGCGGCAGGGCTCGGGGCCGCCGGGCTGCTGCTCTCGCGCTATCACGACGCCAGCCATCGCGTGGCCACCGATCACAGCGAGCCAGCGCTGCGCGAGCTCGACCGGCTGCACCACCAGCTCGACGTCGCCGGCGCGTGGGAGATGCAGACCGCGGTGGACACCGTACTGCAGCACCTCGCGCTCGACCCCGATGCGCCGTTCGCGCAGGCGTCGGGAGGCCGGAAGCGGCAGACGCTGCTCGCGCGCGCGCTGGTGCGGCAACCCGATGTGCTGCTGCTCGACGAGCCGACGAACCACCTCGATGTCGACGCCATTGAGTGGATGGAAGCTTTTCTGATCGGGCAGGCGACGACGATTGTGTTCGTCACCCACGACCGCGCCTTCCTTCGTCGCATGGCGACGCGGATCGTGGAGCTCGACCGCGGGCGGCTCGTGGACTGGGGAACGGACTACGACACCTATCTCGACCGCAAGGAAGCGTCGCTCGCCGCTGAAGGACGCGAGTGGCAGGAGTTCGACAAGAAGCTGGCCAAGGAGGAGGTGTGGATTCGCACCGGAATTCAGGCGCGGCGCACACGCAACGAGGGACGCGTACGCTCGCTCGAGGCGCTGCGCGTGGAGCGGAGCGCGCGGCGCGAACGCGTCGGCACCGTACGGCTCCAGGCACAGGAGACGGAGCGCTCGGGGCGACTCGTCGCCGAGGCGCGCGGTGTGAGCTTCTGGCGAGGCGACCGCGCGATCGTGCGCGACCTGACCACGACGATCACGCGCGGCGACCGCGTGGGACTGATCGGGCCGAACGGATCGGGGAAGACCACCCTGCTCCGACTCCTCCTCGGCGAGCTCGCCCCCGACTCGGGCACGATCCGGCTCGGCACTGGACTGGAGATCGCGTATTTCGACCAGCTGCGCGAGCAGCTCGATCCGGAGCGCAGCGTGTTCGACAGCGTCGCCGACGGCGCGGATTTCGTGGAGATCGGCGGACAGCGCAAGCACGTCAACGGCTACCTACAGGAGTTCCTTTTCCCCCCCGACCGGGCGCGCACGCCGGTGCGCGCGCTCTCGGGCGGTGAGCGCAACCGGTTGCTGCTCGCGCGACTGTTCACGCGCACGTTCAACCTGCTCGTGCTCGACGAGCCGACGAACGATCTCGACATCGAAACGCTGGACCTGCTCGAGGAGCTGCTCGTCGAGTTCTCCGGCACGCTGCTCATCGTGAGCCACGATCGCGCGTTTCTCGACAACACCGTGACGAGCACACTCGTGTTCGAGGGTGGTGGGCGAGTCGGCGAATACGTCGGCGGCTACACGGACTGGGTGCGGCAGCGGGCCGCGAGCGCGCCGGAGGCGCCTCCGCCGAAACGGGCGACCGCGCCCTCGCGCAGCGCATCGTCGGGGAAGGCACGCGAGCCGAAACAGCGGCGGCTGACACTCAAGGAGAAGGGAGAGCTGGCAACGCTGCCGGACCAGATCGACGCGAAGGAGCGCGAGCACGAACAGCTGCTCCTGGCGCTGTCGGATCCCGCCTTGTTGAAGAACGCGAGTGCTTACGCCGAGGCACGGTCAGGACTCGCGTCGCTGGAGCGGGAGATCGCCGCGTTGAGCGCGCGATGGGAGGAGCTCGAGACCATCGCGACATGACGCGTGTCGTCCTGATCACCAACGACAGCACCTACGGTCAGCGCGTGCTGCACGCGCTCTCGCAGCGTGGCGTCGTGCTCGACGCGGCGCTGGTCCTCACCGGCAGCTTCGGATTTCCCAGGCCGCGCGGAGTCGGGCTGGTGGGTCGCATCCTCCGCTGGCCGAAGTGGACGGCGGCGGCCGCCAGACGGAAGGTGCAGTTTCATCGTCGGCGCCGCGCGGCGTACGCGTCGTGCTGTGCGCGCGTCATCGCCACGGACGTGATGAACGGCCCCGGGCTGCTGCGCCACCTGCGCGAGCTCGCGCCAGAGTGGATCATTCTCGGTGGGGGCGGCATCCTCGGGCGGGAGGTGATCGGCACGGCGCGCGCCGGCGTGTTGAACGCGCACCCTGCGCTGCTGCCGTGGATCCGCGGCTGCGGAGTCACGGGGGCGTCGCTGGACCACGGCGTCGCGCTCGGAGCGACGCTGCACTTCGTCGACGTGGGGATCGACACGGGACCGGTCGTCGAGCGTCGCCTGCTCGCGGTGACTGCGGACGATACGGAACTGGCGCCGCTCGAGCGCGCGTGTGAGGAGTTGGCCGCCGAGATGTTGGTGAACGTCGTGGAGTTCCTCGTGCGGCGCGGAGGGGTGGCCACCGGCGTCGCGCAGACGAGAAGGTATCCGCTCTTCCGCTGGCCCGGACCAGACGGACGACTACGGCACCGCGCCGCGGCGTCGGCCGGACGACCTCACGCGCTCTATCTGGAATGGCGACTGCTGTGCACGGGGACCGACAGTGACGTGCTCCCTGCGCGCCTCATCGACGCACCGACGACGCTGACGCTGGAGTCGCTGGAGTCGCTGCGGCCCCCGTGATGCGCACGTGGATGCGACGACGATCTTGCGTGACGTGCGTCGTCGCCCGCTATTTTGGCCGTGCCCCTCGACCCGCCGTAGGACCCTCCACACAAAGGCGCCTCGTGCTCCGTGCCTCTCTGCTCATCGTCATGGCGAGCCTGCTCGCTACGCCGCTCCAGGCGCAGGTCACCACGGCGCTGAAAGCGGCGCGGCTCATCGATGGGAGCGGTGGCGTCGTCGTACGCAACGGAGTCGTCGTCGTCACGGGCGACAAGATCGTCGCGGTGGGCGCGCAGGCCGACGTCGCGATCCCGGCCAACGCGCGGACGATCGAGCTCGGCGACGCGACGCTGCTGCCCGGCTTCGTCGACGCGCACGTGCACCTCATCGGCCGCCAGCACTCCGATCTCAAGTCGGACGACGAGCTCGTGCGCGACTATCCGGGCTACGGGACGATCATGGGCGTGGCGAATGCGCTGAAGACGCTCATGGCCGGATTCACGACGGTACGCGTCGTCGGCTCGGCGCACTTCGACGACATGGCGTTGCGCCAGGCGATCACGGATGGCGCCGTCGAGGGTCCGCGGATGCAGAACGCGGGCAGCTCCATCGGCATCACCGGGGGCCACTGCGACAAGAATGGCTACCGTCCGGGCCTCGCCGACGGCGACTATCGCACCGGAGTGGCCGACGGCGCGGAGGAAGCGCGCAAGGCGGTGCGCTACCAGGTGAAGTACGGCGCCGACGTCATCAAGATCTGCGCGACGGGAGGCGTACTCTCGGAAGGCGACTCGGTGGGCGCGACGCAGTACACGCTCGAGGAGATGACGGCGATCGTTGACGAGGCGAAGAAGCTCGAGCGCAAGGTGGCGGCGCACGCGCACGGCGCCGAAGGGATCAAGCTCGCCGCGCGCGCCGGAGTCGCGTCGATCGAGCACGGGTCGTTCCTCGACGACGAGGGTGCGCGCCTCATGGTGCAGCATGGCACCTATCTGGTGCCGACGATCAGCGCGGGCGAGTACGTCGAGCTGGCGGCGAAGAGCGGACGCCTCGAGGGGCTGCGCGCCGAGAAGGCGATCGCCGCCGCGCAGGGGATGCGCAACAGCGTGCGCCTAGCGGCGAGAAACCACGTCCCCATCGCCCTCGGCACCGACGCCGGCGTGGGCAATCACGGAGCCAACGGCCACGAGTTCACGCTCCTGGTCACGTGGGGCGGGCTCACTCCGATGCAGTCGATCTCCGCCGGCACGCTCAACGCGGCGAAGCTGCTCGGATGGGAGAAGCGCATCGGCACGCTCGTTCCGGGCAAGCTGGCCGACGTCGTCGCCGTGCCCGGTGATCCGATCGCCGACATCACCGTGATGGAGCGGCCCAGCTTCGTGATGAAGAACGGCGTCGTGTACCGGGAGCGCAGCGCGCCGATCGATTGAGCTGTCGGTGCGCTACGGTTTGCCCGGACTCCCCGCGCCGATCGGACCGTACACCGCGTCACGAAACTCTCGATCGCGAGGCACTTCCGCCACCGCGTCGAATCTCACCCGTTGCGGCATCTACGCGTGGAGCGAGAACGATCAGCGCACGTGCACCGGCACCGTCGCCAGGACCTTTCCCGCCGCGGACGCGATGCTGAGTCGCAGATCGCCCGCCACCGCAGGAGTGAACTCGAAATCGTACGTCTCGCCGTTGCCCATCTGTTGAATGGACGGCCGCGCCGTGGCGCGTTCCGGCGGGACGGGCATTCCATCCTTCGCCACGGCGCGCCAGGTGACGAGCGTCGAGTCGCGCAGCAGGCGCGCGATCATGCTCGGCCTGAACGTGTG